>NZ_VTYM01000030.1:0-40649 GCF_013113925.1 Alteromonas sp. 07-89-2 | reverse complement strand
GGTGCGTTGTTACCCGCTATCGCCATGGGTCAGGTCTCCAATGGAGACTTTGAAACATGGACGTCTGGCGCACCTAATTCATGGTCAACTATCGACTCCGGCATTAGTGTAGCTGAGAACTCGGTCTACTCATTCTCGGGAAGCAAGTCTGCTGCAGTTACTGTCAATACGACAACGCAAGGTTCAACTGACTTCCGTCAGACAATCAATGTAACCGCCGGTCAAAATTATGAATTTTCAGTGAGGCTATATCACACTGAAGGTGCTGTAAAAGCACGCCTATATGTAGACGGTTATCAAGGTTATTCTGACAACAGCTTAACCGGAAACTGGCAACAGCTTACTTTCTCTTATTCCGCTACAGCGTCAAAAGAGATTGAGGTGGGGTTACGCTTTTATGATCAGACTGGCTTTGATGGTTCAGAAACCGTCTATGTAGACGCATTCGAGCCGACTACGCTTGGGTCAGGCGGCAACAACGGCGGTGGAAGCACGTGTGCTAGCCATTCAGGCGTTTTGAACTTAACTACCGACAATTACGGCAGTGAAACCAGTTGGCAAATAACTAACGCAAACAACCAAGTTGAAGCCTCTGGCAGCAGCTACGCTAGCAACCAAAGTTATACTGAAGCGGTTTGCCTTACTGATGGAGAATATACCTTTACCATTAGTGATGCCTATGGCGATGGAATCTGCTGCTCCTATGGCTCTGGCAGCTATAACTTGCTAATAGAGGGCGTGTCTGTTGCTAATGGCGGCTCTTTCGGCGCGAGTGAAAGCACCAGCTTTAACGTTGGCACAACGAGTGACGGTGGCAATGGTGGTGGTTCATCAGAACTCACTGGTTACTATGCAAGTGCCAACGGTCTGTCAGGCTATACGTTAAAAACCGAGCTTTACAACATTATCAAAAATCATAATACACAAAGCTATGGCGACCTTTGGACATTCTATATTTCATACACAAGCGACAGCTACTATGAAAATGACGGCTCCATTTTGGACATGTATTCAGAAAACCCAAATGGTAGTGACGCTTTCAGCTACACGGCTGGTTCTGACCAGTGTGGCAGCTATAGTGGAGAAGGCAGTTGCTATAACCGCGAACACGCCTTCCCGCGCAGCTGGTTTGGCGGTGCAGTCTCGCCAATGAATACTGATGTTCATCACGTTTTTGCAACCGACGGCTACGTTAACGGTCGCCGAAGTAGCTATCCGTACGGTGATGTCGCAAGTGCTATTTATACGTCATCGAATGGTTCCAAACTGGGCGCTGGCTCTTCTGCTTCTGGTTATACAGGCACCGTTTTTGAGCCCATCGACGAGTTCAAAGGTGACTTCGCTAGAGCGTATTTATACATGGCGACACGTTATGAAAACGTCATTGCAAATTGGGAAACGAATAGCACCTATGGCGACGCAGTGTTGAATGGTACGAGTGATCAAGTATTTGAAAGCTGGTTCTTAACTCTGCTTTTAAGCTGGCATTCTCAAGACCCTGTAAGCCAAAAGGAAATCGATAGGAATGACGCTGCCTTCAATTTCCAGAACAATCGAAACCCTTTTGTTGATCATCCAGAACTGGTAAACAACATTTGGGGTAATTAACTTCAACATGAGAAGAGCACGAGCGTGCTCTTCTCAACTCACACTTCCTCTGATTTCGCCTTTTCTGTTGGTGATAGCCCTGAAAACTGCCTAAAAAGAACTGTGATTTATCGGCATTATTCCTGATTGTATATCACCCATGTTTTAAGTACGCTAAGCTGCTATTTACTGGGGATTACTCTAACTGTAATACATAACAAAGGATATTCGACGTGGCCGCAGCTAACTTACTTGCCCTACTTGATGATATAGCAACGTTAATGGACGACATCGCAACCATGTCGAAAGTCGCGGCGCAAAAAACAGCGGGCGTCTTGGGCGACGATTTAGCGGTAAACGCCGACCAGGTCCAAGGCGTTAAAGCAGACCGAGAGCTACCTGTTGTATGGGCAGTAGCAAAAGGCTCACTTATTAATAAAGCAATATTGGTTCCTGCGGCATTAGCCATCAGTGCTTTTGTGCCCTCTCTTATAACCGTCCTTTTGGTACTGGGCGGGTTATATTTATGTTTTGAAGGTGCAGAAAAACTGCTGCACAAATATCTTCCCCACGAAGATGAAGAAAAAACACGAGAAGCCAGAATAGAAGCGCTTACCCACGAAGATGTGGATATGGTAGCTTTTGAGAAAGATAAAATTAAAGGCGCTATACGCACAGACTTTATACTGTCTGCTGAAATTATTGTAATTGCATTAGGCACAGTGACCGATGCAACACTTACTACGCAAATTGGTGTACTAGTAGCACTAAGCTTAGCTATTACCCTTGGCGTTTATGGGCTGGTAGCGGCACTAGTTAAAATGGACGATGTTGGGCTTTACATGCTCCGCAAGTCGTTAACAGGTTCAATGAACACTCTTCAACGATTTATTGGCAGAGCGTTATTAGTTGCCGCCCCCGCACTAATGAAAACCCTTGCGGTTGTAGGCACTGTTGCTATGTTTTTAGTCGGTGGTGGCATCCTCACACACAGCATTGGCTTTTTGCACGTTATTACCGACTGGTTTACCGCACTTATCCCAGACGCATCGCTGGTTATGTCTATACTTGCTGATGGTGTTGTTGGTATTGCTGCTGGTGTGATTATTGCGCTAGTAGTGACAATGGTTTCACAATTTAGAAGTAAAGCGTCCTAGATCTATTCACTCTTTTATACATTGGCGGCGCCGCTCTTCTTTATAGGCTAGCGCCCCTATTTCTGACCTTTCTCATGGTCACCAGTGTCGCTGCGCAAGTGTTAAAAGATTTGCGTTAGTCATTTTGACCACCTCTACATTAAATTCGCTAAATTTTAGTATTTCTTTAATCCCCCAATTTCACCTTCATTTTTTATCAAAAGTTAAAATTCATTAAATTCATATGCTTACCTTATTTTTACGAGTTGGCACATCCCTCGCTATAAACTAATTGTTAATTGATAACGACTTATTATCGAAACCTTTAGCAACATGATAGCTGCCACGCAGTATGTTCAAGTGCAGTGTCTAACTTAATTTTTGGAGATTACTATGTTTATCGGTCGCAAAACTTTCACTGCACTAACTTTAGCAACTAGCGTATTGGGCGCATCAGCGTTCGCTGACGACACTCAGAACAACATTGTTTCGCATACAGATTTTATCGTTGAAAGCGCCATGCATGACGTAAAGCAGAACTTGGACCTAGGCGTGACTTATGACGTGTTAACTGCAAGCCATACGTTTGAGCCAGAAGTAGAAGAAGCAAATGCATTGGTTGCTGACATCACTATTACGCCGATTGAGCCTATCAGCTCAGACGATAACGACGCATAAGGAGAATGCACATGTTAACCGCCGCAACCCTATTTATGGTGGTACTCGGACCGGTTATTGCGTTTGTAGTCAGTGCGCTGGTGTTTTCAACAGCGCGCCTATTCCTTCAGAAAGGTCACTGAAAACGCAATAAAAACAAATAGGAACCTAACCGACTACCGCTAAAAGATTTGCCTTCCCTGGGCCTTTTACTCCAGAGGGAGATAGAAAGCACGGACTGTATCCCAGCCAAGTGATTGTGTTTTCTATCTTCTTACTGGAGTTTTTTTATCCGAATATCCGTTCCCACCAGCTTTTATCATCCTTGTCGCTGTCTTTGTCTACAGGACGGCCTGAACAATCTTGTTGAGGTGGAGGAAGCACATCCAAAATAGCCGGTACGCTTAAACTCCCAGCACATCCTGCAACCACAACCGCGCCGGTCTTGGCGTCAAAATGTGCAATGCCTAACCCTTTTGGGAAACGCCTTGATAATGACTTGGGTGACTGAGATTTCATGTAGTTTATAAAGACGGGCAAGGCCCCACCTGCACCGGTCAAATTAACCGGTTGGTTGTCATCATTGCCTACCCAAACCGTAACCACATTGTTTCTATCGAAGCCACTAAACCAGCTATCGCGGTAATCGTCTGTGGTGCCCGTTTTGCCAGCCATATTCACATTCCCAAAATTCCAACCGATGCGCTTCGCAGTACCTTCGGTGGTTACTTTATACAAGGCATAGTTGAGCAAATAGGTTGCTGCTTCATCGGTGCGCTGAGCAAAAAACTCCGCCTTTTTCCAAAGCAGCGCGTTATCTGCTGTTACTACAGAAGTCACCGTATGAAGAGGTATGTAACGCCCATCATTTGATAGGGTCTGATACATTTGGTTTGTACTAAATGGTGTCAATTCAAAAGCACCAAGGGTCAACGACGGTACTTTATCTACGGGGGTGGTTACCCCTAATCGCTCTATCGTATCGGCTAGCGCATCAAGCCCTATCTGCATGCCTAGATTAACGGTTGGTATATTTAAAGACTCGACTAGCCCTTGAAGTAAAGGCACCTGGCCTCTGAATTCTTTATCGTAGTTTTGCGGCGACCACGTTTTTCCATTTCGACTTTCAAGGGTAATGGGCTCGTCTTTAAGCGGCGTTGCCAGGTTAAATTGTGTAGGATCTTCTAGTGCGGTTAAATAAACCGCAGGTTTAATCAGCGAGCCTATTGGGCGTTTTGCGTCAAGCGCTCGGTTAAAGCCTTTGAACGCAAAGTCTTTTCCGCCAACAATAGCGCGTACTTCACCACTTGCACTGTCTGTGACTACCATTGCGCCCTGTAATGGCACTTTCCTGTCTTTTTGCAAACCGTCTAATGTGCCTGACAATGCACTTTCAGCGCGGCGCTGGGCTACGATATCAAGTGTTGTAAACACCTTTACGCCCGAGTCTCTTAAGCTAGGCTCAGCCAGAATTTCATTGAGTTCCCGACGAACCTGCTCCATGAAAGCCGGGTGTTTACCGCTTGCTAAGCTTGCACCACTGGCAAGCCCTAACGGCATATTCACAAAGCGTTCGTAGTCTTGACGACTAATTTCATTTTCATCAAACAGCATGCGCAATACTAAATCACGACGCTCTTTCGTGCGCTCAGCATATTTGCGTGGGTTGTAATAAGATGGGCCTTTAATAATAGCAACCAACGTGGCTATTTCGGGCGTACTTAGCTCGTTAGCTGGTCGGTCAAAATAGAAATAGCTGGCAAGCCCAAAACCATGTACGGCCATATCGCCATTTTGCCCCAAAAACACTTCGTTTAAGTACGCTTCAATAATTTCGGATTTGCTGTAACGGGCATCAATGATCACTGCCATAATGGCTTCTTTTGCCTTTCGCACAATGGAACGCTCACGGGTTAAAAACATGTTTTTAACCAGCTGCTGCGTTAGCGTACTCCCGCCTTGGACCGTTCGTCCGGCTGCAATGTTTGCCATTAGAGCCCGCAATATTGAAAGCGGCGCAACGCCATGGTGATTATAAAAATTGCGGTCTTCCACCAGGGTTAGCGCTTTTGGCAACATGTCAGGAATGGTGTCTAACGTTACCAGCATACGGTCTTCTTGAGACCCGCTTGTCATGCGCGTTACTAACCAGGGTTCTAGCTTTGCAGAACCATACGGGCGGCCTTGCGACTTGTCATAAATTTCCCCAATACGTGCACCTTCCCACGTTATCACTAAATGACGCAGAGGCTCTGCGCCTTCTGGAAACTGAAACGCACGGCGCTGCACAGTCAGCACCTTATTTTGATAGCTATATTCACCGCTACTGTCGGCAAAGGTTACCTTGCGGTAGCCCAGCAAATTGAGCTCATCGATGACTTCTTGGGGCGTTATCTCTTCACCTTTGCTGATTTCCAGCGGACGGGCGAAGATCTGCGCGGGAACTTCCCATTTATTTCCAGAGAACGCATGCTTAATTTGGGCGTCAAGGTAGAAGGCATACGCCCCAAGCACAACCAAACCAATAAGAGTGACTCGCCAAAACAGTTTGAAAAACCACGAGCGCTTGGCCGAGCCTTTGCCATTGCTTGATGCTTTACTTTTTGAAGATGGATTGTCTTTTGTCTGTCTTTTTGCCACGTGAAAACGCCATGAAGATCATTGAGGATGACATCGCACATATTGCGATATGGATTTAACGAACGCCTTTAAAACGTTAGTTTTAATAGTATCAACATTACCATTCGGGCCGCCTCTCAACAACTGTTTCCAAATATGCACACTCCGAATTTGTATACTTCTGAAACGTCCCATGGCGCTAATATGTTGAAGGACAAAAATGAATTTTACTCGCGTTTCACGGTCACAATGCGATAGCATGCTGGCAAGTAACACAGGAACCGTACTATGCGCTTAGCTTCATTTAAGTCTTCTTTTTTCTCTACTCGTTCGCCTAAAGGGGCCAAGTCTTACGCCTCATTTCTTCGACCGTCACTTCGCACGTCTATGGCGCTGCTTCTAGCGGGTGCGACAATGAATTCAGCGCTAGCCAATGAACAATTCGCTAGCTGCACCGCAGCGCTTGCTGATAAAGCCAAACAGGAAGGGGTTAGCCAGCAGACTATCGATGATGTGTTTCCTCGTCTTGTTCACCAAGATCGTGTGATTGAGCTAGACCGAAGCCAACCAGAATTTGTACAAACCTTTCCAGGGTACTTCAGCAAGCGCGTTACCGACTGGCGTACCGAAAAAGGTAAAGAGATGTATGCAAAGCACGACAAGCTTTTGCATAAGCTAAGTGAAAAATACGGCGTGCCTCCTCATTATTTGCTTGCTTTTTGGGGGCTAGAAACAAACTTTGGCTCTTACAAAGGCAAAATGCCGGTACTCGATTCGCTTGCCACTTTAGCTTGTGATAAGCGAAGAAGCACCTACTTCACCCAAGAGTTTCTTGTTGCTGTGAAATTGATGGAGCGAGAGAAGCTGCAAAAAGAAGACATGATTGGCTCGTGGGCCGGTGCAATGGGGCACACCCAATTTATGCCTTCGGCCTATACCCACTACGCTATTGATGGCGATGGCGACGGACAAATAAACTTGTGGGCAAGTGAAGAAGATGCGTTGTCTTCTGCGGCAAACTTCCTTGCTAACTTGGGTTGGGAGCGCAGCTTCCGATGGGGTCGTGAAGTGCAACTGCCTGAGAACTTTGACTATCAAGAGTCAGGCTATAAAAATAGAAAACCTCTCAGTGAATGGCACGCCCAAGGCGTGAAAAAAGCTGATGGTTCTGAGCTGGGCGAAGGCGACACTACCGCCTATGTTATTGTGCCTGCTGGTCATAACGGCCCCGCCTTTATCGCCTACAAAAACTTCCGCGTTATTATGCGCTGGAACAACTCAGAGTTTTATGCCATTGCCGTGGGTGTATTGGCCGACCGCATTGCTGGCGCGTCTGGCATTAAAGCCACGTTACCTGATTTACCTGCGTACAATCGCAAAGATATTATTGCCCTTCAAAGCAAGCTGAATGATTTGGGCTTTGATGTGGGTAAGCCTGACGGCATTATTGGCCCCGCTACACGTGAAGGCATTCGCAATTACCAAATTAGTAACAACATGATTGCGGATGGGTTCCCAGGACTTGAAGTGATGGCTGCACTTAATATCGACCTTGAAACGACGACTTCTTAAATTTCATATATGCTGCGCCATTTCTGGCGCGCATTCACTGTTTGGTATTTTCAGTGGCCTACAAGGTGTAAACCACTCACTGTGTTGGTTACTGAAAGTACTCAAACGTTAGGCTTGAAAAATAGGTTTCGAAATCTGCAGCCGAGCTATTTGCAAGTGGGACTCCCCAAACTGTATTCAGAATTACAGGTCCTTCGACGTCAAATTTAAATGTCGCCTTGCCCTCACTATCAGTTTTAACCGCTTGCTCTTTAGCGCTGTGATCAACCAAGGAATACGCATCAATAAGTGCGTTACTCAAAGGCTTACCTTTAAATAATACCTGAACAGATAGCGTGTTTCCTGCAAGCTTGTAAGGATGTTCAAGAGGCACTATTTCCAATGTATGGCCAATGGGTTTTAATACGTTGTTCGTTACCGCGTCACCAACTTGCACAATGGTTTTCGCCTTTCTAGAGTACAGCTCTTTGCCGGCGATATCGTTTTGTCCCCTCGCCTCGCGGTGCGCCAACACCTCAGTTAAGCCTTCTTCTTTTGCATACTGATTAAACTTCTTCGCTTTTAATGTGCTTGTGGCGTGATAGCTTTCAAACCCTATGACGTGAGTACCGGATGGGAGCTTGGTTGTTTTTGCCATGCCCGGCAGCATTGAGGTTTTAGGTACAACACTGGCAGCCATATCAGTCACACCGTCAAAAGAGTAGGTGCGCAACGCGACTATTCTATCCCATGCAAGGTTCCAATGAGAGGTATCTTCCTTATGACCCACTTTAAACTGCAGTGCCAGCGAACTCGGTTCTTGAGAACGATATGCTGTGGGTTCTAGCCAAAAATCGTGAGCTTGAACGTTAATTGAAGGAGCAAATAAAAAAGCAGCGGTAGCAATACAAGATAGTTTCATTTGGTAGTATAACCTGTAAATAAGAGTGAGGTTTCATACTCCAACTTAGCGCAAGTTTCAGCGCACGACCACTGTCGTAAAAAACATACTGTGTACGAAACTGGCATATAGGAAAATGGCGTATAGATACTACTCTTGTTTAAAATAAATAAAAATCACCTGAAAACGATGGTTTGTGTAGCCGTATCAGCGCGCTACATATGCTTTTTTGTTTTGCTGGTCGGCGATGCATTTGCGGGGTCATCTGGCCAAAAGTGCTTTGGATAGCGCCCCTTCATTTCTTTTTGTATTTCCTTATAACTGCCATGCCAAAAGGCGGCTAAATCACTGGTGGTTTGTAATGGCCTACCTGCTGGTGACAGCAGCTCACATACAACGGTAATTCGCCCACCCGCTATCGTTAATGGCGTGCCTTGAGAATATAACTCTGGCATTTTGACCGACAGCACCACATCTCCATTATCGCGATAATCCAGGCTAGCCTCTCTGCCGGTTGGAATAGTCACGTGAGTTGGTAAGAGTGTGGCTAAGGCATCTTGCTGAGGCCAAGAAAGGCCATTATTCAAGGCTGTTTTCCACGGTAACTGCTTGAGATTTTTTATGTTTTTACAGTTTTTTAAGAGGGGCGCTAAACTGTCTTTGGCCTCGTGTACGAGAGCGCTCAATGACAACGGCCACGGATCGGGTTCATCGAAGGCTTTTTCTTGTGGTAAATTGAGCTTTCCTGCCATGGACACTCTTCGCCACCATTGCCAGTCTGCATCAGAAAGCGGCCAGCTTGATAGAGGAAGTGCATCAAGATACGCGAACCATGCGTTGCATAACGCATCATCCCAGAATGCTTTTTCACGACTTTTTTCCTGTCCAGAAACCGGTGTGCTATTTAACGTTATCTCATAAAAGCCCGTACTTACTCTGGCTTCCATTACCCCAGTATCGCTGTTAAGAACAACGCTGCGCTTTTCTTTGAACGCCTCAGGAAAGGCTAAACGCAACCAGCTTTCAGGCACTGGCTGTGCCAAGCGTATTGCCACCGTGCTTTTTATCAGCTGCCCGTCGAGCACTGCCAGCCATGGTCCATCGCCATTTTCACTCTCATTAAAAATGGACGCACTACCAGCAGCAGTGAGCTCTGCACCCTTGCCACTTGCCAGTTTGTATTCGACTATACCGGTCTTAGGCTTACCGTTTGTTGTATTCGAGCTCTCTGCCGATTTATCTGACGCACTGCGCCTATAGCCCACCTGCAAAGGAAATGCGATAGCGATACAAAGCCCGAGGGCTTGCTCGTCTAGTTCGTTAATATCAGGCTTAAAGCGTTGTGCTTTTCCATCATTATTTTGCACGTAGCGCGCATAACGGGTAGCTTGCTGTGTAAGCTGACTGCGCGTGTTGCTATTGGCGTGGAGCAGCGCATCCATGACATTTGTTGCGCCACCCACACTGATATTACTTTCGCTAAGGGCCACAACAAAGGGAGCAGCGTGGCGAAGCGCGTCGTTTATATCGGCACTAAGTCCATCAACTCCTTGTTTAACGGTGAGTAATAAATGGGCTAAGTGAGGTTGACAAGGTAACTGGGCCAACGCTCTTCCATAGGGAGTAATACTGGATTGTGAGATAGCGTTAACCCGCTGAAGCTTTTGTTGTGCAACCTGCTGCTGCGCTTGTGTAGGCTTCGTCAACAATGCCAAGGTATCTGGGCTACTGCCCCAGGCTAAGGTATCAAGCAAAAAGCTACTTAAGTCTTCCTTTTCAATTTGCGCCGCATTGTGTTTGGCCAAACGCTCGAAGCTGCTTTTGCTACACAAACGATAGCAGGTTCCGGCCATTACACGCCCCGCGCGCCCCGATCTTTGAATGGCGGATGCTTGCGAAATGCGCTGCTGGGTAAGCGCAGTTATGTCACTGGACGGATGATACTGAGCACTGTTTTCCCATAGGCTATCAATAACCACCGTCACGCCTTCAATGGTAAGACTCGTTTCAGCAATATTGGTAGATAATATGATTTTTCGTCTGCCTTGCGGGTCTGGCGTAATAGCGGCTTGTTGCACAGATTTACTTAACGCTCCATAGAGCATGTGAACTGCCATGTCCGCACTCTCAGCTAACCCTTTTATTTCTTTGGCAACAGCATTGATGCTTCCTCGCCCAGGAAGGAAAACCAAAATATCACCGTCGTGTTCGCCTACTGCCTGCTTTATGATATTGCAGGTTTTGGGTACTAACTCATGCGTCTGCACATCTTGTGTGTAGCGGATGTCAACGGCAAACATGCGCCCTTGCGTATTCAAGTTCACTACTGGCAGTGCGCTATGCGCATTGAGCAACGTTTGAAGGGGTGCTACATCCAAGGTAGCCGACATTACAACTAATCGTAAGTCATCGCGAAGCCCAGACTGTACTTCAAGCGCTAGTGCCAAACCGAAGTCACTGTGAATACTGCGTTCATGAAATTCATCGAAGACAATAGCAGCTACCCCAGCAAGCTCAGGGTCTTGCTGAATCATGCGAGTCAGGACCCCTTCAGTTATAATCTCAAGCCGAGTGGCAGACGATGTTTTCGACTCCCCCTTGATGCGATAGCCAACCGTTTCGCCCACATTTTCATTTAATTGCCTAGCTAAATAGTCTGCAAGGTTTCTCACCACCACGCGCCGTGGCTGCATAAGTAATATTTTTCCTTTAAGCGATGATTTCAGCAGTGACAAAGGAAGTACGGTGGACTTTCCCGCGCCCGGAGGAGCCCCTATGATGACGTTGCTAGCGGCTACAGCTTCTTCAAGCGGCGTAACGAGTTCATAAGCGGGTAAGTGAGAAAACGGCTGTAACATAAAGGGCATAAAGGTGTTATAAGTTGATGGGTATAGTGTACCTGATTTGAGCAATGTACCCGAACATCACTGCTATTTTTTTAAATATGGCAAATAGCTCAATACTTGCGTCTTGTTTTGGAAATCGCAGGTAGCGCCATGATAAACTTAGGTTTGTATGGACATTAACGTGATGTACAAGCTAAAGGGCAAATTGGAAGGAGGAAAGCTATGCGAAGCTTTATTGGTTTAGATCTTAGCGCCACAGAAAAACTTGCTCTAGATAGCTGGCGCCAACAGGCATTGCCTGAAGTTATGCCCCGGCAATGGGTAAAAAGCGAGTCTACCCGTTCTCGAAAGTCTACCAATGCGCGCTACGATCACACCAATAGCCAAGGGTCCGCGCAACCGTACGCAGTGCCGGCGGCGAACTTCCACATAACGCTTAGCTTTTTAGGTGAGATAAATCACCGGCAGCACGAAGCGTTGGTGTATGAACTCGATCAGCTTGTGAGCGAACCCTTTTCTCTAACCCTCGATGCGACGGGATTATGGAACGGCCCTAAGATACTCTTCGCTTCGCCGACAGATGCGCCAAAGGCGCTAGGTGAACTCGCCAAATTGTCGCGAAAAGCAGCCCGCAAGGCGGCAATAGAGGTAGAAAGCAGAGAATATAAGCCTCACGTTACGCTTGTCAGAAAGGCTACGTCGAGTTTGCCTCTTCCCCTTTACAGCCCCAATGTAGACGTTCACGTTTCGGCATTTCACCTTTTTGAGTCTGTCTCTACACCGCAAGGGGTAGTCTACCCTATCCGCCAGTCTTGGCCGTTAAAACACAATATGTCGGTGAGAGAAAAGCTGCGCCGAGGGATAACCGACGAATAAAGGCAAACGCAATACCGTGCTGACTTGGGTAAACTGATGTCCATTTGACTCGCACCTTTTCAGCTTAAGACCTCGTGTGATTATGAGTTATAGCAATTTAAGCTGGTTTAAAGTACCGCGTCGCCTTTACAACGCATGGCGGCACAGGTAAAAAGAAAGCCTGTTTTTTTATTCAAACTGCCCAAATGCAACAAACATTTAGATTAGTAATAGACTGCCCAGACCAAATTGGGCTCGTTGCCAGCGTGTCGCAATTTTTGGCCGACCATAACGCTACCATCGTTGAAGCAAGCCATCACACTGACTTACAAACCGGCCGCTTTTTCATGCGCCATGAAATTAGCACCGACTCGCTAAAGTTAGATCATCAAAGCTTTGTTAAAGAGTTCACCCCGCTTGCTAACGAATATCAGATGAACTGGAAGTTGAGCGACTCCAGCAAAAAACAGCGCGTCGCTTTGCTTGCCAGCCTTGAGTCTCACTGTTTAGTTGACCTGCTTCACCGCTGGCACACAGGCGAACTACACTGTGATATTCCGGTTATTATTGGTAACCACCCGCAAATGAAACAGTTTGCAGACTGGTACAAGGTCCCTTTCCATTGGGTAGACTTTAAAGCGTTAGGGAAAGAAGCCGCTTTTGCGCAAATCACGACCTTACTTCAAGAATATAAAATTGATTTGACCGTGCTTGCCCGCTTTATGCAGATTTTACCTGATACGCTTTGCCAAGAATTGCAAGGTAAAGCCATTAACATTCACCACAGCTTCTTACCGAGCTTTGCAGGTGCTAAGCCTTACCAGCAAGCCTATGATCGCGGCGTAAAGTTAATCGGCGCAACCTGTCACTACGTAACTAAAGATTTAGATGAAGGCCCTATTATTGAGCAAAGCGTTAAGCGTATTAGTCACAGTGACAGTGCAGCTGATATGGTGCGTAAGGGTAAAGATTGTGAAGTAACGGCATTAGCTCATGGCGTGCGCTACCATTTAGAAGACCGCGTGATTATTCACAGAAATAAGACCGTGGTGTTTGCGTAAGTCTTTACACTGATAAAATAAAAAAAGCCCGCGAGTAAATATTACTTTCGGGCTTCTCTTTACACTGTTTTCGCTCTACACTTTTTTCGTTTTACACTTTTTTCGCTTTATTTAGACATTCTTTTTTACGTTGTTAAATCCATCATCACCAAGCACCACTTGAAGTCTCGCTTTTATTACGGCTTCTTTATGAGGATAGTGAAAGTCAAACCCTTTACCGTTGCCGCTTTCCAATATGACTCCAAGGTAATGGTGAGAAAAATTAAGCGCATAGATAGTATTGGCGTTAACCCTGAGAGGCTGACGATCAAGTCCCTGTAAAAAGTGAAACACCACAAAATCACCATCTTTTTCTATCAATTTTTCAATGGGATACCTATTACCGAAGTGCCTGCTTCTTAAATAAGAGAAAAAGCCAATACATAGCCCAACACTGCCTAGAGTAGCCGCTAGTTTCACTTCACCTTCTGCAGTGATATTTAAAATAAAAAGAGCCAGTAGAAATGCTGGAACACCAAGAAATAGTGCCTTGTCGATGGGTTTGCGCTGCATCGTCTTCCCTGTGAAATTTTGATTCCCTTTAAAGACGCAATAAACCACAAAGCGGCTATGGTTTCAATACAAGCAAAGGCTTCAAAACGTCCAGTTGCTTGTCATTAAGTTAGTGCAGTTATCGGTCTGACATGAACTACTTTATGCTTCAAACAGGGCTGGTACGCATGGCACGTCTTAGCTTCATGTAATACCACAGGTTCGAGGCCGCAAACAGGGCTTCAGTAATGGCTAATCCCCACGTTTGCGTAATTATTCCGTACGCAGTGAAGTTGATGGAGCCAATGATCATGCATACCCTTAAACCCGCTTCCTTGCAGTGAAGTTCACCAAACCGGTATGCCATAAAAGTTAACACCGGCATAGCTTCAACTAACGATGTTTTACCGGTTAGGTTATTCACCGTCAGCACAATAACCATCATAGAGATTAATGTAATGTAGGTTGCAACAGGAGACAGTAGCTTTTGTTTTATTAAACGATAACTGGTACTCAGCCCCGCCACCGTAATTACTACGGCTCCTCCCCACGCTTGCTCAAAAACCAAAAGTGAGCCAATAGCAATACATAACCCTAAATTTAGTAGCAGTAATTTACGTTCAGTGTTCGACCAAAAGGAGGCCAAAGCGAATGCAACGGGAAACGCGTGAAGAAGTAATTCAAACATGATGATCACAGTAAAAAAGTCAGTGGTTTACGAGCTGCGGAAGACAGCTATTCAGAACGCGCGCAGTGTAATTTCCAACCAGCATAAAGCCAATCAAAATTTGACCAATTTCGACGAATTGCATATCAGCGCGATTTCTCTTCAAACCGCTGTGCTGCAAGGAATTACGTTAAAGAGCATTTAACTTATTTTTACATTATCTTAAGATGGTTTTTGTCATAAAACGTATAGATAAAAACAGACAGGAAAACTCATGGGTAAATTTAAATCATCACTCACCGCTATGGCGGTTGTGGTTGCACTCGGTGCATGTTCAGAACAAAAAGCACCTGAGACCACCAGCACAGATGCACAAAATACAGCGACATCTCAACAAGCACAGTTTGATAACGTGCTGCTTCAAGAGTTTAAAGGCCCGTACGGCGGTGTGCCTGCTTTCGATAAAATGAATTTGGAAGATTTGAAGCCTGCGCTAGAAAAAGCCATGGAACTGAATCTTAAAGAGATCGAAGCCATCGCAAATAACGAAGCGCCACCAACGTTTGAAAACGTCATTGTTGAAATGGAGCGCGCAGGTGCAGAGCTTGGACGCGTATTCACGTATTACGGCATTTGGAGCTCAAACAAGTCTAGCCCTGAATTCCGCGAAATTCAGGCCGAGATGTCACCAAAACTGTCAGCTTTCTTCACTCAAATTACGCAAAATGAAAAACTCTTTGAAAGAGTGAAAACGGTGTACGAGTCTGATGAACTGAAATCGCTCACGCCAGAAGAACAGCGTATTACGTGGATGACTTACAACAGCTTCGCGCGCAACGGTGCGACGTTAGATGGCGAAGCGAAAAAGCGCTACGCTGAAATTAACCAAGAACTTGCTACGCTGCACACCAAGTTTTCTAACAACGTACTAGCAGACGAAGAAAACTACGTTACTTATATTACTGAAGACCAGCTTGACGGCCTACCCGCTTCGTTTGTAAAGGCAGCTAAAGCGGCAGCAGAGTCTCGCGGCGAAGAAGGTAAGTATGCGATTACCAATACGCGTTCGTCTATGGACCCGTTCTTGACCTACTCAACCAATCGTGAGCTTCGCGAAAAAGTATGGCGTACTTACTACAACCGCGGCGACAATGCCGACGAGTTTGATAACAATGACATTATCAAGCGCATCCTAACCCTTCGAGATGAGCGCGTTGAGCTGTTAGGTTACGAAAATTACGCACAGTGGCGTTTAGAAGATCGTATGGCGAAGAACCCAGAAAACGCCATGGATCTGATGATGAAAGTATGGCCTGCCGCTATTGCTCGCGTTGAAGAAGAAGTGGCCGACATGCAGGCCATTGCCGATGAAGAAGGTGCAGACATCACCATTGCCCCTTGGGACTACCGCTTCTATGCAGAAAAAGTGCGCCAAGCGAAATACGACCTAGATTCAAACGAAGTAAAGCAGTATTTACAGCTTGATAAGCTTCGCGAAGCGATGTTCTACGTTGCAGGTCGCTTGTTCAACTTCAACTTTACGCCTGTTGAAGAAGGCAAAGTGCCGGTTTTCCATGAAGATGTAAAAGTATGGGAAGTAACTGACAAAGACAGCGGTGAGCATATCGGTCTTTGGTACCTTGACCCATTCTCACGCCAAGGTAAACGCTCTGGTGCTTGGGCAACCACATATCGCTCTTACACCACGTTCGATGGTAAGAAGACCGTATTGTCTTCAAACAACTCGAACTTCGTGAAAGGTGCTGATGGCGAAGCTACACTTATTTCGTGGGATGATGCTGAAACCTACTTCCATGAATTTGGTCATGCTCTTCACTTCTTAGCGTCTGACGTAGAATACCCGTCTTCGCATTCTGGCGTACGCGATTACACTGAGTTCCAGTCTCAGTTATTAGAGCGCTGGTTGACCACCGATGAGGTAATCAACAACTATCTGGTTCACCATGAAACAGGCGAGCCAATTCCAGCAGAACTAGTTGAGAAGATTAAGAAGGCCTCAACCTTCAATGAAGGCTTCAAAACCACTGAGTACATGGCTTCTGCCATTATGGACCTGAAGTATCATACTACCGATCCTAGCAAGATTGACCCTGATACTTTTGAGCGTGAAGAGCTTAAGAAGCTTGGTATGCCAGAAGAAATCGTTATGCGTCACCGTTCACCTCACTTCGGTCACGTGTTCTCGGGTGAAGGTTATGCTGCGGCCTATTACGGCTACATGTGGGCAGAGGTTCTTACTGCTGACGCAGCAGAAGCCTTTATGGAAGCACCGGGTGGTTTCTACGATAAAGAAGTAGGCGATCGCTTAGTGAAGTATCTATTCGCCGTACGTAACGCAATGGATCCAGCTGAAGCATATCGCAAGTTCCGTGGTCGTGACGCCAAGGTAGACGCATTGATGCGTGACCGTGGTTTCCCTATTCCTAAGGAAAGCAAAGAGTAAGTTAACGCACTTACCCTTCCTAGGTCCTGTTGTTATTCGCTGTACATCAAAGAGCAACAGGCCCTAGCTGTGGCTAATTAAATATTTAGCTTCAGTACGCCATTGGCCCTCTTGTTTTCTTCGCAAAGCAGAGGGCTTTTTTGTAACTGACGTTTTTGTAAAGCCTCATCTTTCTATTGACCTATTGGTCAATTATGCTTCACAATCTCTTTGCCCCAGCAAAAAGTATAAACTTTGCAGGGAAAAGGTCGATAACTTGTCTGCGCTTAAAAAATAAAAATAGCACTAGCGTAAGAATCAGAGAGTAGTACTGACCCGCCTAGGACTCAGTATCAGACGTTGCTGTGCCTGCAATGCCACGTCACCCTTGATCATAAATTTCAGCATTAACTTACGTGGTCGAAAGTCATGACTTTCAGTATAAAACAAAAACTCATTATTTCTCTTATTGTGGCGGTGCTCGCTGCTGCTATTCTTGTAGGTTCTATTAGCCAATGGATTGCCCGTGATCTCGTTAAAGAGAACATGGAAGAACTTCAGCTTCCTTCATTACTTAAACAGGTTGGCAACCGAGTGGACAGGGAAGCAAGTGTAATGCTTACCGTTGCTCACGGCATTGCTTCTAACCCCGACATTCTTGCCTGGTCGTCGGCAGGCGCAGATAGCGCTGGCGAACGCCGTCTCCTTAGCTATTTAAGTAATATCGTTGAATTTAACGATTTAACGGTAGCCTCATTTGTAGACAGAACCACCTACAAATATTGGAACCAAGATGGTTTCTTACGGGTGCTACAAAACGATGAATTTGATGGGTGGTTTTTCGCTTACAAAAATAGCGGCGAACCAATTTCACTAAGCCTATACAACGAACCGGGCCAAGGTTACCGACTTTTTGCGAATTACCAGCAAGTAAACGGCAGAGGTATGTCGGGTGTCGCTAAATCGGTCGATGAGCTGCTAGATATCATCAATGCGGTGAAAATTGCGCAAACCGGCTTTGTCTTTCTTGTTGACGGAAACGGCACCATTATCGCGCATCCCAATACCGAGTTATTAGGTAAGGCTAAGTTAGCGTCCATAAGCGATTCAAGCACATCAGGGCAACTACTCAATCGTCAGGGCTTTGCTATGGCCACCAGCGACGCGGCAGGCGACACGCAACTGTTTGCCAGTACCTATGTGGAAAAAGCCGGTTGGTACGTGGTTGCACAAGTACCCGAGCATGAGCTTTACGCATCACTAAATGCAGGCAGTCGCCAGATTATTATTTGGGCTTTGGTGATAGCAGGCGCTTTCGCGCTTATTGGTATTTGGCTAGCAGGCACGCTTACCAAACCACTTGAATCACTGGCCGATGTTTTCCAGCAGCTTGGCAGAGGACAAGGCGACTTACGCTCTCGTATTCCTATGCCAGAACAAAAGGAAATTGCCCGATTAGTTGAAGGGTTCAATAACTTTATTGATCACCTTCACGGCACCATTTCGCAAGTGGCGAAAACAAGTCACGCACTAAAGGCGTCAGCACAAGATGTTGCGAAGCAGTCTCATCAAACAGAAAACTCAACCAAGAGCCAGCGCGATCAAACCTTACAGGCGGCAGCCGCGCTAACAGAGATGGGCAGTACGGTAAATGAAGTAGCCCAGTCAGCTACCCATGCTGCGCAAAATGCGAATCTGGCTACAACTAATTCCGCTCACGGTCGAGAAATTACCCAACGTGCAGTGCACGCGATTAACGGTCTTTCGGGTCAAATTCAAGATGTGTCTCGGGTTATTCAATCGCTAGATGAACACACCGCAGCCATTGGCGGTATCCTCGATACAATTCGAGGTATTTCAGAGCAAACCAATTTACTTGCGCTAAACGCTGCTATAGAAGCAGCTCGGGCTGGCGATCACGGCCGAGGCTTCTCAGTCGTTGCTGATGAGGTGCGAACACTTGCACAACGTGCCGCTCAAGCGACTGATGAAATACAGGTGAAGATCGATAAGTTCCAGCAAGACTCTAAATCTGCCGTTTCGCAAATGGAGTCAAGTCGCGCACGCACAACCGATGTGGTAACCGCAACCAATGAAATAGACAAACTGCTTCAAGATATCGCCGAAGAGATTGCTCACATTAATGATGTGAACACGCAAGTAGCGACGGCTACGGAAGAGCAAGCTACGGTGGTTGAAGATATCAGTCGAAACATTAATGACATTAGTGCATCAAGTGAAGAAACCCTGAATGCGACTAAGATATTGGTTAGCGTGAGTGACAAGCTCGACGAACTGGCACAAGAACTCTCGTCTGAAGTGAGCAGATTTAAGCTTTAAGTTTACTTATGTCTTATGGATGGCAAAGCGGTGAGATAACACAACCTTACGCGCCATCATTTAGAAAGTGATGGCGTATTCTACTTTTACTTGATTGTCACGGCTAGAGCGCCATGGCAATTGCATTGATGCCCCTTCACTTTCCCACGACTCTCTCATAGCTCCAACAGTAAGAAGGTGCTTGTCTTCATTGAACGGAATTTCTACGTAAAGGCCTGCTGATGTACTGGTAGGCAGACGAATTGTATCGGCAACCGGAATGCTCATCTCATGACGGGGGCGTACTTTATGGCTTAACCCCAACCGATAATCACCTCGATCCCACCAGCTAACCACTTCAAATTCGTGGCTTCTGACACGCTGAGACATAACACCGTAGTCAAGCAGCCCTTTGTTGTAATGGACAATGGCTTCAACGTTAAACATTGGCGCCAGTTTTTGGCTAAATGCAAGTTGATACTGCTTTTGTTTGCAGCCTTTGAACTTAATTTTATTTTTAGTGAGAGTTAGGGAAAACGTATCGTCACTGTCTGAATATTTGTTGAGCCATTCTTGTGCCTTTTCGACCACAGAGGCATTAGATGCACCCGCCAATAAAAAACATGGACAAAAGCACATTGCTAAAAAGGACTGGTTTAAACGTCTCATTTTTCGCTGCCTCTCAAATTGTGGTTGGCTACAACTTATTCGATCACAATTTCAGTATAGACAGGAAAGTAGGCAGTTGGGTATTAGCCATTTTACTAACATCGACTAAAAGATAACTTTAAAAGAACAGCTGCTGACAATGAAAGAGCGCTTATTCACAACCGTGAATAAGCTTGGGGGGATTGGCTGCCAGACTTCAATCAACTCGCTTTTTTATGGCGTTGCTCGTTACGGCGTTACCTGTTTTGGCGCTACTTGTTATGGCATTACTCTGGCGCTAGACAACGATGCTTTGCGCCCTTCCGTAGCTTCTTCGCTGAACCAATATGTGCCGCTATTATCCACGCATATGCCTTCAACTTGTTTATATTGCTCAAGCGGCCATACATCAAGCAGGGCAAAGTCGCTTGATACTTGAGCCATGAAAGTAGCAAAGTTTCCAAATGGATCTGATTTGTAGCCGGTGATAACAAACCTATTTTGGTGCTGATCGAAGTCTACCCCAGTTACCACGCCCGGCAGTCCATCAATGGACGCAAACGTACTAATGGTTTGCTCAGCTTCGTCTTCGTTTACTTTATAGATATGAGTTATACCAGTTTTCCAACTTTTAGAAAAAAGAAGCAGGTCATCGCCATGCTTAACCATCGCCTCTGAGTCGAAATCATGTGCATAAGGAATGTTATTCGAAGCGTCATTACCCTCGTATTTCAATGTAATAGAGGTGATGTCATTCACATTTGAGCGGTTTACTTTATGTATTTCGACCTGTTCTCTTTTGCCTTTATTGTTTCCCACATCCGCAATGTAAAACGATGAAGCGTCTGCCGTTATTGCTTCCCAGTCTTTATTGGTGAGCGGTAAGCGCGTTCGTTCAATAATTTCACCCCGGTAATTTATACGATAAATGACGGGAGCATTACCTGAGTCATTTAAAGAGTACATGCCGTCCGTTTCGCAAAATAGACCCGATGTTTCTGAAAGTTCTTCCGGCAACTCAACGATATTTTCTATTTTTAACTGTGCAGAAGGGATGGGATATTGAACCGCGCATGCCGATGCTAGTACAAGCGATGCTGATAACGCCCCGAATTTAATGTGAGTGTTCAATGAAAGGCTCCGAAAAGAACGATAAGTGACGAATAATATCAAACCTACCACTCTCTAACATGCATTTTAGTGCACTAAATAAGGTCTATTGGTCTAAACTTTTAGCCCAAGCGTATATCGCTATAAACATAGGTTGGCCTAAAGTCTCTGTATGACAAATGTTTAGGCTGATATACCATGGAATAATATCAACACGTTAAGGACTCACTTTGTCAGACCCGCTTCTTTCACTCGTTGCAGTTGGATTGCTGTCAATTACCTGCCAATACTTAGCCTATAAGGTTAGGCTCCCTGCTATTTTACCGTTGTTAATTGTCGGTATTGTGGTTGGCCCTGTTTTTGGCGTGCTCAACGCGGACGACTTATTCGGTGATTTGCTGTTTCCTGTCGTTTCTCTCTCTGTTGCCATTATTCTTTTTGAAGGGTCACTGACGCTGAAGTTCAGCGACATCGCGGGTCACGGTAACATGGTTCGAAACCTTTGCTCTGTGGGCGTGGTTGTAACCTGGCTTGTCGCAGCCACTGCAGCGCACTACAGTCTTGATCTTACTTGGCAGCTATCCTTCCTATTCGGAGCCATTGTTACCGTAACAGGCCCCACGGTTATAGTACCCATGCTCAGAACCGTGCGACCGAAAACGAATTTGGCCAATATCTTACGCTGGGAAGGGATTGTCATAGACCCTATCGGCGCTCTGCTCGCCGTACTGGTTTTCGAGTTTATCGTTGCATCGCAAGAAACCGCCATTACTCACACGCTAATAGCGTTTGGCAAAACCATTGGAATTGGCTCTGTACTAGGTCTCGCTTCTGGCTATCTGCTTGGTCTGTCTATTCGCAAAGACTGGATACCGCACTATTTGCTTAACACCGCAGTGTTAACCGTTATTCTGGGTGTGTTTGCAGCGTCTAATTATGTCGCGCACGAGTCTGGCCTTTTGGCCGTTACCATCTCTGGTATGGTACTGGCCAATATGAAGGACGTAGACGTAGAAGACATTCTTGAATTTAAGGAAACCCTCAGTGTTTTACTTATTTCAGGCTTATTTATTCTGCTTGCCACGCGTTTGAACTTACAATCGGTAGTGGATGTAGGTTGGGGCTCCATTGTAGTGCTTGCCGCCATAATGTTTGTGGCTCGGCCTTTGTCCGTATTGGCGTCCTCCGTTGGTACCGGACTCAAGTTAAACGAATTAGCCTTGCTAAGCTGGATTGCACCTCGCGGTATTGTTGCAGCGGCAGTATCAGCCCTTTTCTCTTTAAAGCTTGAAGAAATTGGCTATGAAGGCGCGGGTATCATTGTTCCTATTGTCTTTATGGTGATTATTGCAACAGTAGTGGTACAGAGCCTTACTTCACGCACTGTTGCGTCGCTACTTAAGGTGAGAGCGCCTGCGCCAACTGGCTATCTGATTTTCGGTGGCAGTAAATTCAACCGCGCCTTAGCGACGGAAATGATAAACCAAAAACTAGACGTTACCATTGCAGATACTAACTGGGACGCAATAAGAGAAGCGCGTATGAAGGATATCCCAGTATATTTTGGCAACCCAATGTCTGACCATGCAGCGCGACATCTTGATCTGAATACATTCGGTACCGTGCTGATTATGTCGCCTTATAAACAGCTTAACCCACTTATTGCTTATCACTTTGAATACACGATGGGCAAAGACAAAGTATGGGCACTTACAAATAACGAACAATCTACGCGACCAAGTCACCAAGTTAGCGAACAATACGCGAAAAAACTTACTCTGTTCGATGAAGGCGTTACTTATGGGTATTTAGCATCGGCCATTGCCCGTGACTCAATGGTGAAAACCACCCGTTTATCTGAAGAGTTTACTTACGAGCAGTATATTAAACAGTATGGTGAGCGCGCTACACCTCTCATTGCGATCAACGCTGAAGGTAAGAGCTATACTTTTATCAACGGTAACAGTATTCAGCCTAAAGCGGGATGGCGTGTGATTAGCTTGATTGAACCAGAACGAAAAGAAGAAAAAGTAGAAGTGCAAAAGTAAGAAAACCTCCTGCCCACCGGCAGGAGGTCTCTCCCTGGAAAACGCGCAACGCAGTGCCCTTTTTAAAAGGTGCATATTTATTTGGATTTTACTGTTATTACGCTGTCGCACACTTTATAGCAAGCAGCGAACCAACTTCAACAATCCTCTTATAATCAAATAGATAGCTAAAAACCAAGTCCCTATTCATTATCTTCTAGCTGTCACAGCGCCTAATTTGGTGCATCAGACGCACAAATGCGGGGTTCCTTTTTTGTTCAATAACAACGAGTTGCTGTTTTTGACTGACGGCATTTAATGAATACTGCGATGTATACACGCTAAAGTAGAATCTAACGCGCCGCTGTTATCCTGTAGTACCTTTTTACCGGCCATTCCCGCTTTTTCAGCTTTACTGGGTGATTCAAGCCATTCTTGTACCGTTGAAGAAACGCGAGAAGCATCTTCTACAATGCTTAATGCGCCACATTCTTTTAAATAGTCGCAGATAACAGGGTTATTATAGGTGTGTGGCCCCATCATTATTGGCAACGAGAATGCTGCCGGCTCAAGGGCATTATGGCCGCCTCTATCGGCAATAGAGCCGCCAACAAAGGCAAATTTTGCTACCGCATAAGCATGATTTAACTTACCCATTTCATCCAACAGGATAACGTTCACATCGTCTGGAACGTTATCCACCTCTGAACTTTTGACAAAGTTCAGATTATGCCTTTCAAGTAATTTTGCTACGGCTTCAAAACGCTCTGGATGGCGAGGGACAATAATCACCCGTAGTTGAGGGTTCTCGTTCCATAAAACCTTTGCAGATTCAACGATAACGCTCTCTTCAGGTTCGTGTGTGCTACCTGCAACTAGTATTGGCCTTTCACCCTTAGCTAACCCAAGAAAATGTGCAAAAGAGCTCGCTGTATTTGCGGCTTGATCAAACTTAATATTATTCGTGAGGGTTAGCTTATCTTGCGCAACACCAAGCCAAGCATAATTATCATAGTCTCTCTGCCCTTGAGCACATACGTGAGACAGCTTAGCCAACATAGGATTAAATAGCTGTCCGATTTTTTTATAACGTTTGGCCGAGCGCTCAGTCATGCGAGCATTTATTACCATAACGGGAATATTGCGCTTCCAACACACGTGAATAAGGTTTGGCCATAGTTCAACTTCTGTAATCATTACTGCTTTGGGCTTGATGCGTTTCAGCATTGAAGACATAGTCAGCGACAAATCGTAAGGCAGATAGAAATGGTGAACGGTGTCTTTGAATATATCTCGAACGCGAGCAGAGCCTGTAGACGTGGTTGTAGTAACGGTTATTTGCGCGTCTGGCTCGTGTTGCATTATTCGCTTTATTACGCATGAAGCAGCCACGACTTCTCCCACTGAAACACAGTGAAACAAATAGCCATTCTGCTTGAGCGGCTTTGGAACTATGCCAAAACGCTCAAATCTCCCTCGATGCGAGTCATCGCTTGTTTTCGTGGCTTTTATTAATAAATGAATAAATGCGAAGGGAATCGCAATCGCCAATACAAGCGAATATCCCCACCGGCAGAGCGTTTCAAGTAGAGTAGGTTTATAGCCACGTGTATTGGCAACAACCATAAATACATCCTTTTTGATACAGATACTTCGACGGCACGACTACAAGTGATCGACTATCGATGTTGAATTATGCTTTTCAAATACGGTGTGCTGGGCACTGCGAAACACCCACTTCCAGCGTTACGCAGGTAACTCTAGCTATCTAGTGCCGCAGTTCCCGATAGATTCTTTCGACATTGTAGTGGCTAAATAGCCCGCGTCTAGGGCAAAGCGACCCTATACGTAAGTAAATAGTGTATATGAGAAAGGCAATAATATATTGGTCACTCGCTTTATGCGTATAGCGATGTTTAAACAGCAGGATGTAACCACAACCATATAAGAAAAGCCGCAAAAAAACGGTCTTAAATAAAAAAGCAGCGTATACAGAATATTAAATAAATTTTAAGGAAGACACTTGAGTATACGCGTTCTACACATTGAACTTGGCATACATCTTCACGGTGGCGCCGAACAAGTTGCATACCTCATCAATGCCTTAGAGCACCATGATGATATATCACTAAACTTGGTTTGCGCTGAAGACAGTGAAATTCGTCATACGGCTTTTGGGCATTGTGAAACGCATACCATTAAGTATGCCGGTGAGTCAGACTTCCTATGTGTAAAGCGTTTACTGGAAGTCGTAAATGGGGTTAACCCAGACATTATTCATGTACACAGCGAACGGGGTTCGGATGTATGGGGTGCCATGCTCGCCAAAATTTCAGGTGTGCCTACAGTTTGCACAAGGCGAATAGATAACCCCGAAACTCACTTTTCATTTTATAAGTACAAACAATTCGATGCAGTTATCAGCGTATCTGAAGGTGTGAGGAAAGTGGTTTCCTTACATTGTGAAGGCGTAGAGCATCAGCGCGTTATATATCCAGCAGTAGACTTAACAGATTATTCCCAACGCAAAGATAGCGGTTGGCTGCGACGTACATTCTCTATTCCTGAAGACCATATCGTCATTGCAAACTTCGCTCAGTACATATCTCAAAAAGGGCAAGCGGATATCATTTTGGCTATGCACGATGTATTGAACAAGCATGAAAATGTAACCTGTTTATTGTTTGGCGAGGGAAATCTAAAAGAGAGCTATCAATCACTTATAGAACGCCACAAGCTAGACGAGCATGTGAAGCTTTGCGGTTTTACTAAAGAGGTAGCCAAAATACTTCCTAATGTAGATATTCTGGTTCATCCTTCCTATTCAGAGGGGTTAGGCGATATTTTACTTCAGGCAGGTGCTAATAAATGTGCAGTGTTATCTAGTCCTGTGGGAGGAATACCCGAAGTTATCAAGCATAAGGAAACAGGTGTTTTGGTAGCGCCGGGAGATATTGACGGAATAGGGGAGAGCTTAATTAGTCTAATTGAAGCACCTGATGAAAGAGCACAATATGGAGAGGCCTTGTATAAGCTTGTCACGAGTAAATTTGTTATAGAAAGGATGTCCAGTGCCTACGCTGATTTATACAAGACGCTAGTCTTCAACGGCGCTGATGATGAACACGCTTAAGCCTATGGAAGCACGTGTAAGAAACTGCAGATACAAAAAAGCCGCTCGAGAGCGGCTTTTTTAAGACTTTGAAAAAAGTTAGCGATTAAACGCCAGCTTTCTCAACAACGTCAACTAGCATCCAAGATTTGCTCTTAGATAGTGGGCGACATTCACGTACTGTTACTACGTCACCTTTATTGCATACGTTGTTTTCGTCGTGGGCGTGAAGCTTAGTAGAGCGCTTGATGAACTTCCCGTAGATTGGGTGCTTAACAAAACGTTCAACTACAACAGTGATAGACTTATCCATCTTGTTGCTAACCACACGACCTTGTACTGTACGAATTTTTTGCTCAGTCATTACGCATCAGCCTTTTGAGTCAGAATGGTTTTAACACGCGCGATGTTACGACGTACTTTTCTCAACTGATCAGTTTTTTCAAGCTGACCTGTTGTGTGCTGCATGCGTAGGTTGAACTGTTCGCGTAGCAGGTTAATCAACTCTGCGTTCAGCTCTTCTACGCTCTTTTCTTTCAGTTCAGTCGCTTTCATTACATCACCGTCCGAGTTACAAAGGTTGTTTTAAATGGCAGTTTAGCCGCTGCCAATTCAAACGCTTCGCGTGCAAGATTTTCAGGAACACCTTCCATCTCGTATAGCACACGACCAGGCTGAATTTGGCATACCCAGTACTCAACGTTACCTTTACCTTTACCTTGACGCACTTCTAGAGGCTTCTCAGTAATTGGCTTGTCAGGGAAAACTCGAATCCAAATTTTACCTTGACGCTTAACGTGACGAGTCATAGCACGACGCGCTGCTTCGATTTGGCGCGCAGTCATTCGACCACGACCAACTGCTTTAAGGCCGTAAGTACCAAAGGCAACAGTATTACCCGCTGCTAAGCCGCGGTTGCGGCCTTTGTGCATCTTACGGAACTTCATGCGTTTTGGTTGTAACATGATTAGCCCTCTCGCTTAGCGTTGCGGCCTTTCTTCTTAGGTTGAGCAGCTGGTGCTTGCTCTTGAGTTGTAGGTAGACCACCTAGAACTTCACCTTTGAAGATCCATACTTTAACGCCGATGATACCGTAAGTAGTTGACGCTTCAGAGGTTGCGTAATCGATGTCCGCACGGAAAGTGTGCAGAGGAACGCGACCTTCACGGTACCATTCAGAACGTGCAATCTCTGCACCGCCCAAACGGCCACTAACTTCAACTTTGATACCTTTCGCGCCTAGACGCATTGCGTTTTGTACTGCGCGCTTCATAGCACGACGGAACATAACACGACGCTCTAGCTGGCTAGAGATGCTGTCAGCTACTAGCTGGCCATCTAGCTCTGGCTTACGTACTTCAGCGATGTTGATCTGAGCTGGCACGCCGGCTAGCTTAGATACGTAGTTACGCAACTTCTCTACGTCTTCACCTTTCTTACCGATTACAACGCCTGGACGAGCAGTGTGAATAGTCACACGGATGCTCTTAGCAGGACGCTCGATCACGATTTTAGAAAGTGAAGCGTTCTTTAGTTGCTTAGTCAGATACTGACGTACCTGATGATCGTTATACAGGTTGTCTGCATAGTCTGCAGTATTAGCGTACCAGGTAGAAGTCCATGGTTTGCTGATACCCAGGCGTATACCTGTAGGATGTACCTTCTGTCCCATTATCTACTCCTAGTTATCCGCTACAACCACAGTGATGTGACTGCTGCGCTTGAAGATACGATCAGCACGGCCTTTAGCACGTGGCTTGATACGTTTCATAGTTGGACCTTCGTCAACGAAAACTTTAGACACGCGTAATTCGTCGATGTCTGCGCCTTCGTTGTGCTCTGCGTTAGCAATCGCAGATTCCAATACTTTCTTTACTAGCGCTGCGCTTTTCTTCGGGCTGTACGCAAGAAGCTCTAGAGCTTTCTCAACGTGCATTCCGCGAATTTGATCCGCAACCAAGCGTGCCTTTTGAGCCGACGTGCGGGCAAAACGGTGTTTAGCTAATGCTTCCATCTTCCTACCCCTTAACGTTTAGCTTTCTTATCCGCGACATGGCCGCGGTAAGTACGCGTTGGCGCAAATTCGCCCAACTTGTGGCCGACCATTTCGTCACTAATAATGACAGGTACATGTTGGCGACCGTTATGGACCGCAATGGTCAACCCAATCATATCTGGGATGATCATAGAACGACGAGACCAAGTTTTGATTGGTTTACGTTCGTTCTTTTCCACTGCAGCCTCTACCTTCTTCAGCAAGTGAAGGTCAATAAAAGGACCTTTCTTGAGAGAACGTGGCATGGTGAATCCTCGCTATTACTTGTTTCGACGACGTACGATAAGCTTATCAGTACGCTTGTTGCTTCGGGTTTTCTTACCTTTGGTAGGAACACCCCAAGGAGTTACTGGGTGACGACCGCCTGATGTACGACCTTCACCACCACCGTGTGGGTGATCAACCGGGTTCATGGCAACACCACGAACGGTAGGACGAACACCACGCCAGCGTGTAGCACCAGCTTTACCTAGTGAACGAAGCATGTGCTCTGCATTGCCAACTTCACCGATAGTGGCGCGGCAATCAGATAGAACTTTACGCATTTCGCCAGAGCGTAGACGTAGGGTAACGTAGTTTCCGTCACGTGCTAGGATCTGAGCATAAGCACCAGCAGAACGTGCGATTTGCGCACCTTTGCCAGGCTTCATTTCAATTGCGTGTACAACAGTACCTACAGGGATGTTACGCATAGGTAGAGTGTTACCAGACTTGATCGGAGCGTCCGAACCAGACTGGATTGCATCACCTGCTTGCATACCCTTAGGAGCCAGAATGTAACGACGTTCACCGTCTGCGTACAATACTAGTGCAATGTTTGCAGAACGGTTTGGATCGTATTCTAAACGCTCAACTTTAGCTGGAATGCCGTCTTTGTTGCGTTTAAAGTCGATTACACGGTAGTGTTGCTTATGACCACCACCAATGTGACGAGTGGTAATACGACCATTGTTGTTACGACCGCCAGATTTGCTGTTCTTTTCAAGCAAAGGTGCGTACGGTGCACCTTTGTGCAGGTCAGGATTTACGACCTGAACAACGTGACGACGACCGGCAGAAGTTGGCTTAGCTTTCAATAATGGCATTTCTAATCCCCTTCTTACTCAGCACCACCGACAAAGTCGATGTCCTGACCTTCTTTAAGAACCACGTAGGCCTTTTTCCAGTCGCTGCGCTTACCGAAAGACATGCCGTGACGCTTGGTTTTACCCTTAACGTTCACAGTACGAACACCTTCAACTTCAACTTCAAACAGTTTTTCAACTGCAGCTTTGATTTCGGCTTTGTTCGCGTCTTTAGCTACTTTAAATACAACTGTGTTGTTCGCTTCAGCAGCCATTGTAGACTTTTCTGAAACGTGAGGTGCTACTAGCACCTTCAGTAGACGTTCTTCTTTCATGCTAACGCCTCCTCAAGTTGTTTAACCGCATCAGCAGTCATTAGCACTTTTTCAAATGCAATCAAGCTCACTGGGTCGATGCCTGCTACGTCACGTACGTCAACTTTGTACAAGTTGCGTGCCGCTAGGAACAAGTTCTCATCAACTTCAGGAGTAACGATTAGAACGTCATTTAGCTCATATTCGTTAAGTGCAGAAATAAGAGCTTTAGTCTTAGGTGCGTCAACACCGAACTTCTCTACAACAACCAAACGGTCTTGACGAATTAGTTCAGACAGGATGCTCTTGATCGCACCGCGATACATTTTCTTGTTAACTTTTTGGTCAAAGTCACGAGGCTTTGCTGCGAAAGCACGGCCACCGCCAACCCAAATTGGGCTACGGATTGTACCAGCACGTGCACGGCCAGTACCTTTTTGACGCCATGGCTTCTTACCGCCACCACGAACTTCAGCGCGAGTTTTCTGCGCTTTTGTACCCTGACGAGCGCCTGCACCGTAAGCTACAACTACCTGGTGTACCAGGGCTTCGTTGAATTCACGTCCAAAGGTCGCTTCGGATACTTCAAGAGCGCTTTGCGCGTCTTTCAATGTTAATTCCATCAGTTCACTCCCCAGACGTTACGCTTTAACAGCTGGCTTTACGATTACATCGTTGCCAGTTGCGCCAGGTACGGCACCTTTAACTAGGATAAGGCCGTTCTCTACGTCAACACGTACAACTTCCAAAGACTGAGTAGTCACTTGCTTGTTACCAAGCTGACCAGCCATTTTCTTGCCTTTGAATACTTTACCTGGTGATTGGTTTTGACCAATTGAACCAGGAGCACGGTGTGACAAAGAGTTACCGTGTGTCATACGCTGAGAACTGAAGTTCCAGCGTTTGATAGCACCTTGGAAACCTTTACCTTTTGATGTACCAGTTACATCAATTTTCTTAGTGTCGTTAAAGATTTCAACAGTGATTTCACTGCCTACTTCAATATCGGCACCTTCGTTTTCTTCTAGGCGGAATTCTACTAGAGTGCGTCCAGCTTCAACACCAGCTTTAGCAAAGTGACCTGCTTCAGCTTTGTTGATGCGGTTAGCTTTCTTAGTTCCAGCAGTAACCTGAAGAGCGCGATAACCGTCAGTTTCCTCAGTACGAAGCTGAGTAACGCGGTTTGGGGTCGCTTCAATAACAGTCACAGGGATAGACGTACCATCTTCAGTGAAGATGCGAGTCATACCCACTTTACGACCGACTAGACCAATCGCCATTGTTATAACCCTCTCTTATTAGCCCAGGCTGATTTGAACATCAACGCCAGCAGCCAAGTCCAAACGCATCAACGCGTCAACTGTTTTATCAGTTGGCTCGATGATGTCTACCAAACGCTTGTGAGTACGGATTTCATATTGATCACGCGCGTCTTTGTTAACGTGCGGAGAAATCAGAACTGTATAGCGTTCTTTGCGAGTAGGTAGAGGAATAGGACCACTTACCTGAGCACCAGTGCGTTTCGCAGTTTCAACGATTTCAGCCGTAGACTGATCGATCAACTTGTGATCAAACGCTTTCAAACGAATGCGAATTCTTTGATTTGGCATCGATTAAGCTCCAATCGAAAGAACAAAAAAATTCACCCTTTCTCTTCCATTTATTCCGGAAAGAAAGGATGTGCGTAAACCGATGGTTCCCAATCGGAACCCTGTTCTTTTTTCTAGCACGCCAGCAACAGGCCAATCAGTGATGATGAATCCGTTACTTCGGCAACCACCCTAAAAGCAGTGAGGTCGCGGCTAAAAATTACGTGCCCTAATTGGGCAGTGGGCGCGAATTATACAGAAAGGCAGAAGCAATGCAAGAGGCAGTCTGCTTTTTATACACATATTTTTACGCTATACCAGTGTATGTAACTGTCTATAAGTAGTATTGTTGCTTTCGTGGTATAGGTATATCTTGTTACCCTAGCTTAACAGGCACTTGTAACGCCAAATGCATAAAGGACTAGGCGCCAATATTATTAGTAGTGAGAATATGGAAGTAGTGAATAACCAGCAAACTTTTGCACAAATAAAACGCATTTTAAATAACCATTCCACGTTACTGGATGCGTATGGCCTATTAGAGCCAATTATACTTGGTTTGTTTGATGCCCAGCGTATGAGTATTTTTCAACGTCGACGTCAGCATCAAGATTTGGTCGCGAGATTTAAAACGGGTAAAGAGACACTGGAAATAAAAGTGCCAATTAGCCCAATGTCGATTGCTGGTTATGTTGCCCTATCACAAAAGGCTGTGGTTATTGACGACCCGTATAATCCTGCACTACTTCAAAGCATTCACCCTCGCCTGCGCTTTGCCGACAAGTTCGACAAAGACAATGACTTTAAAACCCAGAACATTTTATGCGTACCTATAATGAATGCGGGCGTGTTGATGGGTGTTATCCAAATCATCAACAAAGTCAGTGGTGGTTTTACTGAAGAAGATTTAAAGCTAGGCAATGCCCTTGCACTTATTCTTGGCGACAAGTTCAGATTTGAACTGGGCGGCACAAATAACCCTTTCGACCTACTAGTCCACAAAAGCTTATTAGACGAAGCTACATTAAACGATATTCAAAGTTCTACTCCAGACATTCGCGCTCTTATACAGCGTCTTGTATCGGAACACCGCATCTCTGAAGAAGAAATTGGCAACTCGCTTTCTATTCACTATCAGGTGCCTTTTATTCCTTATTTACCTGATAAGTATCACAGGTTCGAAAATGAAAGCCGTCTGAATGTTTCTTATTTAAAAAGAAACTATGTGGCTGTCATTGCCGATGCCCATGACAAGCCCATCGTGTTGATGGCTGAACCTAATAATGCAGCGCTACTTATGGAAATAGAGAGCGCCATGGGCATTGATAGCTACGAGATAGCTGTCAGCCTTCCAAGCTTAATTCTTCAATATTTGGGGGAAAACAGCGGTGGCGGTGGTCCCGGCGAGATGAGTGATATTCTCGACGAGATTGGTACATCAACTGAAGATAACGACGACCAGGTCGATGAACTTTCTGACGACGCCCCTGCTGTGGTGCGCTTAGTAAGCCGTATTCTGCACGATGCAAAAAGACTCAACGCGTCAGATATTCATATAGACCCAGAGAAAAACGCGCCCACTCGTGTACGTATGCGCGTGGACGGTGTGTGCCGCGACATGAACCAAGTGCCTAATTCGCATCACAGTGCGGTTATTGCACGCATAAAGATAATGTCGAATTTGAACATTGCCGAAAAACGCGTACCTCAGGATGGCAAACTCGCGTTTAGAATGAATGGTCAACTTGTTGAAGTTCGTGTTGCCACCATTCCTACGGTTGCCGGTGAAGGTGTGGTTATGCGTATTCTGGCATCTGGCGGTGCGATGCCTATTGATAAGATGAACTTGGCACCGAACAACCGTGCGCGTTTAGAAGAAATGATTAAGAAGCCTCACGGCATTCTTCTCGTTGTTGGGCCAACGGGTTCAGGTAAAACCACCACGCTTCACGCTATATTGGGATATTTAAACACGCCTGAAAAGAAGATTTGGACAGCCGAGGACCCGGTGGAAATCACGCAACCCGGCCTACAACAGGTTCAAGTAAGCCCTAAGATTGGCTTCAACTTTGCTGCTGCCCTGCGCGCATTCTTACGTGCTGATCCTGACATTATTCTTATTGGTGAGATGCGTGATAAAGAAACCGCGCATGCAGGTATTGAGGCCTCGTTAACCGGTCACTTAGTACTGTCTACACTGCATACTAACTCAGCCCCTGAAACGATTACCCGTTTACTTGATTTGGGTCTCGACCCTGTGAACTTCTCAGATGCCTGCGTGGGTATACTGGCTCAACGTCTTATTCGAACGCTATGTAGTAACTGCAAAGAAAAGTACATCGCCACTGAAACCGATATGTCCTTTATTGAGCGTCAGTACGGTAAAGCGCACATGGCGGAGCTGAATATTCAGACGCCACTAGAGCTTTACCGCGCTAAAGGCTGCGAAGAATGTGGAAACACGGGTTACAAAGGTAGAACAGGTGTACACGAACTACTAGGTATGACGCCAGAGCTTCGGTCAATGGTGTACAAAGAAGCCAGCGTCGCCGATATGAAGTCTCAGGCCGCTGCCGATGGCATGCGCACCCTCGTTCAGGACGCAATTTTCAAAGTGCTTAAAGGCGACACCGACCTTGCACAAGTTCAAATTATCGGTGGTGATTAATCTTCAATTTACGTTTTCAATAATATTAGAGAAAGGAAGCAATGAAACTAAAACAAGCTGTTTTTTTGATGATATCAATTAGCGCGTTTTCGACAACACTTCAAGCAAGGGATAGAACCATTGAAGATATGTGGAAAGATGATTATTTAGCGATAGTTAAAGATGGTGTAAGAGCCCTAAAAGATGAGGATTTCGACACAGCGTTAAGCAAGTTGACTGAATCAGCACATACAGGAAATAAAGAAGCTCAGTACTACCTAGCACAAATGTATCTGTATGGGTGGGGAATGGAGCCCGATTACCAAAAAGGTTGGGTGTGGCTTAATGTGGCGCTTGAGCAAAAGCGACGCAAATGGGAACAAACTTACAGAGAGATCGACAGTGCACTCCCCGAAGATTTTAAGTCTGCTATGCAGCCAAAAGTCGATGAGTACGTTAGCCTGTATGGTGCCGAGGCCAAAGATCTTAAGTGCTTTCGCTACAAAGAAATTGGTTCGAATATAAAAGAAATCATCTGCGAAAAGCGCTACTACTAACTCGCAAATAAAAGGCAAGGGATTTACCCCTTGCCATCAACGTCTAGCATTCTTATTTCTTCAAGTATTCTCTTATTACGTAATGCAGAATGCCGCCGTTTTCAAAGTAAGTGAACTCGTTTGATGTATCAATTCTGATATCCATCATAAACGTTGTTGTTTTCCCTTCATCCGACACGGCTTTAACTTCAACCTCGGTCTGCCCACGTTCAACAGCGTTAATAGAAAAAGACTCATTGCCTTTAAGCTCCAAAGAACTCGCGCTGTCACCTGACTTAAATTGGAGCGGTAAAATTCCCATCCCAATGAGGTTCGAGCGGTGAATTCTCTCGTAGCTCTCAGCTAGTACTGCTTTTACACCCATTAAAGAAGGACCTTTAGCAGCCCAATCTCGACTCGAGCCGGTACCGTACTCTTTTCCACCAATAACAATGGCTGGTACGCCGTCATCTTTGTAACGCATAGCAGCATGGAAAATAGACATACCATCGCCACTTGGGAAGTGTGTGGTAGCACTGCCTCTTGTGCCGGGTGCTAATTGGTTTTGAAGACGCACGTTAGCAAACGTACCTCTCATCATAACTTCGTGGTTACCACGACGCGACCCGTAAGAGTTAAAGTCTTTAGGCTTGGGCCTGCAGGTACTCTCCGGCTGGGCTATCTTCTGCGATGGCGCCGGCTGGAGAAATATGGTCGGTAGTAATCGAATCGCCCACCTTAACCAAACATCGTGCATTTTCAATTGCACTGAGAGCCTCAGGCTCCTTACCCATTACTTCAAAGAAAGGCGGATGCTTAATGTAGGTTGATTCTGGCCAGTCGTAGACCGATGTTTTACTTACCTGCAGTTCATTCCATTCACCGCTTCCTTTAAATACATCTGCATACTTTTCTTTAAACAAATCACCGGTGACGTTTTCCGATATATATTGCTGAATTTCGTCTTCGGTAGGCCAGATGTCTTTTAGATATACCGGAGAACCATCACTCGCCTTACCTAACGGCTCTTTAGTGATATCTACATTCATGCTTCCAGCCAGCGCGTATGCAACAACCAGTGGTGGTGATGCCAAGTAGTTTGCAGCCACATCAGGATGGATACGCCCTTCAAAGTTGCGGTTACCAGATAAAACTGAGGTAACCGTAAGTTTCGCTTTTCTAATGGCGTCGGTAATGGCATCAGGTAGCGGTCCAGAGTTACCAATACACGTAGTACAGCCGTAGCCAACCAAGTTAAAGCCAAGTGCTTCAAGCGGGTCCATAAGACCTGCATCTTCTAGATACTGAGTAACAACCTGAGAACCAGGTGCCAATGAAGTCTTAACCCACGGCTTACGAGTTAGCCCTTTTTCTGCTGCTTTCTTCGCAAGTAAGCCTGCGCCAACGAGCACTGATGGATTTGACGTATTAGTACAGCTGGTGATAGCAGCTATTACAATAGCGCCATCTTCAAGGTTGAACTTGCTTCCTCTGAACTCCACGAATGAGGCGTGTTCTTCGTCCACCTCGTCTGTTGTACCTAACCCCGCTTCTGCAATGAGATCGGTTTCTTCATCAAGTACTTTCACGTCAATTTGCGAACGATGCCACTCTCTAAATGCCTCTGCTGCATTATCGAGGGCAATTCTATCTTGAGGACGCTTCGGTCCAGCAAGTGAAGGAACCACTTCATCTAAGTTAAGTTCCAAGGTTTCATGATACTGGGCATCTTTAGAGTGGTCGTCATGCCATAAGTGACTGAACTTTGCATATTCCTCCACAAGGGCAATTTGATCTTCGTCTCGGCCGGTGAGTCGCAGGTAATCTAGCGCAACATCATCAATAGGGAAGATACCGCAAGTAGCACCATATTCGGGCGCCATGTTTGCGATGGTAGCACGGTCTGCCGTAGTAAGATGCTTAAGACCCGGTCCATAGAATTCTACAAATTTTCCAACAACGCCATGTTCACGTAGTTGTTGTGTGATAGTTAGCACCATGTCGGTGGCAGTTACGCCAGCAGGTAACTTACCTGAAAGCCTGAAGCCAACCACTTTTGGTAATAACATTGTTACTGGTTGACCCAGCATCGCCGCTTCTGCTTCAATGCCTCCCACACCCCAGCCAAGTACGCCAAGGCCATTAATCATCGTGGTATGCGAATCTGTACCTACTAGGGTATCTGGGTAAACCAAGGTTTCCCCATCCTGTTCCTTAGTAAACGCGCAACGAGCCAGATACTCTAGGTTAACCTGATGCACGATACCGCGACCAGGGGGAACCACTTTGAAATTGTCAAAGCTAGACTGACCCCATTTTAGAAATTGATAACGCTCTCTATTTCGCTGGATTTCAATGTCGGTATTCTTTTCAAGCGCATCGTCTTCAGCAAAATGATCTACCATTACTGAATGGTCAATAACCAGCTCTACTGGATTGAGTGGATTAATCGCCTGAGCGTCGCCACCTAAACGACTAACCGCATCGCGCATGGCTGCTAAATCAACAATAGCAGGCACACCCGTAAAATCTTGGAGGATAACGCGTGCGGGAACAAAAGACACCTCGTGATCAACGTGATTATCTGTGTCCCACTTTGCTACTTGCTCAATATCGTTGCTGTTTACAAACTCTTGGTCTTCATGACGAATCAGGTTTTCCAAAAGAATTTTGATACAAAACGGAAGCCTGTCGAGCGCATATTTATTGCCTATACCGTCAAAATTAACCGCCTTGAAGTTTTTGCCGTTTACTTCAAGCTGCGAAAAAGACTTATATGTCATACGCTCACCATCCTTCTTTGCCTGTTCGTTAATATTGTGTACGTTTCAATTTTGCTAACGCAAGAAACGAGCAACGTGTTTTTCGTCGCCTTATTTTCCAATTTGTACGGCCTAAACATGAAAAAAAGTTCACCTACTATTAGTAATGGCATCGCTTTTTTAGCTATTTCTCATTATTGGTTTAAACAGATGGATTATGAAGAAGCGCTGTAACAGTTGGAAAAAGCTGACTAGGGCAGATAGCGCTTATTGGTAAGTAAGCTTGGCACACTTTATATTGAGGCTAATTGGTAAGAAAACTTCGCATATGCACAGAGTACTTGCTGATTAAGATGGTTTACAAATATGCAACATTTCTGTTTTCTTATAACGCACCAAACGGTATGCTTAAAAGAAGGTTAAACATTAAATGTCTTAATACATGCTTAGGAAAGCTTTGAGATATACAAGCATTAGTAGTAAGCAATAACAATAATAACGAAGTTATCATGACACACCCGCTAGTTAAGAAGTACAACCTTGCACCTCACCCCGAGGGAGGTTTCTATCGTCAAGTTTTCCGTTCTGAAAACGAAACTAAATCGTTTGTGCACAATGCTAGTCGACCCGCGCTTACTCATATTTATTTTCTTCTGTTAAAGGGACAAGTTAGTCGTTTTCATCGTGTGTTACATGATGAAGTGTGGAATCACTACGAAGGGGCCCCACTACAACTGTTTCAACTTGAAAAACAACAGTTGTGGGAACGTCGCATTGGTGGGCAAAGCACTGACTATGTAGAAGTTGTTAAAGCGGGGAATTTTCAGGCAGCCGCAACTATGGGTGATTACTCACTTGTCGGTTGTACAGTAGCACCTGGCTTCGACTTCGAAGACTTTAGCTTTATTGAAGAGCAATCAATGCAAGAGTGGATAAAAGTTGCTCATCCAGACCTTACCCGTTTTATATAATTATTCCCAAGTTATAGTGATAAACACACGTCTTACCTGCGATTTTGTACCAGCATAAACTGGATTTTTAAGCGCCAATCAAGGATGATAACAGCAGATTTTTAAATATACGTCTGAACGTCCAATTTCTGGAAACTTTCAGACTATTTCACTCTAACGCCGCAGGTAACCCAACTATGTATAAATTGGTACTTATTCGTCATGGAGAAAGTCAGTGGAACTTGGAAAACCGTTTCACGGGCTGGCACGACGTTGACTTGACCGACACTGGTGTAGCACAAGCAAAGACCGCAGGTCAGCTTCTTAAAGATGCTGGATTTACATTTGATCAGGCTTATACGTCTGTACTTCTTCGCGCAATTAAAACACTTAATATTGCACTTGAAGAAATGGGTCAGCACTACCTTCCAGTTGAGCGTCACTGGCGTCTGAACGAGCGTCACTACGGTGCGTTAACAGGTCTAGACAAAGCAGAGACTGCCGCTAAGCATGGTGAAGAACAGGTTAAAATCTGGCGTCGTAGCTTCGACATCCCACCTCCGGCCGTTGAAGATGATAGCGAGCACTTCCCAGGTCACGATCCGCGTTACAACAATGTAGATGCTGATATCTTGCCACGTGGTGAAAGTCTAAAACTAACTATCGAACGTGTACTACCATACTGGCACGACGTTATTCGTCCAGACATCCAAGCAGGCAAGCGCGTAATTATTGCTGCGCACGGCAACAGTCTTCGTGCTCTTGTTAAGTACCTTGATGGTATGTCAGACGAAGAAGTGTTGGGTCTAAACATTCCTACAGGTGTACCGCTAGTATACGAACTAGATGAAAACCTTAAGCCAATCTCTAAAGAATATCTTGGCGATGCTGACGCTATCAAAGCAATGATGGATGCAGTCGCTAAGCAAGGCAAAGCGAAGTAATCGATTGCCTTTTTAGAAACGAAAAAGCCTGCGTTCGCAGGCTTTTTTAATGGGTGTCTGATTAGACTAGTTTGGCACTTTCACCAACCAATTGTGAGTGTCTTCGGCCTTACCCCATTGGATATCATTTAACGCTTGTCTTAGCTTCATCGTTACAGGACCAGCTTCACCGTTACCCACCTGATACTCTTTATCATTGTGAATAAAAGTACCTACCGGCGTAAGTACAGCCGCTGTACCAGACAGTGCTGCTTCAGTGTTCCGTTTAGCTGAACGCTCTAGTAGTTCGTCTACAGTAATATCACGCTCACTCACCTTCATGCCGTGGTCTTTAGCAATTTGAAGAATCGTTGCTCGGGTCACACCGTGTAGGAAGCTAGAATCTAACCCTTTAGTAATGATTTCATCACCATCGATAAGCAGAAAGTTAGCAGCCCCTGTTTCTTGTACATCGCCATTAGGGCAAAACAGAATTTGATCAGCCTGAACTTCTGCACGCGCTTTAAGAATAGGAGGCAACGCACTGGCGTAGTTACCACCGCTTTTTACCATTCCCATGTGCGGTGCACAGCGCATGCCTGTTTCGTCTAGCAACAAGCGAAGTGGCTTCAAACCGCCAGCAAAGTAATCACCAACTGGCGATAACAGGACGTATAGCATAGAACTTGCTGATGGTGCTGCCGCTTTACCAATAGACGCTTCCGTTCCGATATGCGTAGGGCGGATATACATAGAGCCTGGAGGCTCAGGAACCTCAGAGGCGTATTTTGCAACAATATCGATGATCATCTTTTCGACTTGCGCTTTGTCTATTTCAGGCAAGTTAAGCAGACGGCTACTTTGAGCGAAGCGCTCAATATTCTTATCCATTCTAAAAATGTTGATGCTGCCATCTTCGTGCTTAAATGCTTTCAATCCTTCAAAGCATGTACTTGAGTAATGAAGCACGTGTGCACCAGGGTGCAGTTGAATACTATCTGCACTGACAAATTCGGTGTCAGTCCACTTATCGTTGACAAAGGTAGCAAGTGCCATTTGTGGCATGAATACTGTACCGAATACGGCCATTAGTTTGTCCTATTTACTTCAACTAGAAAAATACCCGACAGAGTTTACCAAAAAACGCTCACTTTGCTAAAAGTAAGTCAGATCTATTAAGGCTTTTATCGAATAAGAATGTCTACAAATACTGACAACACAAAAATAATGGGGTCAGAGTACATTTTTACTTATCTAACAAGTGGGGTAGGAATACATTTCAAAGATTGGAGTCAGAGTACTTTTTAAAAGATAACCTTTTAAAGTACTCTGACTCTACATTCGTATTTCCAACGCTTGGACCTAAGCTACAGTCTGTACCTATCTACCATATCGTCAAACTGTTTCTTAAATGCCCTAAAAAGAAAAAAACCATGTAATTTAGGTAGCCCACAATAATGGGGGCAGAGTACATTTCTTTTTTTAACGAGAGTGAGAGCCAAAAAGTACTCTGACCCCAATTTGAGGTTTTACTGGGGTGATGGAGATTAATGTACTCTGACCCCATTATTTCTTTCTTCCAAACGCAAAAAACCCGCCGTTAGGCGGGTTTCTTTTAATGGGACCTGGCAGTATCCTACTCTCACATGGGGAAACCCCACACTACCATCGGCGCTAATACGTTTCACTTCTGAGTTCGGAATGGAGTCAGGTGGTACCGTATCGCTATGGCTGCCAG
>NZ_VTYM01000029.1:0-51037 GCF_013113925.1 Alteromonas sp. 07-89-2 | reverse complement strand
ACAAACGAAGTAAACGAGTTCTAAAAAGGCAACGGTATTGATCTTGAAATAGTGGTCAAAGGACTATCTTTTTTCATTGACAGCCCGGAGGCTCATATGTGTTAAATGTTTTCACATGCCAAACTCAAAATGTCTAGCCATCGCGAGTGCCAAAATAATTACAAATACAGGCGCGACAAGATAAACGAAATACCCTATTAGCCTACTTTTGGGCAACCAATACTTTCTCTCACGATACTTTTTTGCTTTGACTATCAATGAAAATGACAAAGGCCAAATTAACAGTACTACCGGCACTGCTAAAATTTTGTCTATTTCTACAAACGCTGATAACGCATAAAAAACCGAACCGGTCGATACTAAAAATATGATAAACCATAAAATAAGAGATTTATCAGTGGCCATACTAAGTTTATTGCAATAACTACAAGCTGTAGGCCTCCAATTATCCATGCCTAGTATATCTAGCATTTTCATTTTTTTATTGCAGTGAGGGCATGATGTCATGGGTACATTTAACTTTTAAATAAGGGGCGCAGGAGTGTGGGGCATAATGGCGAAGCCGCCCCGCATGTATGCGTCCCAACGAACGAAGTGAGTGACTTAATTTTTTTGTTATGTGACTTTGCCAATACAGAGTACCTAAGTTTTATGGAATTTAGAAACTGGATATATGGCAACCAGAGCGAACATAAAAAACACTTCGAAGGCCAGAAGCCCACTAATTGCTATTAAGATAATATTAAGCGCTAACTGTTTATTGGACATATCAAAGTACCTACGCAACCAGTCTATTTCACTGAGCAGATAGAAAAAAATGACGAATGCAAAAGTACAACTAGCTAAAACATTGAGCTTGAAAACACAAGGAAGTATGAAGAAGCAACTAGATAAAAAAAGGACCAATAACTGTATCTTAGGTAGTTGCAGTCTGTCTTCATTAGTCATTAGATGATTCTATTCCCTTAGTCACATAACTTTTCAATAACGGGCGCAGGCACGTGGGGCATAATGGCGAAGCCGCCCCGCGTGTATGCGTCCCAGCGAACGAAGTGAGTGTGTTGATTGAGTTGTTATATGCGTACAACTTAAAACCTTTTACACATTCACTCTAATAAAAACAAACCCTAGCTACATAGAGGATGTATTTGTTTTAGGTAATTACTTGTTTGCCCATCGGTAACAATAGAACCACCCAACAGGCGGAATCAAGAAGTTGAGCAAGACGGCGTAAATGGCAACCAACCCGATATTGTCAGCCTTACCTTTAGCAAATTTGATGGTAAAGAAAATTACAACTAAAGCGAGAATGAAGAGTACTTGCCCCCAAAATGTAGCGTTTAGATTCATAAAATTCCTAATTGATGAGCTTCCTGAAAAGCATATAACACCCCACTTAGGGGCAAATACACGTAGGCTAAAATTGGAGCGAAGCGACTGAGCCTACGTGTATTTGTCCCAGCCCGCTTGCGGGCGACTACAGTGGTTTGATACTTATTGAGCCTTCTCCCCAGCTTAACCAATTTTATTGGCTAAGCTGGAAGGCGACCAAACCCAAAATGGAGAAGACTCAATGCAATTCTATACTAACTTACATCCTTTTTACTGCGGAATCGATCTTCATGCACGAATGCTTTATTTATGCATCCTAGATGCTCGCGGCGAGATACTGGTTCATAAGAAGATAAAAGATTCTCCTGAGCAGCTCTTACACCTTCTTGCACCCTACATCGGGAATATTGTGGTGGGCGCAGAATGTATGCATTGCTGGTACTGGCTCAGTGATTTTTGCGAACATCATAATATTGATTTTATTCTCGGCCACGCCCTCTATATGAAGGCGATTCATGGCGGTAAAACCAAGAACGATAAAATTGATGCGTATAAAATTGCCAAGCTTATGCGAGGTGGTAATTTTCCTTTGGCTTACGTTTATCCCAAGGAGAAGCGTGCTATTCGAGATTTATTACGTAGACGAACGCATGCTATGCGCCATAGTGCCGAGTTAAAGGCATTCATAAAGAATGCGTTGTCACAGTACAACCTACCAGTACCTGAAAAATCAGACCTAAGCTACACCACCGGTCGCGATGCAATGCGCGGATATTTCCCCAATCCACAGGTTCAACGCAGTATTGATATGAATCTACGATTAATTGAAGTTTATGACCATGAAGTCAGTAGCATTGAATGTTATGTAGAAAAATTGACTAAACATGACAACGGCCGTGACTACTATTTGTTGCGTTCATTACCTGGCGTTGGGCGAGTATTGGCCCTCACCATTCTTTATGAGATTGGCACTATTAAGCGCTTCGACAGTGTTCAGAAGTTTGCGTCTTATTCTCGGCTAGTTAAATGTAAAGCGGAATCAGCCGGTAAAGCCTACGGTACGCAGGGTAATAAAATTGGTAACGCGCACCTTAAATGGGCGTTCTCTGAAGCCGCAGTGCTGTTTTTGAAGGGTAATCCTCCGGCGCAAGCCTATCTCGCTAAGCTGCAGAAACGAATGAGCAAAGCAAAAGCACTCTCTGCATTGGCACATAAACTAGGTCGCTGCATGTATTTTATGCTAAAGAACCAGACGGTATTCGACAGTGAACGCTTTTTAGCAGGGTAAGTCGCACAGGCGGATGAGCTGAACGCCTAACTGGTCGAATGGCGAGTATTGTGTTCATGATGATTTAGGGAAAAGAACCTGTTCAACATGAACTATACCAGTGTCCACAGCCACTACGCTTTGATTAGACATCCGTCTGTTGCGCATCAATACTCTGTGCTAAATCGCTTGCACCTGAACTGAGCCTGCCCCTAACTGGCGACAGAAATCAGCCACTACGTTTGAATAGTGCCAGCATCAGGTTAACCGATGAATGTCTAGTGCCCCTGTACACGTAAAGGATTGCATAGTAACAGGCAGCGATGAGATCGTATTAAGAGAGCCTCTATATGTGTGGCTCATATGTGTTAGCAGCCAATGCCACTCAAACCTTGTCGATTTTTAAAATTCCGTTCCCGTATTTAGACAGGTAAACAATAGTCACGCACTGTCCGTTTTGAATGAACGTTTCGTGCTCTCGATTGGCAAAAAAATACTGTTTAGTAGCGTAATCGTTGTATTTGAATTTTATACCTGAAACGAAGAAAGTTTCTTCTCTACTATTACTTTTTACTGTTTTGTGGTCAGTTATACAACCAGATATGACCTGAGCCTCATTCGCCCAAATAGCATTTTGGACTTGATACGCCCCCCAACTGTTAAGAACTACTGTGGTAAAAGCAATTATCCATATGCTCACAACAATAACTCCGATGTGTTTAGGTTTTAATTTGATTAGTGCTGACAGCGACTGTAGCAAAGGTGTGAATTTAAAAATCGCAAAAAGGACTAAATTGAAACCAAGGTTAAGGGATTCCACATTACTTACGAAGTAGGTGCTGTTTGAAGGTTTTAACATCGTATTAATCTTAAATTCCTAGACTTGGCTGCTAACAATTTAATGTACAGAAAAAATCCTTTATGCAAGGTGGAAACTATCCGTATATCACTTATGAGCGTTTTAAAATTATTATCCGAAAACAATGCTTTGAACAAAAAATAAACGCTTTTAAGCATAAAAGCCGGAAAACATCTTTTTTATTTTCTTCATTTGTAAAAAGCTACGTTGCTGGCCATAAAAACAGCGTTTATCTACACTATTATAAATAGGCATCTGGATGAATTTTATTAACCTTCCATTCACCGTCTTCTTTAATCAAGTCTAGGCTACGCAAGTCTTCAATTTTATCGTCGTTGTATGTTCCACTTAAAAATACCGTGATTGTCGATTTTTCTGCGAATTCGTTGCGGCCAACTCGGCCTGCGCTTTGAGGAGTGATGGTGACGGTGTCATATTTAAGGTTTAAGAGGTGGCGCTGAACGTTACTGTTAGTGTGGTATCTCGTTAATATACGAGACAGTTTTTCGCTTGATAGGCGAATTGCTGTATCAAGGTTGTCATCTTCATAAACACTTTTGAGAAACGCTACGGTGGTGTACTCAGGGGTACTTTCATCAAGCATGCCGTACCGCCCGATGCCTTCTTCCTTTTTACCGCAAGCGGATAAAATCAACACTGTAAAAAGCCCGAAAAGGGCGTACCACATACGCGTTTTCATTTGGATTACCTTAATGTAAAGAGGTCCGTTTCTTATTGATAGTTTTATATCTCAACGAAGTCAATGTGCTCGCCGCTTCGCTAATCTATGCTTTGATTATTCACAATATTGCGCACAAAAGCAAAGTAATAGAGTGTAAAACTCAGGTGTTTGTGTCCATAAAACTTCAGGAGAAATAGAAAAGAGTAGGCCTAAAAAACGAGGCACTAGGCCTCGTTTTTAAATAATTAAACATTTTGGCGGTTATTGAACTTCTTCTTGTTCGTCGAACGCACCAGCAAACAGAGGGCTACTTAGGTAACGTTCTGTGCCGCTTGCTAGAAGTACTACAACCACTTTGTCTTTGTTTTCTGGGCGTTCAGCAAAACGCTTAGCAGCAACAACGGCTGCACCAGAAGAAATACCTGCAAGAATACCCTCGTCGGTCATTAGCTTGCGCGCCATGTCCATACATTCTTCGTTGGTAACTTGCTCAACTTCGTCAATTAGGTCTAGGTCTAGGTTACCTGGAATGAAACCTGCGCCAATACCTTGAATTTTGTGTGGGCCAGGGGTTAATTCTTCGCCCGCAAGCGCTTGGGTAATTACTGGAGAGTCTGTTGGCTCAACGGCAATAGAAGTAATTGCTTTACCTTTCGTATTTTTAAGGTAGCGACTTACACCCGTGATTGTACCACCCGTACCTACACCAGCTACGAATGCATCTACTTTACCGTCTGTATCTTCCCAAATTTCAGGGCCAGTGGTTTTTTCGTGAATAGCTGGGTTAGCCGGGTTGTCGAACTGTTGAAGTAGTACGTATTTGTCTGGATCTGATGCCACAATTTCTTGTGCAGCGGCAACGGCACCTTTCATGCCCTTAGGCGCTTCAGTAAGAACAAGGTTTGCGCCCAAAGCTTTTAGAAGTTTGCGACGCTCAAGGCTCATGCTGCTAGGCATGGTTAGCGTTAGCTTATAACCGCGAGACGCTGCAACAAACGCCAAAGCGATACCTGTGTTACCACTGGTCGGCTCTACAATTTCTTTACCTTCGGTAAGGACACCGCGCTTTTCAGCATCCCAAATCATGTTTGCGCCAATGCGGCACTTAACGCTGAAGCTTGGGTTACGCGATTCAATTTTTGCGTATACATTACCTGATGTTACGCGATTTAGCTTTACTAGTGGCGTGCGGCCAATAGATAGGGAATTGTCGTCAAATACGTTCATTATAAATCCTTACCTCGTTCCTTATTTTATAGGAAACCCCGTCTGTCGTGATCTGTACGACCTTTTTAGTAGTTAATAATTCAACGCGTGTGATAGTTAATAATTCACAGCCTGAATTAGGGGATTTCGTCATACCCCTATATCATTGGTCCCAATCAGTAAAATGCAAAGTGCTTTTTAGCTATATGTTATATCTATGGGCAATCATGAGAAGGCCTTGATATTATAGTTAAAATTGCAAAGACGAAAAATTATACGGAGTACAACAATAATGGCTTTTAGTGGCACGTCTAATTATATCGCAACCAAAGACTTACAGCTGGCGGTTAACGCAGCTATTACGCTAGAGCGTCCGCTTTTAATTAAAGGCGAGCCGGGCACAGGTAAAACCATGCTTGCTGAAGAATTGGCCGAGAGTTTAGGCACCGAACTAATTCAGTGGCACATTAAATCAACCACTAAAGCACAGCAAGGTTTGTACGAATACGACGCAGTGTCACGTCTTCGCGACTCTCAACTTGGTGATGATCGCGTTCACGATATCAGCAACTACATCGTAAAAGGTAAATTATGGGAAGCCTTTAGCGCAGAAAAGCGCCCGGTACTATTAATTGACGAAATTGATAAAGCTGACATTGAGTTTCCCAACGACTTGCTGCTAGAGCTCGATAAGATGGAGTTCTTCGTTTATGAAACGCAGGAACGTGTAGTCGCGAAGCAGCGTCCTATTGTTATTATTACATCGAACAACGAAAAAGAGCTGCCAGACGCTTTCTTGCGCCGTTGTTTCTTCCACTACATTCAGTTCCCGAATCCAGAGGAAATGCAAGAAATCGTTAACGTACATTTCCCAGATTTAAAGAAAAAGCTGCTTGATGAAGCGTTAAAGGCCTTCTTTGAAATTCGAGATGTACCAGGGCTTAAGAAAAAGCCTTCTACCTCTGAACTTATCGACTGGCTTAAGCTCTTGGTTGCTGAAGATATTCCACCAGAAGCGCTTCACTCAAAAGACGGAAAAGCTGCTATTCCACCACTTTACGGGGCACTACTTAAAAACGAACAAGACATACATTTGTTTGAAAAACTGGTCTTTATGGCGCGTCGCTAATGCTTATTCAGTTTTTTTATACACTGCGAAAATATCAGGTTAAAACCACGCTGCGCGAGTTGCTGGATTTGCTTAGTGCGCTTGAAAAGCACGTGGTGTATGCCGATATCGAAGCGTTCTACAGTTTGTCGCGTACCATAATGGTGAAGGACGAAACTCAGTACGATAAGTTCGACAGGGCGTTTGCTGAATATTTTGAAGGTGTTGAATCTGTTGATTTGTTTGGCAAAGACATTCCTGAAGAATGGCTGCGTAAGGAAATTGAGAAAAATTTAAGCCCTGAAGAGCGCGAGGCACTGCGTAAAGCGGGCGGCCTCGACGAACTGATGGAAACCTTGAAGAAGCGCTTAGAAGAACAAGAAAAGCGCCACCAAGGTGGAAACAAATGGGTTGGCACGGGCGGCACCTCGCCTTTTGGCGCGTATGGCGACAACCCAGAGGGCGTGCGAATTGGGCAAAAAGGGAATAGAAAGTTCTCGGCGGCTAAAGTGTGGGATAAGCGTGAGTTTAAAAACTTAAGCTCTGATGTCGAACTGGGTACGCGTAATATTAAAGTGGCGCTTAGAAAGCTGCGCAAGTTTGCTCGCACGGGTGCCAGCGAGCATTTAGATGTACCTACGACGATAGGTGAAACCGCAAAGAAAGGTGGCTTGCTTGATATTCATATGGCGCCAGAACGTCATAATGCGGTTAAGGTATTGATGTTTTTTGATGTGGGCGGCTCTATGGACCCTCACGTTAAGAGCACCCAAGAGCTTTTTTCAGCAGTGCAGACCGAGTTTAAGTACCTTGAGTACTTTTACTTTCACAACTGCGTGTATGAAGAAGTGTGGAAAGATAACCTTCGCCGCAATAAAGAGCGCATTTCTATTTGGGATATCATTCACCGCTACGGAAAAGACTATAAAGTTATTTTTGTAGGTGATGCAACCATGGGGCCGTATGAAATTACCTACCCAGGGGGCAGCGTAGAGCATTGGAATGAAGAGCCAGGTAGTGTATGGATTCAGCGTTTGTTAAACCACTTTAATAACGCGGTATGGCTTAACCCACAGCCTGAAAATTATTGGCCGTATTATTCGTCTATTAAAATTATTCGTGAAATAATGGAAGACAGAATGTATGGGCTTACGCTTGAAGGACTAACGGCTGCTATAAAGGGGCTTAGCAGAAGCCGTTAAGCCCTTTGCGGTTACAAGGTTTCATACTCACGAAAACCGCGATGGCGACAATGTTATTTCCCTGGGAACTGGCTTTGTTAAAGCGTAAATGGTTTTGCGCTCGCTTAGATAAAGCGCGTTGACTAAAAGGTGTTACATTGAGTTCGGTTGTTTATCGCTTAGCTTTCGTTTTACTTGCTGGCGGGCAAAGCTCCCGCTATAACGGCAACAAACTCTTATCAGAGCATCCGATTACAAAATTGCCGCTTGTTCAGCACAGTGCTAACGAACTTATTCAAGCTCGCGATAAAATAGTGTCGATCAGCAAACATCCAGTTACGGTTGTTACAGGCAAATGGCACGACAGCGTGAGTTCGCAGTTAGCTGAAGCTTTTTCTGGTCTACCTGAAACACCCGTTGAGGTGATACACAATACGCAGTGGGAAGAGGGGATAGCATCAAGTATTCGCAGCGGGCTTTTACATTTACTACGCCTGGCATTACAACCTAAAACGTCGCTTTCACCAACTTCGCTTCCAAAATCGCCTCTACAAACATCGTCGTTATTAGATGGAACATCTTCGGGCACCAATCCTTCACATGTGCTTGTTACCCTTGCTGACCTGCCAAGTCTAAACACACAGGATCTTGCCCGCCTTATTGATGCTTCTAAAGCTTACCCAAACCACATAGTGTGTAGCGAGTGGCAGAAGCATGGGGAGAAGGACGGGCAGAGGGATGGGCAGAAATACGGGGAGCCTAATAGTCGGTTAACAGTGCCTGCTATTTTCCCAGAAGCAATGTTTAGCGAATTATTAGCGCTTCAGGGAGATACCGGCGCTAAGCCAATCATTAAAAAGTATGCGAAGTTAGGGAATGTAAGGGCTGTGTCTATACCTAATGCACGAATTGATATAGACACCCCGCAAGATTGGGTAAAATTTAAACAGCGAGACTAGCCCTTTTTCTATCGCATTTTAGGCAGTCTTCGGCAGTTAAGGTGCTCAAGCACTCGCGATGCGATGGGCTGCACTTGGCCTTTGAATGTAAAGAAGACGGGCTCCAAGCATTACGGCTGCTGCACTTAAGCCTACGATGAATCCTATCCAGAACCCCGCTGCAGCCATCGGCTCAGCCGTTACCCAGTCTGTTCTTCCCAAAACTACACCGGTAGGAAGTCCTATTAACCAGTACGACACAAAGGTAATGATAAACATCGCCGTAGTGTCTTTGTAACCGCGTAGAGCATTGGCAGAGATAACCTGAACGGCGTCTGACAGCTGAAACAGTGCAGCGTATATAAGTAGTGCATTGGCTAGCGTGTAAACAGCATCGTCGCTAGTATATAGCCCAATAATGAAACCCTTTGCTAACAATGTGAAGCTAGCAGTGCACGCAGAGGTGAAAAAGCCGATAAGAATAGCGGTACGGGCTGCTATTTTGGCCTGACGCTGATTTCTTTGCCCAATGCGATACCCAATACGAATCGCGGCAGCCATCCCAATACTCATGGGAAACATAAACATAAGCGCCGAGAAATTCAGGGCAACTTGATGGGCCGCTACCGTGGTAGCGCCAAATGGTGCCAATAGCAATGCAACTAGTGAAAACAGGGTTACTTCGAACAAAATCGTCATGGCGATGGGTAAACCCATCTTAAAGGTTCGGCTTATGGTAACCATGTTTGGCTTGTATAGCTGGCTGAACAAATTATATTTTTGCAGGGCAGGGGCAAAGCGCACATAGACAAAGGTTGCAATCAGCATAGTGTAAATAACGATGCCGGTAGCAATACCACAGCCGGCGCCACCCATAGCAGGCAGTGGGCCAACACCATAAATAAACAGGTAGTTTCCAACAATGTTTGCCATTAAGCCAATTACGGTAATGATCATAGTTGGCTTGGTTTTACCTAAGCCTTCACAATAGTTTCTAAGCCATTGGTAAAGTGCAAATCCAGGCATAGCGAACAGCACATAAAGTACGTAGTCTACGGTAATGCTAAATAGCTCGGGCGCCATAGGGAACAGCGCGACGATGCTTTCAGTAAATGGAATTAAGCCTGCTACCGCTAATCCCACAAAGAAAACCAGATAACCAGCTTGCTGACTTGCGTCGGCAATACCACTTAAATTTTTATTTCCCTGCAACCGTGAAATGATTGGGGGAAGTGCCAGCGCTATACCCTGTATAAAGCAAAGCAGTGGCACAGTGATGCTAAATCCAAGTGCTACCGCAGCCATATCGGTTGCACTGTAGCGCCCAGCCATAATAGTATCGCTAACGCCCATTAGCATTTGAGTAATCTGCGCAACCAACAATGGCCATGCTAGTTTTAAAATGTCTCTTCCTTCTAAAAGAAAGCGTTTCTTATTCACGGTAATGTGTCTCTATATGGGTCGCCTAGGGCGATAAAAATGCAGAAAATAAAAACGAGCTTAAAGCCTTAACGAAGTAGCGTATCAACAACGAACTTGTTAAAAATGTAGCGGCATAACCGGAACCGTATCGCCAACTTTTAACTCACTCATATCTTCATGTACTACCATTAGGCAGTTAGCAGAAGTGATTGAAGTCATAACGCCAGAGCTTTGTGACCTAAATGGTGTGACTTCCCATTCACCTTGATTATTTCTTACCATGGTTGCACGCTGAAAGTCTCGGCGGCCTGCACGTCGCATAAGAGGTGTCGTAATGCTAGCGTTAACAAAGAACGGCTCGTGCGGTTGTACTTGCCCTTGCATTTTTTTAATAACAGGCACAACCAATAATTTTGCGGTAACAAACGAAGACACAGGGTTGCCCGGCAAACCGCAAAACAACGTGTTGTTTATTTTGCCCAGAGCAAAGGGTTTACCCGGTTTAACCGCGACTTTCCAAAAGTCGATAGTGCCCAATTCAGCGATGATATCTTTTACATAGTCGGCATCGCCCACAGATACACCACCGCTACTTACCATTACATCTACACGCTCGCTCGCCTCAATGAAGAGTTTACGCAAAGAAGCTTCGTCGTCTTCTACAATGCCGAAATCAACAAGCTCTACGTTTTCATTGCTTAAAATGCTGCTTACACCAACGCGATTAGACTCGAAAATTTGTGTCGATTTACAGGGTTCGCCAGGTGCAGCAAGTTCAGAACCAGTCGCGACTACACCAACGCGAAGTTTTCTGAATACTTCCACCTTACTGTTTCCTTGGGAGGAAAGCAGCATAAGGTGTTCGGCGTGAAGGCGCGTGCCCTTGCTTATTAGTGTATCGCCTCTGGCGATATCATTTGCCTTTTTACGTATATTCTCTTGCGCCGATGGAATTTTATTGATCAAAACCGCGCCATCATGACTTTCAGTATTCTCTACCATTACAACGGCGTTAGCATTGGCAGGCACCGGGGCCCCCGTCATTATTTTAAATGCTTTGCCTTTTTCAAGCGGCTCATCAGCACTCATGCCAGCTGTAATTACACCCTGTACTTCGAGTTTATCACTGTGTTTGAGATCTTCCGCATTTACGGCATAGCCATCCATTGCTGAATTATCCCAGGGCGGGACATCAACGTGGGCAGTTACATCTTGGGCCAAGATGCGGTTGTTGGCGTCAAAAATGCTCACTTGCTCAACGTCGTTTATCGCTTTTGCAGCGTCTAATGCTTTAGTGAGGGCTTCTTCTAGTGAAAGCCATTTAGATGACATACCAACAACTCCATGAAATGATTTAACACGCGGATATTACAGAAAAAGCGGCCTTATACCAAAGGTTAAAGCGTGAAATAAAAGAAAGTATGCGTAAACGACGCAATTGAAGTTTCATCAAGGGCTATGTCAGATGAATTAAGAAGCGAGCGTTAATATCTCTTCAAAATCGTCGAAAACCCAGTTAGGTTTATATTTTGCGATGTTCTCACCATAGTTATACCCGTAGGTAAGCCCTACACTTTTTATGTTCGCGGCTTTTGCGGCAACAATGTCATTTTTAGAATCTCCAACCATTACACACTGTGAGGGTGAAACACCAAGCTTTTCACAGGCATGCAGAAGGGGAAAGGAAGATGGCTTTTTTTCCGGTAAACTGTCACCGCCAATGGTAAGCGAAAACAACGAAAATATTGAGAACGATGAAAGAATAGGCTCAATAAATTCCGAAGGTTTATTAGTGATTAATGCTAGCGTGAACCCTTGTTCTTTTAGCGCGTGAAGTGTTGAGAACACGCCTTCGTACAGCACTGTACTTTTAGTTTCTAGCGTTCGGTAATAGAACAGAAATTTTTCTAAAGCGGCATCAATCTCGTTTGATGTGTAATGGTGTCTGATCTCTGCGTTGCCGCTCAATCCGCGTTCCACCAGAACACGAGCACCATTTCCAACCCAGTGTCTAATTGTCTGCTCGTTATACGTTGGTAATTGGTAGTCGTTTAATGTTTGGTTTAACGCTGTTGCCAAATCAGGAACAGAGTCCACCAAGGTTCCATCTAAATCGAAAAAAAAGGTATTAATTTCTTGCATTACAAACTTTTGATTTGCTAACTCGTGTGACAAGCATAACACCGCAGTATCCTTACCGCGGTAGATTTATTGGTCGACTGGCGTTATAAGCTCAAAGATTCATTCAAAATCTTGGTTGCTGATCCAAAGCACTTGATAAGGCTTCATTTGTAAGAAACCATTAGAAAGGGCTATCTCGTCACGGGTGATGAGATCAATCCAATTATCTGTGCCAATAAGGTTAATGTCAGACAGCAAAATTGTTTGTTCTTCGTCTGAAATATTACTAATACAGAAAATACTTTGCTTTCTATCGAGACTTTGTCGCCAGTAGCCAAATAATTGATTACCAAGCTGCAATGTAAACTGCGTTGCGTTAGGATGAAATGCAGGCTGTGCTTTACGTATACGTATAAGCTGGGAGATTCGAGTGAGTACTTTATGGTGCTGTGAAAAGGGCGAGTCCAACAGAGCCTCTAACTCGTTAAAGTCCCAACGTTTTCTGTTGATTGAACGATTTTGTCCTGTATTAGCGACTTTTTCATAATCGTTGGATGTGCCGAGTAAACTGTGAATGTAAATTCCTGGTATACCTTCCATACCTAACATTATGGCGTGAGCACAAATAAATCGGTCCACTTGATACTTATCAGGGCCCTTGGTGGTTCCTTGCAGCGCGTCGAACAGGGTGATGTTTATCTCGTAAGGCTTTTGCTGACCGTGATCAGAAGCGCGCCACGACACCTTGCCGCCAAAGTGCTGCATTGTATGCACAAGCTCTGAAATTTCTTCATCTGATAGTAGGCCTTCCGCCGGACGCAAGCCAATACCATCGTGCGAAGCGATAAAGTTAAAGTAGGCTGTGCCGTTTTGCGCCGGTGGCATACTCATCATCCAGCTTTTCAAATACGTACAATCACCCGTTACTAATGTATTTACAAGTAACGGCGGAAGCGAAAAGTTGTAGATAGCATGGGCTTCGTTAGCATTACCAAAGTACGTTAGGTTTTCCCTGTTGGGAATATTGGTTTCGGTAATGATTATGATGGAAGGATCCACATGTTCAATCAACGTTCGGATCAAACGTATGACTTCGTGGGTTTGGAATAGATTAATGCAGTTTGTACCTACAATTTTCCAAAGAAATGCCACTGCGTCTAAGCGAAAGATTTTAGCGCCTTTATCAATATACAGCTTGATGATATCGATAAACGCTAACAACACCTTGGGGTTTCTAAAGTCAAAGTCAACTTGGTCGTGACTAAACGTGCACCATACATGCTTTGTACCGTTGGCGGTTTCCGTTTCTCGCAGCAAGGGCGACACACGAGGGCGAGTTACCATGGAGAGGTCATCGGATGGGTCTGCCGTGAAGAAAAAGTCAGATCCCGGTCCTTCACCTCTCACAAAGTTATCAAACCACACGCTTCTTGCAGAGCAGTGATTGATAACTAAGTCGGTCATCAAGCCATAATCCTCAGCAATGACTTCAATATCGTCCCATGACCCCAGTGCTTCATTCACCGTAGAGTAATCGATAACCGAAAACCCATCGTCTGAGCTGTATGGAAAGAAGGGCAGGATGTGAACGTTATTAACGGTATTCTTGCAGTAGCGGTGCAAAAACTTATTTAACGTAACCAGCGGGCGCTCCCCTTCGTCAATGACACTATCACCGTAGGTAATCATGATAATGTCATCTTCATCCCAATAATTGTGATGAGACTGAGGTGAAGCAATATCTGTTTGCTGTTGAATGCCTATAGTGTTCATTAACTCAGTCGCTAGCGTCTCATACGAGACGTCCAGCGATACATCGGCATAAATGCTTTCTAAATGGTGTTTTACTTTGTCATGGAGATGGTCCCATGCCATATTACTTACTCCATATATTCTGCAGTATCGGCTTCAACCGCTTCTAATAGTCGCTCTAAAATATCGGGAACCGCGCTGGTCACGCGGTTCCAGCTTGGTATAAACGGCGTTTCCATAGGGTTTTCTAAAAAGTTTTGCCCCGCTTTCATGATGTTACTGGCAAACATTTCTACTGCTTTCTCTTCGCTGTGAATGTCTAAGTTCAAGCCATTCATTACCGCGTCATTGTGGTAGGTTTCTATAAAGTCTAGCGCAATACGGAAATAGGTGGCTTTAATTGAGCGGAACATTTCGTTGCTAAACGTATAGCCTTGTGTGGCAAGTTTTCTGAAAATGGCTTTGGTAATGTCGATAGACATTTTAGACAAACCACCTTGGTCGTTATTAAGCGATAAATCCTGATGTTTATGGTCGTAAATATCACATATATCTGCCTGACACAGACGGTTATGCGAATAATTGCGGTGCATTTCAGACAGCACACCAATTTCTAAGCCCCAGTCACTTGGAATGCGAATATCGTTTAGTACGTCGCGTCTAAACGAAAACTCACCCGCTAATGGATAGCGGAAGCTGTCCATAAACTCCAAGTATTCGTTGTCTCCCATAATGCGTTTTAATGCACGAAGTAATGGCGTAACGAGAAGTCGAGAAACACGGCCATTAATTTTGCCATTAGCCACACGCGCATAGTAACCCTTACAAAACTCGTAGTTAAACATTGGGTTGGCTACAGGGTAGATAAGCTTGGCGAGCAAATCTTTATTATAGGTAACGATATCGCAATCGTGTAGTGCAACAGACTCAGCACGATTCGATGCTAGTACGTAGCCCATGCAGTACCAAACGTTTCGGCCTTTACCTAACTCCTTTGGCGCCAAGCCTTGAGCCTGAAGCTCTTCATCAAGTGCTTTAAGGCGAGGACCGTCGTTCCATAGCACTCTGTGATGCTGAGGAAGTTTGCCGAAAAATTTTAGTGCGTGTTTGTACTGCTCTTCATTGGCTCGGTCCAGACCGATGACAATTTCTGATAAGTAGGGCACGTCTGTTAATTCGTTGACGATATGTGGAAGTGCGTCGCCTTCTAATTCAGAAAAGAGCGACGGTAAAATAAGTGCCATAGGGCGCTTTTGTGAAAACTGTAGAAGCTCTGCTTCAAGCTCTTCGGTAGGACGACGAGCTAAGTTATGTAACGTAGTAACCACACCATTTTGATAAAAATCAGCCATGTGTCCTCCTGATCATAGGGATAGCAATTGAGTAAGCATTTCGTTCCAGCCTTCAGGGCCGGTTAGGGTGCTGGTATAGACCTCTTCTTTTTTTACTGCTGGTGGAGGATTTACCGGGGATAAAATGCGAATGGGGACGTGCGCAGCTTCAAGCATTGCAACGTCGTTCTTACCATCGCCAAGGGCAATAGTGTTAACTTTGGTGGTATGTTGCTTTTGATATTCATTGGCCAGCCACTTGAGGGCCTGGCCTTTATCGCAATTACCTGAAATATGAATGAAGCGGCCGCCTTCCAGAGGGAAAGCACCGCGATCTTTTACTACCTTTAAAAAGCGTTGTTTTTCTTCGTCAGTGCCAAGCCACAAAACCGGTTCGCCAAACTGGCGTTTGGCAGCGAGTGACGCTGACCTTTCGTCAAGCCCCGTGCATTCCTGAATTTCATGAATCGACATTTTTGAGAATTGTTTATACTTGCCGTCAAATTCGCTACCTATTTTTTCAAGTAGCTTAATCCAGTAATTTTTGTTTGAGATAAACGCCTTACACCAGTAGCCATCTATCCAAACCGTACCGCTGGGTTTTTGTTTGAAAAAGCCATGAGGGATGAAAATAGCGGCGCCATTTTCAATAATAAAAGGCCCGTCTAAACCAATACTTTCGCGCAGCGGTTGTAATTCAGCAAAGGTTTTGCTGGTAGTGGGAATAACGGGAATGTCCTTTTTTTCTAATGCCGTTAAAGCCGGTTTCGCCGCCTCGAAAGAGTAGGTATGGTGGTCTAACAGCGTGCCGTCCATATCGGTGAAAACAAGCGTTTTCGTCATCGTTTTACGTCCTGTTTAGTTATCGTTCTTGTTTCATCTAGATAAAACACGGTGTCGCACTTTTCAGGCAAGTGACGTAATGCGTGTTCAGTGATGCGTTGGTAGTGTTGCACAAAGTTTGCCACTTCTTCATCAGACATCACTCCATCGCTATCTTTTAACGCTTTTTGGGCGAGTTTATGTTCTTGCTCTAGCCGCCATTGATACACACAGTCGAAACTCGGTGCTTTCAGCATAATGCGGTAGTCTATTTTGTCGAACAACGTTTGATAATCGCCCGCTAGTTCAGTGTTTACGAAAGAGCGCCAAATGCCCAATGGGTCCTCTACTTCTTCAAGGTGGTTTACTGGCCGTTTAAGTTCGCTAGATGTTTGCGAAATAGCGCCCACGCACCATCCTTCAAGTATGATGAAATCGGGTGAAGATTCGATTACAGGCCACTGTTCTTTTGGGAACGGGTTATCTGTGGCTTTGTTAAAGCGTGGCAGCGATGTACGCGTGCCTTTTTCTAAACTGCGAAACGTATTTAACGCTAGAGGAATGTCATGAGTACCCGGCACACCACGAGTTGCTAGAAGCGGGTGCACTTTTATCGCTAGCGCATTTCGCTGCGACTGGTCGTAGTAAAAATCGTCAATTGAGAGTGATACCACTTTTTTGTTGTGGACCGAGGTAAGGAAGGACTCAATAAAACTGGTCAGAGTTGATTTACCTGAACCCTGGCTACCATTTATGCCTACGATAAATGGTTGTGTTGCACCATCTTGGTGCTTAAGCAGTTGCTCACATAATGGAGTGAACCATTTTTGTGCAGTTTCTGCATAGGTACTTGGCAATTGATGCGTCGTTAGAAAGCCATGTATATCCATGTTGTCACCTTAATCAATGCAGAATTCGCACGTTCTTCTTGATTAAGATAACAACATTTGTGCCAATAGGGTAACAGAGGCGTGGTCTTACGACTTACTTCTTGTTAGCGACAATCACGGCCCTTTGTGGTGCAGGGTAACCTTCGATAGTGCGAGTAATATCTTCCGGATCGAGAAAATCTTTCAAAGATTGCGTTTCCATCCAAGGCGTTGCGCGCTGCTCATCTAGGGTTGTGTGGTTGATATCTACAACGCGAATATTTTCAAAGCCTAAGCGGCCTAACCAAACAGATAGGGCTGCAGTGCTCGGTAAGAACCAGACATTTCGCATTTGTGCATAGCGTTCACCCGCCATCAATACTGTGTTTTCATCACCGTCCACGACAAGGGTTTCAAGAACCAGTTCGCCACCTTTTCTTAGCTGGTCTTTAAGTTGCTGCAGAAACGCCATTGGGTCTTTACGGTGGTAAAGTACACCCATAGAAAACACAGTGTCGAAAGCTCTCAGTGGCTGCATGTCTTCAATGCCCATCGGTAGAAAGTGGATATTCTCGGAAGGCACACTACTTTTACTAATAAATTGTTTAATGGCGTGAAACTGAATAAGAAACAGTTGGGTAGGATCTATACCTATTACGTTATTGGCACCTTCACCCAGCATGCGCCACATGTGATAACCACTACCACAACCTACGTCTAAAACGTTTCGGTCTTTCAGCGAACTAATATGAGGTGCTACGCGGTCCCATTTCCAGTCCGAACGCCACTCTGTATCAATATGAATTCCATGAAGATTAAATGGTCCTTTTCTCCAGGGCATAAACTGCTTTAGTAATCCTTCAATTTGTTTTTGGACATATTCATCTACGTCATTTTCGGTGCCAATAGAAACGCTTGAGGCTAAATCAACACAACTCGGCGACGTAGTCGGCAGCTTCGAAAGTAAACGGCACCATTTATCAAACTCACCGTGTTTAGCAGTTCGCTGCCAAGTGTCCATTTGTGCCGGCAGCGTTTGAAGCCAATGTGATAGCGGGCTGTCTATTAACGATTTGTAGCAATCGGTAAACCAAGTTTGTTCTAATTTGCTCATACTGTTCTTAATATGTGTTGGCGTTGCGGAAAGACGGACGTAGCGAGATTTGTTTAGCCTTTAATGGCAACCATAGACGTGAAGTTATAACACTTGTACCACATCACAACATCGGTAAACCCGACTTTTCTCAAGCGAGTATCATGCTCGTTAAATGTATCGGTTAGCATAACTTTTTCTAACGCGGCGCGCTTTTGGCTCACTTCTAGTTCACTATAACCGTTGTCGCGCTTAAATTGATGATGTAAATCTACCAGCAGCTCATTGCCAGTAAGGGTAGGGTGGCGTATTTTTTCTGATAGCACCAACATACCGCCGGGGTTTAACCCATCATAAATGCGCTTTAATAACGCTTCGCGGTCAGCGGGTGGGATAAATTGCAAAGTGAAATTCATCACAACCAAAGAGGCATTCTTAATTTCTACACTTTGTGCAAACCCATGCTCAATAACAATTGGGTTTGGCAGTGTGAAGGTCTGTACGACGCGTTTGCAGCGCTCTACCATTGCTTCTGAAGCATCCACACCAATAATTTCACATGTATCGTTAGGTACAGCTCTTGCCACAGATAAACTTGCAGCACCTAAGCTACAGCCAAGATCATAAACGACGGTATTGGGCGTAACGGCAATTTTAGCCAATTCGCCTATGGTGTGAACAATGGTTTCGTATCCAGGCACTGAGCGCTGAATCATATCGGGAAACACATCAACGACAGACTCGTCAAATTTAAAGTCATCTACTTTATTGAGTGCCTTTGCGTATATATTGTCGTGTTTCTTCACTGTGGATCTTCAATTAACTAATTTGGGGCGCAATTTTACCGTTTGATACGTAAATGCCAATGGAAAACACCAAATTTGTTATATTTTGCGTGATTTTTCTGGTTTAGGGCTTTTCGTTAATGATCTAAAGTATTAATCTATACTCATAATACAATAAGGAAGCAGTAACGCTAATGACAAGAATTCTAGTAGCAGACGATCACCCATTGTTTCGCGAAGCTTTGAGCGGCGCGTTGGAACCTTACTTTGAAAACGCACAGATAATTCAAGCAGGAAGCTTGGATGATGCGATGGCGAAGCTAAACGAATTCGACGGTGTTCAGCTGATCCTTCTTGACCTTAATATGCCTGGCGGTGAATATTTTAACGGCCTTATCACCCTGCGTGAGCAATATCCGAATATTCCTGTTGGTGTTGTTTCGGGCAGCGATACTGTTGAGGTTGTCGCTCAAGTAATGAGCCTAGGTGCTCAGGGCTTTATCCCCAAAGTGTCGCAAACACGAGAAATTGCTCAGGCTATTGTAGACATTATTGGTGGCAAAAAGTGGCTTCCAGAAGGTATGGAAGAAGAACTAGAGAAAGTTGACGATGAGCTAAAAGTTCTACTTCAGCGCTTCCGTGAACTTACACCTAAACAGATTCAAGTGCTTTCTTACTTACGCGCAGGCTTAATGAACAAGCAAATCGCTCACGAGATGAACGTTACGGAAGCAACCATTAAAGCTCACATTAGTGCCATTCTTCGCAAGCTAGAGATCAACACGCGTACGCAAGCCGTATTGTTGATGGATAAACTCCAACTTAGCTAAACTAAGTATTTATCTAGCGCTAATAAAAAACCGGATTATTCATCCGGTTTTTTTGTTTTTAGCGTAACCTCACCACTTTTAGTAACTATTCCTAAGCCTTTGTCAGGTACATTTTCAAACTTCTTTTGGCCCTTCAATAGTAGCGTAGTCGAAGTTTGAGGCTTTGTTTCCGAATCGGGTAAAGAGGAATCTGCTAGTTTGGTTAGGTAGATTGCCCAGTATTCAACATGGGGAGTTGAATAGTCCTTGTAAAAGGCAATACCAATTTGATCTTGCTCTTGATAAAAGGGTAGTTCAGCAAGTAAATGCTGTCGGTGAGACGTAGAACCTTTCAACGCGTACCATACGTCTTCCGCTGTCGTATAACCACCAGCCAAAGCCTCAACCTGGTTACTCATTGCGTCACCGTAGTAATCGGGCAGAGCTAACCCTGCATCGCGAATGCGGGTATTTGGGCTGCCGCCTAAGAAATGCGAAACTAGCCCTCTTTCGGCCATGTCTTTGGCTTTTGTTTCAGCCAGCATAACAAGCGTAGGATTACATTTTAGTACCGAACGTTGTTGACCTTTGTCATTAGCAATTAATAAAGAGAGTTCTCTCGCCTGTTCGGTATTTCCGCAGGTTGTTTGATCGGCCAAGCAAAGGCTAGAAAATACGTAGGTGAGTGATGTAAATAGAATGAATCGTTGACAAAAAAGGCCGCGAGAGCGGCCCTTTTGTTTGGGTATGAAATTAAGCAGCTTTGCCACCTCGTTTCTTAGCAGTGGTGTTGGAATTAACCTTCGCTACTAATTCTTCGTGGTCGAAATCATCGACGTTGATAGTGCGAAGTCTTCCAGCTTCAGTCTTACGAAGTAGATTCGCTTCTTCTTCGTTAATAATTCCTTCTGCTAGCGCTTCGTCAGCAAGCACATCTAAACGGGTAAACGGTAGTTTAGCTTTTTTGTGCTTACAAATACGTTCGAAGATAGGCTCACTTGCTAGTACATCATCAAGAGTTTGCTCAAGATCGCCAAACAAGCTTCCTTCCTCACGGGTGAGGTACTGACCATAACCTAAACGGCTACGTGCAGTTGAAGGCGTTTGAAGCATTTGTGCAATAGCATGTTCTGTCTTGTCTGAAGGCTTACCAATACGTCGGCCAAACGGAATCACCATAACGCGAAGCGCTGCAGCGATTGCGCGGTTAGGGAAGTTAGCCAAGAAGTCATCAATTGCTGTCTCGATATCGTGCAATGTAGTTTGCATTGCCCAATGTAAAAGCGGTAAATCTTCTTTTAGACGACCTTCTTCGTCGAAGCGTTTAAGCGTTGTACTACCCATGTAAAGGCCACTTAGGATATCACCTAAACGCGCTGATAAACGCTCGCGACGTTTAAGATCACCACCAAGCACACCCATAGAAACATCGGTTAGTAGTGCTAAGTTTGCACTGTAGCCTTGAAGTAGTTTGTAGTAACGCGCCGTTTCGTCAGTGAACGGTGCGCTGCTGAATGCGCCATTGGTTAACGAGAACCAAATACTGCGAACAGTATTAGCTACCGCAAAGCCAATATGACCGAATACCGCTTTATCAAACGCTTTCAAAGCTTCTTTTTTGTCTTCGATAGACGCAGCTTCTATTTCCTTTAGCACGTAAGGGTGACAACGCATTGCACCTTGACCAAAGATCATCATGTTACGGGTTAGAATGTTTGCGCCTTCAACCGTAATTGATACTGGTACACCTTGATAGCCGCGACCAAGGTAATTGTTTGGCCCAAGCATAACGCCTTTACCGCCGTGAACATCCATCGAATCATTAATGATTTGACGCATCTTCTCGGTTAAGTGGTACTTACAGATAGCCGAGATAACAGAAGGTTTCTCACCAAGGTCTACACCCACTGTTGAGAAGCGTGTTACGCCATCCATCAAATATGCATTACCACCAATGCGCGCAAGCATTTCTTCAACACCTTCCATATGACCTACAGGCATGCGGAACTGGCGACGAATACGTGCATACGCACCCGTTGCAAGAGATACTGATTTAGCACCACCAGCAGCAGATGAAGGAAGGGTAATACAGCGACCTACCGACAAACATTCAACCAGCATACGCCAGCCGCGACCTGCCATTTTCGGACCACCAATGATGTAATCGATTGGAACGAAAATATCTTCACCTTTAATAGGGCCATTTTGAAATGGCGTATTGAGTGGGAAGTGACGACGCCCAATCTCTAAACCTTTAGTGTCGCGAGGAATAAGGGCACATGTTATGCCCGGCTCTTTGTTATCACCTAGAAGACCTTCAGGATCTTGAAGTTTAAAGGCAAGACCAATAACCGTAGCAACAGGCGCAAGGGTGATGTAGCGTTTGTTAAACGTTAGGCGCATACCCAACACTTCTTCGCCATTCCACTCGCCTTTACATACAACGCCAACATCAGGGATCGCACCTGCATCAGAGCCAGCTTCTGGGCCGGTTAATGCAAAACAAGGGATTTCTTCACCGGCAGCAAGACGGGGAAGATAATGATCTTGTTGCTCTTTTGTACCATAGTGCTGAAGTAATTCGCCCGGGCCCAATGAGTTTGGTACACCGACTGTGCTTGATAGCACCGCGCTAACGCCTGCAAGTTTTTGAAGAACGCGAGACTGGGCATATGCCGAAAACTCTAGACCGCCATACTCTTTCTTGATGATCATCGCGAAGAATTTGTGTTCCTTAAGGAACTGCCAAATTTCAGGTGAAAGATCAGCATCTTTATGGTTTATTTGCCATTCATCGACCATTGAGCACACTTTGTCACAAGGACCGTCTAAGAATGCTTGCTCTTCAGCAGTGAGTCGACCTTTCGGAATGCGGTGTAATTTATCCCAGTCTGGCTTGCCGCTGAAAATATCACCGTCCCACCATACCGTACCTGCGTCGATAGCTTCTTGCTCAGTGCTCGACATTTCAGGCATAACTTTGCGGTAGAAGGCTAGCAGCTTCTTAGAGATGTGCTGCTGTCTGATATTTGCAAGCGTGAACGGCAGTGTTAAAGCAAGGAACACTACCCAACCAAGCAGGCCGATGTCACCGAAAAGGGTGCCTAAAATCATAACACCTGCGCCCATGGCAACCGCTGTTACCAAGCTGGTTCGCTGATAACTAGCTACCGCTAGTGTCAGAACGACCAGTAAAAACCATATAAAATCTGCCATACTTCACTCCTGAAAGGCGTTAAACGTTACGCTAGTCTTAACTCGAGCGTAGTGAGTTGCTTTATGAAAAGCAGTCACAGATCGAGGTCAGACCAGCATGCTGTAAACCTATTATTTAATAGGGCAAAGATCAAGATTTTTACATGAATATTCTATTAACAACGACATAAATAATAGGGTAGTGCGTTATCCGCTCTATAAGTATAGTCGTTGCTTATAAATACTGATTTAGAATGTGAATTGTGTTGCGAAACTAGAAGAGGTTACGTGAGGATAAGACAGCAACAGTGTAAATAAAAAAGCACGTCTGAATGCTAGTTCATAACGTGCTTTATTCAAAAATTGTGAAAAAGTTGTTGAGACAAAAAACGGTTTATCTTTACGCTTTACTGCGTCTCAAACGATTTCAGTTTGATATCGCCCTGTTCATCGCCTTCTTTGAACTGCTGCAGACGAACTAACGTGTAGTTAAGTGATGGCGCAAACCAGGCAAACGTCTCACGCTTATTTGAGTCGCGAATAAGCTTAACTTTTACAGTTTCGATTTTACCGAAAGGTAAAGACAATACCTCTTCATCCACCACTTGAACGCCGTAGTGACGAAGTTCGCCACGATAATTCACGAAGTGGTAATCTAGAGATGTCTTACCTTCCGCTAACTGTTTTGCAAGGTCAATACGATAAATCTGGTTATCAAATTCACCGTTCCAATCAAATGTTTCGCCATTCTCGACTGCAATTTTGCCTTGTCCCTGATGACTAAACGTTACCTTAAGCTCTTTATCAGGTCCTGTGCCAGAACGATTATAGTAGTACTCAGAAGGTACGACGGTATTATCATTAACAGTAAAAATAGAATGTTCACTGCGTTTGTCAGACAAGAAAAACTTAGACACTTTTGACGTGTAAATTAGAGAGTACTGTTGGTCACCTAATTTCGAGAGCTCAATATTCGCTTCGCCTACGTCGTCACCCCATTTGTATGCGGTATAGGTTGCCTTGTAGGGCTGAAGCGGTAGCTCTGCACTATCCGTATTTTCTGTACTAGGGTTTGCTTGCGAGGCCACTGAAAGCGATGCTGCTAACAGTGCACCTAAAGCAAAAGGCTTAGTCGCTTGCATAACCAGATTCTGGTAATTCTTGCTCATCTAAAACTGCCTTATTGTTTCGCATCGATAATCGGCCTGCACTAAACCAAGATAGCACAAGCGGATAGATACGACGTTCTTGTTCTTGAACACGCTCGGCCAGGTCGCTTGCTGTGTCGTCTTCAAACACAGGTACGCGGCTTTGAATGATAACAGGGCCGCCGTCGAGCTCCGGTGTAACAAAGTGCACGCTAACGCCGTGCTCCTTGTCTCCATTGTCGATAGCTCGCTGATGCGTATTCAAACCTTTGTACTTCGGCAACAAAGATGGATGAATGTTCACTAATTTTCCAGCAAAGCTGTCGACGAACTCCGGTGTTAAGATACGCATAAAGCCCGCAAGAACAACACAGTCTGCGCCAAAAGCCTCAATTTGTGCTTTGAGCGCCCCGTCATAAGACTCTCGTGAATCGAAGCCTGTATGATCTAAGCAAACCGCATTGATCCCGGCTTCTTTAGCGCGTTCCAGACCATAAGCAGTAGGGCGATTACTGATTACGCCGCTGATTTCCGCATTCAGACGGCCTGCTTTTATTTCATCGATAATGGCTTGTAAATTGCTGCCATTACCTGAAATAAGTACGCATAGTTTGGTTACACTGTTACTCACGCGTTGATCTCTACTTGCTCTTCGCCATCTTTTGCTGCGATATCACCAATAACCCAAGCATTTTCACCGTGTTGTTTAAGAATGTTCAGCGCAGCATCGGTATCGCTTTCGTCAACAACGATTACAAGGCCAACACCACAGTTAAACGTGCGGTACATTTCGTGGCGAGTCACGTTACCGTTTTCTTGTAACCAAGAGAAGATTGCAGGCCATTCCCAGGTGCTTTCGTCAATAACCACTTTCGCATCTTCAGGTAGCACGCGAGGGATGTTCTCCCAAAAACCACCGCCCGTGATGTGAGAAATAGCGCTCACTTGTACTTCTTCAAGCAATGCCAATACCGATTTAACATAGATGCGAGTAGGCTCAAGAAGTTGGTCGATGATAGGCTTGCCGTTTAGGTCGGCGTTTACATCTGCACCACTAACTTCAATAATCTTCCTAACTAATGAGTAACCGTTTGAGTGAGGACCCGATGAACCAAGTGCAATTAGTTTTTGACCTGGTTTAACGTTAGTGCCGTCAATAACCTTATCAGCTTCAACCACGCCTACGCAGAAGCCTGCAATATCGTAGTCACCATCGTGATACATTCCAGGCATTTCGGCTGTTTCACCACCAATTAATGCACAACCAGCTTGCTCACAGCCGGCGCCGATGCCGGTAACAACCGACGCGGCTACATCAACGTCAAGCTTGCCAGTTGCGTAGTAATCTAAAAAGAATAGGGGCTCAGCACCTTGAACAATAAGGTCGTTTACGCACATTGCTACTAAGTCGATACCAACACCGTCATGACGGTTAGCATCCATAGCAACTCTTAGTTTTGTACCCACGCCGTCAGTACCTGAAACAAGTAGCGGCTTTTTATATTTAGTAGGCAGTTCACAAAGTGCACCGAAACCACCCAGGTTACCTTTTACTTCTGGTCTATGGGTTTTCTTGGTAACAGATTTAATGCGTTCAACAAGTTGATTACCTGCATCGATATCTACGCCTGCATCTTTGTAACTTAAAGAGGTTTTATTTTCGCTCACGGTTGGGCCCTGAAACTAAGAGGTAGAAAACCGCGGATTCTACCAGCAAGTCGTCACAAGTCCAATTTGTGAAGGCTATTTTATACGCTTTTTGATCTTTTTTATTTTAGGGGTGAAATTAAACCCAATATAAAAGACAATAGAAGGCTATCTTTTGGTGAACATCTTGCTTGATAAAATGTCTCGCTCTAAAAAGTAGAGTGAAATGCGCGCAGGTTAGTCCGAGTTTACCGTAAATAGTTAAACGAGATTAACTGACGATTCGATAGGTAAGGAATTGATTTTAAGAGAGTATGGAGTGTCAATGTTAACGGCAGTAAAGCGTAACACCAATGGAACTAATTTAACGAGAGTTAGCTTGAAAGGCATTTTGGGCATTTCATTTTTTGCTGCGCTGACTTACGCCCCCTTTATAAATGCGGCTCAACGCGTTGTGGTCAACGAAGCGCAGATTCAAGTTGAAGATCAAACTCAGCGTACCCAACAAAACGCGCTTAAAAAAGCATTAAGGCAGGTTTTTGTGAAGATGTCGGGCAGCACAAGCGTGCTCGATAATGCCGGTGTTAGAGCAGCCTTATCGTCGCCTCAATCGCTGCTTCGTTCCTATCGATTTGCTTTTGACAAAGGCAGAACGTATTACGTTGCGGAGTTCGATCAAGCGAAACTCAATGAACTTCTTCAGCGTGAAATGCTTCCGCTCTGGGGTGATAGACGCCCTGAAACGATAGTGTGGCTTGCGCAGGAAGACGAAAACGAAACTCGCGTCATCTTAGACGAATCTCTCAATACAGAATTACAACATACGCTCAAACAAACAGCGAAAGAACGAGGCGTACCATTAAGCTTGCCTTTAATGGACCTTACCGACAATGTAAATATTTCTACCTATGACGTGTGGGGACGATTTGTTGAGCCTTTGCGCAAAGCATCTACACGCTATGGCGTCGACAACATTATTGGTGCCAGAGTTTATCGTAACGATGCGAGTGCAATTCCTGATTTGCCGGAAAATGTTGTGCCTTCTGGCACAGTAGAATCTCTTGATAGCGTGCTAGATGAAGAAGCACAGTTTAGAGCACAAACTGATGAACAAAGTTTCGATGAGCGAAATCCGCGTGTAGATAATACGGACGCACAGCGCACCTTTTCAGATAACGTTGAGTCCGGTGCGATTAATAACGGTGTTGATGCTCAGTTAAACGACGGTTATGACGCTACAAACCAAAACGTGAATAATGCTGACGGAACCTCGGCGAAGGAGTTGGCCCAGGAAGAGAGCACAACGATGCCGTTCACCATGAACGAGTTTGCCAACTATGCGAAGCGTGCCGATGAAGGTGACTATGCACTAGACTGGGTGTTCGTTGGTGGCGGTAAGGTTAGCTATGGCAGCATATACGGTGATTCGCCCGAAGTTCTTGGCAATCAGTTAATCGATGCCTACTCAAATTACTTATCGTCGCTTTATGCCATCGTAGGAATCGAAGCGTCTGAGCGAGAAGTTATCAAGGTATCGATTGCCAATATTGGCTCGGTAAAAAGTTACGCCAGCGCTACTGACTATTTAAATAGTTTAAGTGTGATTGAAAACGCTACACTAGTAGAGCAATCTGGTTCTGTTGCCACGTACTCACTTACATTAATTGGAACGGTGGACGATTTACTTAACAGTATTAAACTAGAAAGCAAATTACGCCCCGTAACCGATTCGTACGGACAAACCGTGAAAGGACACAGTTTCTATTGGAGCAATTAATTTAGCATGCAGCTGCCTTTGCCTGTCACGCTACCTGTTGACGAAAACTTCGATAGTTTTGTCAATACGGGTAACGAAGAAGTAGTTTCAGTCCTTAAGCAGATTGCAGATGCGCTGCCACACTGGCGCGAGGCTCCTGAATTGGGGCCTTTAGCATCGCTTCAGCTGCCTTTGCTTACTTTACTAGGCAGTACCGCTATCGGTAAAAGCCACTTATTGTTTGCCACTTGTCATCAACTAGCCGAAAAATCGGTTAGTCACCTTTATTTAAATCTTAATAATTATGAAGCGTGGTCGCTCGATATTTTTGAAGGCCTTGAGAATCTTTCGTTAATCGCATTAGACAACATTCACGCGATAGCGGGCGATTTACGTTGGGAAGAAGCGTTGTTCGATTTGTTAAACCGAGTGATTGAGACTAAACAAACTATGGTACTTTGTTCTAGTCACCTAGGCCCATCTAACCCGGCTTTTGTTTTACCTGACTTGCGTTCTCGCTTGGCGTGGGGGGTTATTTATCACGTAAACCAACTGGATGACAATGGTCGTGAAGAAGCCGTGCGCTTACGTGCAGCGGAACGTGGATTAAAGCTATCAAACCAAGCACTACAGTTTCTTTTGCACCATAGTGAACGAGACCTAAAAAGCCTCATGTCACTATTAGCCCGTTTAGACACACGCTCACTCCAAGAACAAAAACGCTTGTCGGTGGGCATGGTTAAGCGCGAGCTTAACCTAAATTAGTCAAAGCGCGAGCTTAACCTAAATTAGTCAAAGCGCGAGCTTAACCTAGGTTAGCCAAAGCGCGAACTTAACCTAAGATAGTCTAAGCGCTGCTGTGTTGCCGTTTATTGTTCTTTTCTTAAACTATGAGCGCTTGATGTGGTGCTAAATTCTTCTGCTACCGTCATTAGAGTTCCATCGGAAGTAACCGAATTGTTTCCGCCGTTCTGTAGCATTAACTTATCGCTCGCAGACTGTACGTTTGGATTTGTACTAGACGCAGAGTCCCGCCAGGTAATATCGTTCGGAAGCAGATAAGGGCTTGGAAGTGACGCTTGAATAGCAGGTACATCGAGTTCGGGTAAAATTCTACTTAATACGTAATCTACGCGCATAGTAACGTTATCATCATTAACACGGTTTCTCTGAGCCCAAGTAGGAATGAAACTGCCGTCTTCCAGTGTCTCTCTTGTAAATACGCCTACATCCGCTTCTGCCTCAAGCCGGTAAAGCATCATGAAGCGCTCGAATAACATGGCGAGATCTTCTCGTTCTGTAAAGTAAGAATAGAAAGCAACCGCACCATCATCCTCAAACCAATTTGCCACTTGTAGCGCGGTATAATTTCGCTGCGCGCTTGAAGCGGTTGCACCACCGTATCGAACTTCGGCCAAAGCATGGAGTTGTGACGACGTAAGAGGCAATGAAGTTGTTAGCCCCGTAGAAATGGGAGAGCTGTCATCATAAGACGACAGTGGGCTCGCGCTATTGCTGAGTTGTTGCCATTCGGTGTAGTCGAAAAAGTCATTGGCGTGAGCTAGCTCGTGGTATAGCAAATAGCTTAATGCTGCTTCTACGTCGCTCACGTCACGTGGAAGTCTATCTGCTACGTTCGCTGTGCTGATATTAGGGAAATAATAGGCCCCGTTTTTCACGTAGCGCCATGACGTCGTAAAATCGAGCTCACTACCAAAACCACTTCTATAATCTGGGCGAGTATTTAGCGTGTCTCGCTCTTGCGGTGTGCGCCAAAAGTTGTTGGCATCTAAGTAAATGGCACCAGTGGCAACCCAATAAAATGACGGGCGGATATCGTAAGAAATCACAATCGCGTTAGTTGCGCGTAGTAACTTAAGCATGTCATCACGGGTTGCTGAAGTTTCTAAATATGTTCTAAATGCATCGCCCATCCACGGATGCGAGACGTATGTTCTATCTAAAATATCATCGATAGTGGGGCTTTCGGTAACTTGGCCAATCAGTGGTAGCTGAGAGAACGTACAGCTGTTTGAAACCTGATTGTTATAAACACAATCAACAAGTGCCGACGCGTAAGGGCTGTCGGCTCTATAGGGCTGCATATGCGCGCTTACCGTTTCGGGAATACTTGTCTCGTCATCTACAAAAAAGCCGCTATTGTTAATGTCGATGTTTTTCACTAGAACTTGCGCGCTATCGGTTAACATCTCGCCATTTGAGAGTGTAACGGTACTTTCTATTTCAATGATTGTGTCGTTGCTGACTCGAGGCGCTTGAAAATATATCGAATGAGAATAATCACCATCATCAAAGTTGAAGTTATTGACGATTGGTCCAGACGTTTGTTGCCACGTGATATTTGAGATTGTTAACCCTTGCGAGTTAACGGTGTCAACGCGAAGAGAAACTCTGCCGCCTTCGGATGCCTCATGACCCAATCGTAATGCGGCAAGCGGCGCGGTACTTTCGTTCGTTTGTAACGTTATGGTGTCTGTAAGAGTTGTGCCATTTTCTAAGCTAACGTTTACGGCGATATCGAAGCTACCTGAAGAGGTAACATCAAAGCCTATAGCCTGCGTGTGAGCACTGAGAGGCTGCTGAGATACGCCTGAGACTTGCCAATCGATATCGACAATAGCGTGGCCAGTAGGCGAGGCGACAGCAAAGTCGACCGCATCGCCTACAACGGCGTTTGTAGGGCCTGAAATGCTAATGGTTGGAGGAATGGAAGGAGTGCTTGGGGCTGAACTATCGCCTGAACCAGAACCTCCACATGCTGCAAGTAACGATAATGATGCGATTACTAATGTAAATTCAGGCAAATGGCGTGTCATATTAACCCCTTGGCAGCATGTGTTTTCGCTGTGTATTACATGATCATTGTTGACCTTGCTCAAAGCGAGCTTTTTCTTCTTGCATCTCTTCTTTAAGCTTTTTAAGGCCCAAACCCAATTCACGACCACGTTTTCTAGCAAACGCACTACAGCCGACAAACATACCCGTGCATAGAATAATCTCTACCACTGCATACCAACGTTCATCAGGTACCGCGTATGCCACAGTGCATCCGTGAATGAGGTAAAACAAAACGACAAAATTGGCCCATGCGTGAGTATATGGCTTGCCTTTTAATATACCCCAGTAAGGTAACAATAAAGGTAAAATATAAAACAAGGCAATAAACAAAGGAGAGTAAGTATGCTCTTTAGTAAATGTAAATTGCCACAGTGTTATCCATACGATTAACCCGGTGTGGCTTATAAGTGCGAGATAGCGATAAAAACGCGTATCTTGTGCCATGGTAATGTCTCCGAAACAATTTGTTTTTTAATGTTCTTTATAAGGTCTACGTTTTATGCGCCAAATAACGTAACTGTTAGGCGTTGTCTGCTAGTTTTTTAGCGAACATTGCAAGTCGCTTACCCTGAGCAATGCATAGCGCTTTTTCATCTGCACTCAATTGCTCTGGTGCACTTAAACTGTGATGAGCGACGTGTGTTACACCGTAAGGGCTGCCGCCCATTGTGGTGTTGTGTAGCGCAGGCTCACTGTAAGGTAGCCCGCAAATCACCATGCCGTGATGGATAAGCGGAACCATCATGGAAAGTAATGTGGATTCCTGGCCGCCGTGCATGGAAGAAGAAGATGTAAATACGCACGCAGGCTTATCAATCAACGCGCCTTTTAACCATTGACTGCTTGTAGAATCCAAAAAGTGTTTTACTGGCGCTGCCATATTGCCGAAACGCGTAGGACTACCTAACGCTAGGGCACTGCACTGTTCGAGTTCCTGAAGAGAAACCTCGGGTACAGCACTAGATGCCGCGTCATTAGCTGCATCGCTGATACTCTTGACTGTACGTACTATCACAGGAACACCTAATGACGATACACCTTGGGCGATGGCATCAGCTAATCGCTTTGTGCTGCCGTTGCGGCTGTAATAAAGTACGAGAACAGGTTGCACTATAAAATTTCCAAAACAGATTCTGGTGGACGACCAATTCTGGCTTTCTCGCCATTAATAACAATGGGACGCTCTATCAACTTGGGCGTGTGAGCCATTGCTTCAAAAAGCGCATTGTCAGACAGTGCGATGTCACCTAAGTTAGCATCTTTATATTCTGCTTCTTTAGTACGCATCATATCTCTAACCGATCCAAGGTTAAGTTTTTTAAATATCTCTTTCAGTTCTTTTGCGTCTAGAGGGTGCTTTAGGTACTCAACAATAACAGGCGCTACACCTTGCTCTTCAAGTAATGCTAGGGTTTGTCTGCTCTTTGAACAGCGAGGATTGTGAATAATGGTAATGTCTGTCATAAATACTCTTGTTCATGATTATATGAATTGGCGCGAACTATTGCGTTTTTGTCATAGAATATCAAGCAGTTTACCGATAACGGGTAATAAATTCGTACTATTCTTTGTTTACAGCATCGTTTCTGGAAAACGGTGTTTAAAAAGCGTGGTTGAATTTATGTTAGTGCGCGAAGTAAGAATCTGGCACTATGAAAAAATAGTCAAAATTAGAAGGTTATATGTTGTTGTCACAGCCAAAAAGCAATGCAGGAAAAATAAAGTCTATACTCTTTCTAGTGCTGTTAGCGCTTGTTGCGTTTGCCGGTGCATATACGTATCAGCGTCTTCAACATGACTTTGAAACATTAGATGGAACTGCTTACCTTTGGCAAGATCTTGAGGGGAAGTGGGTTGTGGTAAATTACTTTGCGCCATGGTGTGCACCATGTCTACGAGAAATGCCTGAGCTCGTTACATTTAATCATTCGCTACCTGACGATACCCGTCTTTTTGCTATTAACTATGACCTTAAAACGAAGCCTGAACTCAAAGCCATGGCTGAGAAGTTTGATATTGATTTGCCTGTTATTATAAGTTCGCCAGACACTAAACTGCCCATGCAAAAACCCCCTTATTTACCAGCAACGTTTATTCTTGGACCTGATGGGAAAATAAAGGATACGATAATGGGAGAAATTACGGCAGCGCATCTGCGTCAGCGCCTAGCTGAATTGAAAGGCGCTGACGAATAGCAGGGAAGTGCGATGGTCTAGAGTCGTTGTAAACGCTCTTCTTGGTCGCGAAATTGTTTTATTCTCGCTCTGATTCTTTGTTTTTCAAGGTGATCATCGCCTGCGAAATTATACGCATATTGAAGTTCGTCAACCGCGCGGTTATAAGCACCATACAATGCATATACTTCCGCTTTGCTCTGATGCATTTGCGAGAAACGTTTCGACTTTTGATACGCCTCACTCATCAACTGATGTGCCAGTTGATAATCTTTTTTAACCAGCAGAAAATCCTTAAGTAGAGACACCGCTTCTTCATATTTGTTTGCGCTTATGTAAGCATTGGCCTGGTTTAGTGCCAATACTTGATTTCTAGGGTTATGCGTAACGTGAGGTCTTAGCATTTCAACGGCTTTTAAAGGCTCACCTTGCGAAATATAGATATCTGTCATAGCGTCGAGATAAAAAAGGTTTCCTCTATCTTTTGCTATTAACTCATCCATAATGTCTTTGGCTTGTTCGATTTTTTCGGCGCGCATATAAGCAAGCGCTAAACCATATAGTGACGCTTCTTTACTGCGCTGTACGTCTTGAGCCACTGCCGCTTCGAAATATTCTACAGCGTAATCAGCTTTAAACGAGTAGCGTGCCTTTATACGTGCTTTTGCCAACTCGAATTGCTTGTTAATGGGTAAGTAGCGTCTAGGGTAGTCACCAGCGCGATTTCTCGCGTCAGCAATACGGGTTTCGGTTAAAGGGTGAGTAAGCAGCCTTGCGGGTGGACGAGAAACCATGCGGTACTCTTCCGCCATGGTAGAAAAGAATGAAGCAGCCGCACTCGGATCGAAGCCCGCACGAGCAAGCATTGCGATACCAATTCTATCGGCTTCTTGTTCATTTGAACGGGTATAGTCGATTTGCAATTGTGCAGAGGCTGCGGTTCCCGCCTGCATGGCCGCAATACCCGCTTCTGGGTTGGCCATAGCAATTAGCACCCCGCCGATAAGTGACGCCAAGGCTAGGGGAGATGAGCGCTGCTGCGCCTGCATACGTCGTGCTATGTGGCGTTGAGTTACGTGAGAAATTTCGTGCGCTAGCACCGAAGCCAGTTCACTTTCATTTTCAGCACGACGCATTAAACCTGTGTGAACACCAATGTGACCGCCAAAAAACGCAAATGCGTTAATGGCATCATTATTTACCCAGAAAAATTCAAAAGGAAATTTGGCGTTGTCAGCATGGACAACCAATCGGTTGCCTACATCCTGTAAATATTCATCCAGCACCGGATCTGAGATTACAGGACTTTGACCGCGCATTTGCCGCATTACGGCATCGCCTACAATCATCTCTTTATCAAGCGATATGGCGTCTGACGCAACAACACCTATTTCAGGTAACGCATTTTTATTGCTGTAATTGGCATCTTGTGCAACAGCCGTGAGGCTCGATGTGAGCACGAAGGAAAGGGCAATCAAAGATGCTGAAAACTTTTTTCTCATGAACCTACAATCATTGTATACGGTTAATACTGCTTAATCCTTAGAGCGCTAAGTTGCTAAACAGTTTCAAATTTTATTTTTTTCTTATATGCATCATTTTCGAAGGCACAAGGCAATATCGCCTATGCCATCTCGTTTATGACATGTCAGTTATACCAATGCGACACAAACGCATCCAGTTTATTCTTTTACTGTTGTAACAACCACTCTACACATTAATGCTTATACTGTAAAAACATCATACCAGTTTGATTTTGAAAGATTCTTAAGTGCTACTTATTGCTAAGTGCTAGCGCTATCAACTATGATGCGTGTCCTATTCTTAGTAATTTCTAGGCGTTTATATGATTAGCGTTTTTGGTCGTTGGTACCGACGCAAATTTTCTGATCCTGATGCAGCAATGTTGCTTATCTTGATCCTTTTGACCACGGCAGTGTTGCTATTGTGGGGCGGGCTAATTATGCCTGTGTTGGTTGCAGCAGTGATTGCGTATTTACTCGATTGGCCAGTCTGTCGCTTGGTAAATGTCGGCGTAAGTAGAACGCTCGCCTGCGTCGTTGTAATGCTCGGCTTTATCACTATAACCATATTAACCTTAATTGGCCTTGTTCCAATTATATCAAAGCAAAGCGTTAACTTAATTCAAGAAACGCCGCTAATATGGCAGAAAGCACAAGAATGGATATTAACGCTTCCGGACAAATATCCAGATTACGTTCAGGTATATCAAATCCATCAAATGATGGAGGGTTTAAATGACAAATTGGTTGAAGTGGGCGAAACCCTTATTTCTGCTTCGTTTAGTAATATCGCCAACTTAGCTGCGTTGCTCGTTTACGTGATCCTCGTACCGCTTATGGTGTTTTTCATGCTAAAAGATAAGCTTTTCTTTTTAGACAGCATATCTCGCTTGCTGCCTAAGGAGCGACGCTTAATTACGCAAGTTGGTCACGAGATGAACTCTCAAATTGCCAACTATATTCGCGGCAAAGTGATCGAGATTATAATTGTAGGCGCGGTGAGCTGCGTAACGTTTGTATTGATGGACTTACGTTATGCTATTTTGCTTGGCGTATTGGTGGGATTTTCAGTACTTATTCCGTACATCGGTGCAGCAGTGGTTACTATACCCGTGGCTGTTGTCGCTATGTTTCAGTGGGGTATTTCACCAGAATTTTGGTATTTAATGATAGCGTACGGCATTATTCAGGCGTTAGACGGTAACTTGTTGGTACCGCTGCTATTCTCGGAAGCGGTTAGCTTGCATCCGCTTTATATAATCGTAGCAGTATTAGTGTTTGGAGGTCTTTGGGGTTTCTGGGGCGTATTTTTCGCTATTCCTCTCGCTACCCTCGTGAAGGCGGTAATTACAGCGTGGTCTAGTAACCCCGTTATTGCACCCGAAGAGGCAAAATAGTTATTCCCATTTGGCGAACCAGTCAGCGCCATCCAGTACGAGATTCAAAATTATTACTGATTCAAATAGGCGTTATAGGTAAACACTCATACGAATTGAGCAAGTATAAAAAAGCCCCGAAAACATAATGTTATCGGGGCTTTTTGAATTATATACAGGTTTAGCTGTTTAGATAATCAAGTACTACTGTGTGGTGTTCTTTTGTTTTGAACTTGTTGAAGACGTGCTCAATAACACCGTTTTCATCCACGAGGAATGTTTGGCGATGAATGCCATCATATTCTTTACCCATAAACTTTTTAGGTCCCCACACACCAAAAGCATCGGCAACGGCGTGGTCTTCATCTGAAAGCAACGTAAAGTTTAGGTTTTCTTTTTCGATGAATTTAGGCAGGCGTTTAACTGCATCTGGGCTAATTCCAAGCACAACCACATTTTTCGCCGTTAGTTCTTCGTTTACGTCGCGTAAGCCCTGGGCTTGTACTGTGCAACCTGGCGTCATCGCTTTAGGGTAAAAATAAACCAGTACTTTTTTACCTGCGAAATCAGCTAAAGATACGGTTTCATCATTTTGGTTCTGCAATGAGAATTGTGGGGCTTTATCACCAGCTTGTAACGTTTTCATTGGGATCCTTTTTTTGTTTGTCTACAACTTTGCCTGTCACATTTAACGAAGTGAACAGGGACATTAGATCAGATTCTAGTGCGTCTACATTTTCATTAGAGGGAAGAGAAACAACAAATTTGCAGCGCATGTTGTCTTTACCCGACGTTTTGTCTTTAAATGTGCGTTGTCTAAATGCGCTTATCATTGCATGACGCTCGGCAAAAAAGCCGGTTACCGCTTTAATCAAGCCAGCTGCATCTTCTCCGCTAAACTCGACATTAAAAAGATGGGCAAGGTTCTGCTTTTCGTGATGGCTAGTGCGCTTCATCATAGAAAGCAGGTCAAGGCGCTGAAATAGCGAAGGTAAAATACATTCAGCTTTTGTGATAGCGCTTTGCGTTCCTTCTATGATCATGGTCAACGAGAACTCTTTGCCGTAAATGGCTTGCCTGCTATCTAGAATATTGCACTGAGCTTCTGATACCGTCGTTGCAATTTCGCTTAAAATGCCACTTTTGTCTGTCCCCAAGATGGTGACGATAAGTTGGTGTTTCGACATCTACTTCACTTCAATGTTAATAATGTCGGGATGTTAGCACAGAGTTTTTTTATAAGTCAGCGCCTTTTTCTTGCCTTTGAATAAGATATTGTCAAATTCTTGTCATTTTACTTGCGCTATTACTTGTGTTTAAGCACCGACATATTTACCATGTGCGCTCACATTTTTCGGAGAGATTATGTTTACTGGTAGTTACGTAGCACTCGTCACGCCGATGTTCGAAAACGGCGATATTGATTACAAGTCTTTAGAGAAACTTGTGAAGTTTCATGTAGAGCAGGGCACCCACGGTATAGTGTCGGTTGGAACTACTGGTGAGTCAGCAACGCTACCTTTTGATGAACACATCAATGTGGTTAAAGAAACCGTTGCAATGGCATCGGGAGCAATTCCGGTTATTGCCGGCAGTGGCGCAAACTCTACGGCAGAGGCTATTTTTCTTACAGAGCAATTAGGCTCTACAGGTATAGACGGTTTCCTTAGCGTAGTACCTTATTACAATAAGCCTCAACAGGCGGGTATGGTCGCGCACTTTAATGCAATTGCAGACGCTAGTGAATTACCTGTTATTCTTTACAATGTGCCAGGCCGCACCGTAGCCGACATGCTGCCTGAAACGGTGGCTAAATTAGCAACGCACAAAAATATCGTTGGTCTTAAAGACGCGACTGGCAATATTGCACGCCTTAAGGCTACTCAGCCTTTGGTTCCCGATGACTTCGTTTTACTTAGCGGCGATGACGGTTCAAGCTGCGAGTTTATGTGTGAAGGCGGTCATGGCGTTATCTCCGTAACGGCTAACATAGTGCCTAAAGCAATCGCACAAATGTGTGAAGCTTCGCTAGAAAATAATTTTGATAAATGTCGCGATATCGATGAAACCATTAAATTACTTCACAGCGAACTATTTATTGAACCAAATCCAGTAATGCCGAAGTGGGCATTGTATAAAATGGGCATGATGGAAAGCGCAGTTATGCGATTACCTATGGTTTTACCGGAACTATCAAGCCAAAAACGTATCGAAGAACTACTAAAAAAATACGCATTGATTTCTGGTTAATAAGGAACACAGATGAAAAGAACGCTGGCTATAGCAAGTTCAGTAGCGATGGTTGCACTTGCAGGTTGTTCAAGCCAAATAGATAGAAAGACCGCGTCTGGCAGCTACGAATACTTAAAAACTAAAGAACAAGAATCGCTAAAAGTACCTTCTGATTTAGATGCACCTGCTTTTTCTCGTGATTTTGCATTACCTGACTTAGGCCAAGAGGCCGACCCGAAGCTAGTGGGCAAATCTTTGATGGTTCGTTCGCCTGCGCTTGTTTTACCATTAGTAACTGGCTCCCACATTGAAGAGGGTAAAAGCTCAGCGACTATCTGGTTTGACCAGGTTGACGATAGCCAACCGTTGAGTAGAGCAATTTGGAACTCGCTTTTAAGTTTCTTAGATGAACAAGGTATCGGTGTAGATAGCTTTAGCCCAGAAGAGAAAGTGCTGGTTACTGACTGGATGGTGATAACTAAAGAAGTCGAAGGTCCTTGGTATAGCTTTACAGATGAAGAAAGCGAAATCGGTCGACGTTTTGAATTCAGCTTAGACGTTAAACCTCACGGCCGTAGTGCTGCGCTTACTGTTGAATTAAAGGACTATATGCAAACATTGGGCAACGATGTGGTTGCAGAAGTCTCTTCAATGGAAGAACGTCGCGAAGAAGTTGAGGTGTTGAACCAAGTTATTGGTCACTATGAGTACCAAATTCAGCTAGCAGAGACACGAAGAATTGCTCGTATCCGTCAGGGTATCAATACCGAGATGGGTTTTAATGCCGATGGTGATGCGGCGTATATCGTAGAAGCTAAGTATGATGTAGCGTGGCCAAGAATGCTGTTGGTACTGCGTAAACTTGGTTTTGATGTTAAAGATTTAGATAAATCAAACGGCCTATTATTTGTCACTTACAATGGTGATCAAGGTAGTTGGTGGGATGGTTTATTCTCAAGCGATAAAGAGTTACTAAAGAAAGGTGACTATCGTTTGAAAGTTGCAAGAGCGGGTGCAGATCGCACGTCAGTTACCTTCATGAATAATGAAAGTGTACCGTTTGAAGCAAATCAGGTTTCCGACCTTTACAGTGCATTTGCTGAGGTCATGTCAGAAGATAACCTTGATATATAACTGAGACTGAGAATGGAAAAACGCGACGAGCTTTACCGCGGTAAAGCAAAAACTGTTTATTACACTGATGATAGCGATAAACTTATTCTTCACTTTAGAAACGACACTTCGGCGTTTGATGGTGAGAAGATTGAACAGCTAGAACGCAAAGGTGAAGTAAACAACAAGTTTAATCACTTTATTATGACAAAGCTTGAAGAAGCAGGCATTGCAACGCAAGTTGAGGCGCTGGTTTCTGACACTGAGTCTTTGGTTAAGAAGCTCGACATGATCCCTGTTGAGTGTGTGGTGAGAAACTTGTCTGCTGGCTCTTTAGTTCGCAGACTGGGTGTGGAAGAGGGCAAAGAGCTTAACCCACCTATTTTCGAGTTTTTCTTAAAGAATGATGCACTTCACGACCCAATGGTAAATGACTACCATATTTTATCATTTGGTTGGGCAACCGAAGCGCAAATTGCTGAAATGAAAGCATTGACCTTCAAGGTTAACAGTGTTTTGAAAGCACTCTTTGATGACGCGGGTATGTTGCTTGTAGACTATAAACTAGAGTTTGGTGTCGACAAAGATGGCAATATCGTACTAGGTGATGAGTTTACACCAGATGGCTGTCGCTTGTGGGATAAAGAAACCCGTAAGAAGATGGACAAAGACCGCTTTAGACAAGGTTTGGGCTCTGTAGTCGAGACATATATTGAAGTGGCCGAGCGCTTAGGCTTATCGCTTTAAAACTCTCATCAAGTAATGACTAATTTAAGAGGACCTTTCGGTCCTCTTTTTCGTTTTAGGCAGTTTGGCCTGTCGACGTCGTTGTAAAATATTGTCTCTTAAGTTTTAGCATTTACTTTTCGATGCATTACGGGATAAGTTAGTGTACTGCTAAGCATTTTTGCGTTTAAAACTAGGGAGATTCGGTTTGTTGAAAACCTTTGTATTGGTCGCTATTGCCATGATTGCATTTGCTGCTAATTCGCTACTTTGCCGCATGGCTCTTGCTAATACCGATATAGATCCTGCTAGTTTTACTATCTTGCGTTTAGCGAGCGGGGCGATAGCGTTATTACTTTTGTCTTCTTATTTCCAACGTCGCAAAAGTGGGAGCGTGCCTTCTCAAGGCCTTTTTCATGGCCTAAAAAACAACGCCAGCGTACTCGGTGGCATTTCGTTGTTCGTTTACGCTATCTGCTTTTCATATGCCTATATTTCAATGTCCACGGGAACGGGGGCACTTTTATTATTTGGTGCCGTGCAACTCACTATGATTTCCGTAGGGTTGTTCAATGGCGAGCGGTTTATAAAATGGCAGTGGTTGGGGTTTGTGTTGGCATTTTTAGGCCTTGTTATCTTACTGTTGCCTAGCGCGGCAGCACCGCCTCTTTTAGCAGGCGCGGTTATGGTTTTGGCGGGTATGGCCTGGGGCGTCTATTCGCTTTTGGGTAAAAAAAGTAGCTCAGCCCTATTATCTACATCGGGTAATTTCGTCTTTGCAGCGTTTTTCTGTGTTCCTTTGGTTGGGGTGGTTTGCTTCGTGGGCACAGATAATTTTGTCTTAGACAGCGAGGGTGTTTATTACGCGCTTGCATCAGGGGTGTTTGCATCGGGTTGCGGATACGCTATTTGGTACAGCGCGCTTCCCCTTATCAAATCAACCACCGCCGCGACAGTGCAACTGAGCGTGCCTGTCATAGCATCGCTGATGGGGTGGATAGCGCTTGGTGAGCCACTCACAATGCAGATCCTGGTTGCTTCAATAGCTACGTTGGGTGGCATCTACTTGGTTATAAAAAAATAGCGTTTTATACGCTACGTTTAAAACAGCAAAAGCGTTATTTTCCGCCGTAGCGAAATAATTCTATATAAGTTTAAAGGGGGAGCGTTTACGCGTATTTTTGCACTAAAGAGCAATATTTGAATTTTCCAACAAGCAACGGCGGATAGTTACCGCTACAAGCGTTCGTTGTCAGTGGTGATGATCGATATCGATTTTTTTAAACGTATCAACGACACTCTCGACCACGACATGGGTGATAAAGCGATTAAGCACGTAGCAAAAATTTTAAAAATGTCTTCGCGTAATGCAGATTGCGTAGCGCGCACTGGCGGCGAGGAATTCGTACTGTTATTGCCTGATACCGACCCCGACCCCGACCCCGACCGCGCAGGCGCCTTCAAGTTAGCTGAAAAGTTAAGAGATCGAATAAGTAAAAAACCTCTAGATGTGAACGGGAAGTTTATTGATATCACTGTTAGTGTGGGTGTATCTTATGTAAAAGAACATCATGACACTATTGAGTCAGCACTATCGGAAGCCGATGACGCATTATACAAAGCCAAAGAGAGTGGCAGAAATAATGTTCAACTGGCTTAACCACGCTATTGAAAGCGTGTTGCACAATGTGCGCAATTCGACCGTGTTCGATTTAGGAGTGAGTTGTGCGCACACCCCCGACTATTGTAAATGAAAATGAGAGGCTGGCCGCACTCAACAAACTGAGAGTGCTCGATACCCCACCAGAAGAGCGCTTTGACCGTATTACTCGACTAGCGAGTAGCATTTTTAATTGTAGTTTCGCATCGGTCACATTTGTCGATGACAGTAGGCAGTGGTTTAAGTCGGCTATTAATCTCGATATGACTGAAACAGAAAGGGATGTCGCGTTTTGTGCCCATGCTATAGCGCAGGACAAAACCTTAGTCGTTCCAGATACTCAAGAGGACCCTCGCTTCAAAAATAATCCTTATGTGGTTGGTTATCCTCACATTCGCTTTTACGCGGGTGTTAGGCTGATGATAGAAGGGTTTGCGGTGGGAACGCTATGTGTGTCAGATAATAATCCAAAAATATTCAATTGCGTTCAAATACAGCAATTAGAGCAGCTTGCAAAACTTGTAGAGTCGGAACTACAGCGACAAGAATTCAATGATCTCTCAACTCAATTGGAGGAGTATCAATTTAAGCTAGCTCAAACACAAAAAATCACCCGGGTGAGGAGCGCTATTTTAGAGAAAGTGGTAAATGCAGAGTCATTGCATACCGTGCTCCACGACATTGTGAATGCTATAGAGGCCGAATACACAGATCAAATTTGCAGTATCCTGCTATTAGAAGATGGCAAGCTGAAAAAGGGTGCTGCGCCTTCTTTACCTGACTTTTATAACGACGCTATCGATGGCGTTGAGTTTGGTGTAGGCAGGGGATCATGTGGAAATACAGCCGCAACGAACTTACCGACCATTGTTGAAGATATCAGTACGCACCCCTTTTGGATCGATTGGAAAGATTTAGCATTGCGCGCTAGTGTATGCTCTTGTTGGTCACAGCCAATACAAGGAGCTAATGGTGACGCTATTGGTACTTTTGCAATTTATCATAGAGAAAAAGCAGTACCGACAGCGGAAGAAATGCGCTTAATCGAACAGTTCGCGCATATCGCTAGCATCGCTATTGAAAGAGAGCTGGCGAATCAACTTATATGGAAGCAAGCCAACTTTGATTCTTTGACAGGACTTCCTAACCGAAACCTTATGTTGGATCACTTGCAGTTAGCCATTAAGGCTGCCGATAGAGAGAGCGATAAGGTAGCAGTGATATTCTTAGACCTTGATAATTTCAAAGATATTAATGACACGCTTGGTCACGATATAGGTGATAAGCTTTTAATTGAGAGCGCCAGAAGAATAAAGCAGTGTTTGCGTTCAGATGACACCGTTTCCCGATTAGGCGGTGACGAATTTGTCATTATCCTAAACGGCATTAAAGGCCTAAGTTCTATAGAACTGGTCGTACAAAAGCTACTTGGCGAGATCGTAAAACCTTATAGTTTAGAGCTGGAACGTGTGCATACTAGCGCGAGCCTAGGTGTCACCTTATATCCGGACGACGCAAAAGATGTCAAAGGCCTGTTAAAGAATGCCGACCAAGCGATGTACGGTGCTAAAGATCTCGGTAAAAACAACTATCAGTATTATACCCACGACATGCAAACTGCAGCAATCAAGAGAATGACCTTGTTGAATGATTTGCGCTATGCAGTTAAGAACAAAGAATTGTTTATTGAGTACCAGCCAATTGCATGTTTCAGTAGCCAGAAAGTGATGAAAGCTGAAGCGTTACTTCGATGGCAGCATCCCACGAAGGGGAGAATTACACCTGATGAATTTATTCCACTTGCTGAAGAATCTGGACTCATCATTGATATCAGTAATTGGGTATTTAATGAAGTCTGTGCCAATATCAAACAATGGAAAGCCCAAAACCGTCAAGAGCTGCAGGTGAGTATTAATACGTCACCTAGCCACTACTTCAATTTAGAATCTAATATAACTCAATGGTTAAACCTGCTTTTAGACCAGAAGATCTCTGCGCGTTCTATACTTCTTGAAGTCACGGAAAACTTATTAATGGAAGCCAATGAGATGGTGTCCAAGAAGCTTTTCCAGTTTAGGCAAGCAGGCGTTGATATCGCGTTGGATGATTTTGGTACAGGTTACAGCTCTATTTCTTATTTAAAGCGCTTTCCTACAGACTTTATCAAGATTGACAGGAGCTTTGTGAAGTCGATGACTGACGTTAGCAATGATAAGGTGCTGTGCGAAGCCATTATTGTGATGGCGAATAAACTCGGAATAAAGGTAGTAGCGGAAGGTGTCGAGACACAAGAACAATACGATATTTTAAAAAGCATGGGCTGTGATTATGCGCAGGGTTATTTCATTGCAAAACCGCTCAGCAAATCAGACTTCGAGTCCTTTTGGGAGAAGCACTAGCGCAACTTTGCCGCGCTAGTGCTTAATTTAATCGGGCTTAAGAGAGCGTTGCTAACGCTTTACCAGAGTATTGCTCTAGTTCGTTGGTGCGGTTTTCTTTTATTTTGTTTGCCCAGTTCGGATCTTGTAGTAGCGCTCTTCCTACAGCAACCAGATCAAATTCGCCAGCGTCTAAACGTTCAAGTAAATCATCGACTGAGCGAGTGCTGGAATCTTGCCCTTTGAATGCGCCGAAGAAGTCGTCATTCAGGCCAACTGACCCTACCGTTATGGTGGGCTTTCCTGTTAATTTTTTCGTCCAGCCTGCAAGGTTTAAATCACTGCCTTCAAATTCGTTTTCCCAATAGCGGCGCTGAGAACAATGAAAAAGATCTACACCAGCTTCACTTAGCGGAAGAAGAAACTGTTCTAGTTCTTGGGGCGTGTGCGCTAAACGAGCGGTGTAATCTTGTTGTTTCCACTGCGAATAACGCAGTACGATCGGAAAATCGGGACCGGTTGCATCACGTATGGCTTTAATTATTTCAACCGCAAATCGTCCACGATTTTCCATGTTACCCCCCCAACTGTCGGTTCGCTGGTTTGTACCTTCCCAGAAGAACTGGTCGATTAGATAACCATGAGCACCGTGAATCTCTATTCCATCCATACCGAGAGTTTTGGCATCTGCTGCTGCTTGTGCAAAGGCAGTAATCACGGATTCAATGTGTTCAACGGTCATAGGTTCAGCGCCCTGTTTTCCTGGTTTGAATAAACCTGAAGGCCCTGCACTTGGAAGTTCAGGATAAGGCGCTTTTTCCGCTATCCTCGCCATACCCACGTGCCATAGTTGAGGCATAATTTTCCCACCGACACTGTGAACTTGATCTACCACATTTTTCCAACCGGCTAGAGCTTGATCGCCATGGAATTGAGGGATATTTGAATCCATCGTAGCGACATTATCGTTTACTGTGGTGCCCTCGGTGATAATCAAACCTGTGCCACCTTGAGCGCGGCGCTTATAGTAGCCAGCTACGTCGTTGGTAGGTACGCCGTTAGGCGAAAATTGACGAGTCATGGGGGCCATAACGATTCGGTTGGTTAACGATAGGTTGCCCTGTGAGTAAGGCTTAAACAGTGCGTTAGCTGCCATTTTTTGTTCCTGATTTCTTTATTGCAATTGGGGCCGTTTGTACTTTCATCATAGAAAATGAAACGCCGCCATTATTATAGAAGTGTTAAACAAGTCATTAAGTTGGGGATTGTTGAGTCTTGATGTTACAACAAAGAATAACTGGCTCTAGTATATCCTGCGTGATGTGTTGCAGGAATAACATGATGGCTATCCAACTAAAAAACTATGGTCGATTCCAGATACTACTGTCGAGTGAGGGCAAGTCAATTTTCAAATGTTGATAGTAAGCCATAAGTAAAAGTGAGCTAAGAGCTCCATATCAGAAGCTCTCTTTCAGCTATGAGCAGGCTTAATCTAAAATCTCTACAATTTCCCTTGTGGCTTGAATAAGGCGTACCACTTTGTTTTCAATACGAACTGTTACTAACCCGTCTTCTCCCAAAGGCACAATGATACGGGCATGGTTGTAAATATCACGATCTAAACGATTTCAAACGGCTAGCTTTTTTTCCCAACCCGGCGGTAATTCACCTGTTCGTTCATACTTCTTCTCTATACCCGGAGGGAGTGATTTATCTTTATGAGGGTTAGGGTTGGCGCAAGCAGGTAAACTATTTGCTGCTAGTACGGTTGTTATTCCGATAATAGGTAGAACTTTCATTGTTAACCTCGCAAATTACGTGAAAGCGATGCCCCATTTTGATGTAATTATCTACGCAAACTATTGCGGTAGTGCTTTGAACAAAAGGGCATGTTGACTCTGCATTAAAATAACTGTTTTTAGACAATCAGCAATTAAAAATAGAGAAGCCTACAAGGTGTATACGAAAATCATACCAGGCCGAGTCTAAATGCTAAAAAAATCTAAAATTAGGCGTGCGGCGTGTTAACGTTAAAACGTTTATAATTGCTAACGAGCAAGAAAAACGATAGTTGAGTCTAAAACAAAGAACGTGACATTTTATAAGTGACAAATGAAGGATGACAATGAGTGATATTGCATTTACCCGTGAGGAAAAAGACGCGCTAGTCGCTAAACTGCAACGATATTTTGATGATGAATTAAGCGTGGAACTTGGTCAATTTGACGGAGAATTTCTTATCGACTTCATTAGTAAAGAAATGGGCGCATCGTTTTATAATAAAGGCGTAAACGACGCGAGAGCCGTTGTTGCATCTCGCTTACAGGTCATTGATGAAGAATTGTATGCCATCGAAAAAGTACTTTAGATTCAGAAACAAATTAAGCCTGCAATTGCAGGCTTAATCATTAGACGGCCAATCAATACCATTTCGTTAGAAATGAGCTGTATTAGAGTTCCTGACGGGTAGGTCTGATGATCATTTCGTTTATGTCTACGTCGCCAGGCTGCTCTATGGCAAACGTTACTGCACGTGCAATAGCATCTGCATCGATAGCATCGTTATACATATCATCTGCCATTTGCTTTGAGTCTTTGTGAGAAATGTGGTCAGTAAGTTCTGTCGCCACTGCACCGGGTGAGATGTTGGTAGAGCGAATTTCACCATTTGACTCCCTGCGAATGCCTTCACTTATTGCTTTAACAGCGAATTTAGTTGCGCAATAAACCGTTGCTCCAGGGAACACAACATGACCTGCCACAGAGGAAAGATTGATAATATGCCCGCTTTTTTGCTCTCGCATTTGTCCTAATACAGCTGCTACTCCATACATAACGCCTTTTATGTTTACATCTATCATCTGATCCCACTCGTCAACTTTCATCTCGTCAAGCGGAGCGAGCGGCATAAGACCAGCATTGTTGACGAGCACGTCAATACGCCCATAGGCATCTATGGCAGCTTTCGCAAGCGCCTTGACTTCATCCTTTTTCGTGACATCTACCGTTTGATAAGTAGCTTGGCCACCTGAAGATTCAATTTCATCTACAAGTTTTTTAAGACGGTCTTCACGGCGGGCGGCCAACACTAATTTAGCACCTTTATCCGCAAGCATTTTCGCCGTTGCTTCTCCAAGTCCGCTACTTGCACCTGTAATGATGACAACTTTTCCAGAAACTTCGCTCATAACATTATCCTTACGTTTGATTAGTGTTAAGTTGCTACGTAAAACTATTGAAGTGGATTACTCTAACGCGCAGAAACACTGTGAGAGTGATAGTAAGAGCGATGAATGAAGATTTTACAGCGGTACTTTTATTTTTAGCGGGCATTTAGCCACGCAACAACAAGGAAGAATTTCATCGTCGTCAATGAAGGCGAGGGGATCTGTGGTGTACTCAACTTCGCCTTCAATTAGCTTTGTGCGGCATGCACCACAAAAGCCTTCACGACAATGGTAGTGAATATGAACGTCCGCTGCTTCAAGGGCGTTTAAGATAGTGGAATCAGAAGGGGAAATAATCGCCCCCACATCGACAACGTCGATGCGGAGTGATTTATCGTTGCTGCTCATTAAGCTGTAGTTTTACAGCTCAAAATCAGCAAAGTCGTCTTCGCTCACGGCAGAGTCGATTTGACCAACAAGATAAGAGCTGATTTCAGACTCTTGAGGTGCCACTTGCACGTTGTCTGAATTCAAATAGTTATTCATCCATGGAAGTGGATTACTGCTTATCTCGAACGGGGTGTCTAGACCAATAGCAGACATACGTTGATTCGCAATGTACTCAACGTACTGGCAAAGAATTTCTTTATTCAAACCAATCATTGAGCCGTTTTGGAACAAGTAGTCAGCCCACTGCTTTTCTTGCTCAACAGCGTTCATGAAGATAGCACGCGCTTCTTCTTTACATTCTTCTGCAATTTGCGCCATTTCAGGGTCATCTTTACCCTTAGCCCACAAATTAAGGATATGCTGTGTTGAAGATAAGTGCAGATTCTCGTCACGGGCAATCAAACGAATAATCTTAGAGTTACCTTCCATCAGCTTCCGCTCAGCGAAAGCGAATGTGCAGGCAAAAGACACGTAGAAACGGATTGCTTCCAGTGCGTTCACCGAGTTCATGCATAGGTAAAGCTTCTTCTTAAGCTCATACATGTTGATAGTGTGTGCAACACCATTCACTGTATGTACGCCTTCACCCTGTGTTTGCCAAAGCTGAGTGGCGAAAATGAGATCATCGTAATATTTAGAAATATCAGCAGCACGTCGCTTAATTTCGTCATTCACTACGATATCTTCGAATATTTCGCTTGGGTCTGAGAACAAGTTTCTCAAAATATGGGTATACGAACGTGAGTGAATAGTCTCGAAGAAAGACCATGTTTCAACCCAAGTTTCTAACTCTGGTAGTGAAATAATAGGTAAGAACGCGATGTTCGGACTACGGCCTTGCACCGAATCTAACAGGGTTTGGTACTTAAGGTTTGAAATAAAGATGTGCTTTTCTGGGTCGGTCAATTTTTGGAAATCAACACGGTCGCGAGAAACGTCAACTTCTTCAGGGCGCCAAAAAAAGCTAATTTGCTTCTCAATAAGCTTTTCGAATATGGCATGCTTTTGCTGGTCGTAGCGTGCAACGTTTACGGGGTTACCGAAAAACATCGGCTCGATCAATGGATTAGTACTTTGCTGATTAAACGTAGTGTATTTCATGATGGCCTAACTAAAAACTTAATGATTAACGCGTATTATTGTTTGTGTTCTTGCTGCGAAACGTTAATGGCAAATGCAGTTAACTCCTTTTATGCATTTGCCATTTAAACAGGGGGGCGTGATCTAAATCTTACACGCACCACCTGCACAATCATCATCTTCCTCTACAACCACTTCTTCTTGACGTGGCATAGGCTCGCTCGCTTTAGCATCGAGAGCAGAGGTGTCTGACGCGCCGTCGCGAGTGTTATGATAGTAAAGTGTTTTAACACCCAGTTTATACGTAGTAAGAAGGTCCTTAAGAAGAAGCTTCATTGGTACCTTGTTACCTTCGTAACGGCTTGGATCGTAGTTGGTATTCGCTGAGATAGTTTGGTCGATAAACTTCTGCATGATACCAACAAGTTGTAGGTAACCATCGTTTGAAGGAATATCCCAAAGTAGCTCGTATTGGTCTCTTAGCGTTTCGTACTCAGGTACAACTTGCTTAAGAACACCATCTTTGCTCGACTTAATGCTGATAAAACCACGCGGTGGCTCAATGCCGTTTGTCGCGTTAGAAATCTGAGAAGACGTCTCTGACGGCATTAATGCTGACAGCGTAGAGTTACGCAAACCGTGAGTTTTGATTTCTTCACGAAGTGCATCCCAGTCGTAATGAAGTGGTTCATTACATACGCTATCAAGATCTTTCTTGTAGCTATCAATTGGCATGATGCCTTGAGAATAGGTGGTTTCGTTAAACTTAGGACACGCACCTTTTTCTTTCGCAAGATTGTTCGACGCTTTAAGTAGATAGTACTGCATTGCTTCGAATGTGCGGTGAACTAGACCGTTCGCACTGTGATCAGAATATTTAACGCCATTTTTAGCAAGGTAGTATGCAAAGTTGATAACACCAACACCCAGCGTACGACGTCCCATTGTTGCGTTATACGCAGCAGGAACAGGATAGTCTTGGTAATCAAGCAGGTTATCTAGCGCACGTACTGCAAGGTCAGACAACTCTTCAAACTCGTCCAGTGACTTAATCGCACCTAAGTTAAACGCTGACAGCGTACATAGTGCAATTTCACCGTTCTCATCATTAACGTGCTGAAGCGGCTTAGTAGGTAGCGCAATTTCAAGGCACAGGTTGCTCTGACGAACTGGCGCAACTTCTGGGTTAAACGGGCTGTGCGTATTACAGTGGTCAACGTTTTGTAGATAAATACGACCTGTGCTTGCACGCTCTTGCATGAACAAGCTGAATAGCTCCATGGCTTTAATTTGCTTTTTGCGGATGCTGTCGTCGTTTTCGTATTTAACGTATAGCTCTTCAAACTTCTCTTGGTCAGCGAAGAAGGCATCGTAAAGACCTGGAACGTCAGACGGGCTAAATAGTGAGATATAGCCGTCTTTCATCATGCGCTGGTACATTAGTTTGTTGAACTGAACGCCGTAATCTAGGTGACGTACACGGTTTTCTTCAACACCACGGTTGTTCTTAAGCACTAACAGTGATTCAACTTCCATATGCCAGATAGGGTAAAACAGCGTAGCAGCGCCACCACGAACACCACCTTGTGAACAGCTTTTAACGGCTGTTTGGAAGTATTTGTAGAACGGAATACAACCCGTATGGAATGCTTCACCGCCGCGAATAGGGCTACCTAGTGCGCGAATACGGCCTGCGTTTACACCGATACCAGCACGCTGGCTTACGTATTTAACAATGGCACTTGCCGTTGCATTGATTGAGTCTAAGCTATCGCCGGTTTCGATAAGTACACATGAGCTAAACTGGCGAGTAGGCGTACGTACGCCAGCCATAATAGGTGTAGGCAATGACAGCTTGAATGTTGAAGCGGCATCGTAGAAGCGGCGGATGTAGTCCATACGCGTCGCTTTGTCATAATTTGCGAAAAGGCATGCCGCCACTAAGATATATAGGAACTGTGCACTTTCGTAGATTTCACCTGTAACTCGGTTTTGAACTAGGTATTTACCTTCAAGCTGTTTAACTGCAGCGTAGCTGAAGTTCATGTCTCGCCAATGGTCGATATACGAGTCCATTTCAGCAAATTCTTCAGGCGTGTAGTCTTCAAGCAAGTGCTTATCGTATTTGCCCATATCAACCATCTTACCCACATGCTCAAGTAGGGCAGGCGGCTCAAATTGACCATAGGCTTTTTTGCGAAGGTGGAAAATGGCCAAGCGCGCAGCTAGGTATTGATAATCTGGCGCATCAGTAGAAATAAGATCTGCCGCTGATTTGATCAGCGTTTCATGGATCTCGCTAGTATTGATACCGTCATAAAACTGGATTTGTGCTTTGATTTCAACTTGTGAAACTGAAACGTTTTTAAGTCCTTTGGCTGCCCATGTCACGACTTTGTGGATTTTCTCTAAGTCGATGGACTCTTTTTCACCATTGCGTTTGGTGACTAATAAGTTGTTGTTCATGTTACTGGCCGTTTGTCTGTTAGCGCTTGATGCGTGGGCTATGTAATGCCCATTTTCATTTTTAATTTATTGAGTGTGAGTGACATTATCACCATTGGCTCACGCCAGATAACAACACACACGAAAGCGGCCTAAACCAATACTGAAAGTACAAAGTAGAGACTGCTCATTTAATTTTTTCACTGCATTTATATTTTCAGCGAGGTTGATGTCACACACTGCATATGGCATTGCCATAATCCCGTTAGCGATCTGTGCGATCCCAGAAAATCTGCATTGGGATCACGTGCTGAATTAAACACAAGATAGTGAGGTTTTAGTCTTAATGCAACCCAATATCTGGTGGTATTTCAAGCACTCAATCTGGCATGAAATTTATGTTAGTAACAACTAACTTTTTAGCGTTCTACAAGCGTAAAATATCTGGATTGCAAGCATTTTTAATTATTTCTTCGACATAAAAATTAATTTATTCTTAGAAAATAGTTTTTATATAAACACGATATATGG
>NZ_VTYM01000028.1:0-48609 GCF_013113925.1 Alteromonas sp. 07-89-2 | reverse complement strand
GAGAGTTACCTATTTTGTTTTGATTAAAGATTCGACACCTTTATCAAAACGGGTAACTCTCATCTTTTCAAGAAGAAGTGTCAGATTAAGTCGAGACTAATTCACCTTAGATGACTATAACTCTAAACTAGCACTTTATATAGCATCTTTATTAGCCGCTTTTGGTATTGAAGCTAACGCGGCGCAATACGAAGAAGTAAATAATAGGCTAATTGAACCACTTACCAAGCGAGAAGAAGAGTTATTGCACCTCATTAATAAAGGCCATACTAATAGCAAAATTAGTGCGTTACTAAGCTTGTCAGAAAGTACAGTTAAGTGGCATTTAAGCAATTTATTTTCAAAATTAGGGGTTAAAAGAAGAAATCAAGCTACCTCAAAAGCACGAGAACTTGGTTTATTATAAATTTATTTTTGCTTAATTTGACGTCTTTTTACCTACTTGATAAAGCATTGAACGATTCTAAAGAAACTTATCAAAGCCCCAAATGTATAACGGTCTAGCTTGAATGTCGTTTTGGATATGAGCCTACAAAACTTAGTTACTTTTCTATCAAATTTTAAAACGTTAGCTATATTTAAGACAATTAAATAGCAGAATATGACCTGAATTTCGCATAAAGGACTCTACTATTGATAAAAGATAACAATAAATTTAAGTGAAATTAACAATCGGGAAAGTTATGAGAACCAACAATGTTTTTGTAAAAAGTCGCTTAGCGGCGGCTATCGGGGTTTCATTCTTATTTTCAGGCAGCTTGTACGCAGAAGAAGCTGCTGGTGAGCAGGCTGAAAAAGCCAAAGAGAAATCTGGCTTAGAAGTCATCCAAGTAACAGCTCGTAAAAGAGTAGAGTCAGTTCAAACAGTACCTTCAAGTGTTAACGCGGTAACAGGCGAACATATGGAAGGCATGGGCGTACACAGTGTTAACGACCTTGCTAAGTTTGTTCCAGGTCTTGAACAGCCACAACTAGCTAACCATTCACGTTTATCACTTCGTGGTGTTTCATCAGGTGATAACCAGTCATTTGAACAGTCTGTAGGAACATATGTAGACGGTGTATACCGTGGTCGTATGAATCAACAGCGTTCAGGTTTCTTCGATATGGAGCGTGTGGAGGTATTAAAGGGCCCACAAGTGTCACTTTACGGTAACAGCTCAGTTGGTGGTGCGTTAAGCATGGCTACTAAGCGTCCTGAAGTTGGTGATGAACTAAATGGTAACTTTACCGTTAAATATGAAACAGAATATGAAGAGTCACAAATTTTAGGCGGTGTAAATATACCAGTAACAGACGAATTAGCTGTACGCTTTGCGGGTAAGTGGCGTGATCAAAATGGTGGTGCGGCATTTAACCATTATACGGGTAAAGTTGAAAACTCTTATGAAGATTCAGCGTTTCGTATCAGTGCCGTATGGGAACCAAATGACGAGCTCAATATTTACCTTCGCCATGAGCAAGCTACCTTTGAAAAGCACGGTGAAAGCCTAGCTATCTACGCTCATGTTAATCCAGACTTTACACCAAGAGCTGATTCGCCTTTGGCACCATTTGGTATTGGTACTGGTGAAATGTACACAGGTAATGATCAAAGCATTTTTAACAATGGTCCGTCGGGTAACTATAACGACAGTGACGAAACCATGTTGGAAGTGGTTTGGAACATTAACGACGACATGACATTAACGTCAATTACTGCTGACAGTAATTATGATTATTATCATACGCTTGATGTTGATATGACACCGGCAAACTTTATGTCGACAAATACACCTGAAGATTACAGTCAGTTTTCTCAAGAATTGCGTTTAGATACTGAAATAAACGACCAATTAAACATTATGGCAGGCCTTTATTATCAAGATGCAGATTTTAATACAGGTTTTGATGTTGACTTTTATATGCCTCATGTAAGCACATTAATTGGTAGCCCATTAGAGTTTGGTTCATTCTCTCGTTCAAACTATTTAAGGCAGAATACTGAACAGCAAGCGATATTTACGCAATTTGACTACAATCCAACAGATAAATTGAGTTTAACGCTTGGTGTTCGTTATACCGATATTACTAAAACTGCAACACAAGGTTTAAGATTACTTGATATTGATGGTTCTACGTACGATGAAGCGCCATACCCTGAAGGTCACCCATTTGCTGGTTTAACGCCTGCATTGTTTAGTTATTGGGGGGTTTTAAAGTCTGTGGGTGCTCCGCATGAATTTCAAGATATGGTACGCGAAGAAGATCACTTAATGTTACAAGCAAGTGCTAGTTATCATTTCTCTGATGACTTTATGGGTTATGTAAATTACGCCGATGGTGCTAAAGCGGGTGGTTTTGATACGCTTTATGAAGGCCCAGTTACAGCGAGCCCTCTTGGCACATCACCTGGACCTTCAGCGGGTACGCCAGAAGATACTGAATTTGAAGATGAAAGTGTATCAGCGTGGGAAGTGGGCTTTAAGTCAGACTGGGAAACAGTTCGCTTGAATGTTGCAGCCTTTTATGGTGTTTACGACAACCTACAAACGTCGATTTTCAATGGTTCTATTGGATTTAACGTAGGTAATGCAGGTAAATCAATTCAAAAAGGTGTTGATGTAGAGTTTATCTGGCAAGCAACAGATGATCTAAAAATTACTGCAAATGCGGAATACTTAGATTTTTACTACGATGAATTCCAAGGTGCAGCGTGTAGCTTAACTGAAGTTTATAGAGGTGAGCAGGGCGCAGATGGCAAGTGTGACTGGTCTGGTGATAGCCTTGCTTGGGTGCCTGAGTTTACTGCGGTTGTAGCTGTGGAGCATATTGCAGAAGTGTTTGGTGATTATGAATTAGTTAATATGTTAAGTGTTAGCTATAAGTCTAAACATACGGTCGATTCAAGTAATGAAGTAAACCTTACTCAGGATGGCTACGCTTTAGTTGACTATCGCGTCACACTAACACCAGCAGACAGCAATTGGCATGCTGCATTTACTGTAAACAACTTGTTAGATGAAGACTATGAAGTTTACCTAACTAAGATCCCATTAATTGCAGGTGCATATGCTAATGGTGTTCATCAAAGTAAACGTCGTATTAACTTCGAAGTAGGTTTTAACTTCTAAATTAAACTCGAATAATTGCTCGCAAGTTAAGGCGAAAGTAAGGTGACATTGTTACCTTACTATCGCCTTTTTTTCGCTCGTCTATTTTTGGAAAGTATAAAATGTTAAAGAATTTCAAAGAAAAAGCCCCCGAACCTCAACACCTGTTGCATGTAGGTAATAACTTATATTGGCTGCGCATTAGTATGCCATTTGCACTTGATCATATAAATATTTGGCTAATAGAAGAAGCTGATGGTTGGGTGGTAATTGATACTGGCCCGAATACATCAAAAGCCAAAGAGCAGTGGCTTGCGGTAATAAATAACCAGTTAAAAGGTAAACCAATCACTCGCATTATTTGTACTCATGGTCACCCTGATCATATTGGCTTAGTGGGTTGGCTACTTGAAGAGCTAGAGCACAAGCCTAGTTTTAGTATTTCAATGCCTGATTACAAATATTATCAAATGTTATTTTCTTGTGAGCCAAGTGTACCAAGAGATCAGCTCAATGAGTTTTATACTGGATACGGTGAAGGACAAAAACAAGTAAAGGCTTATTTTAGGAATATTGATACCTTTCGCAGTATTATTTACCCTGTAGACTCACCTTGTCAGGTATTACAAGATGAGCAAATAGTTACTTTAGGTAATCATCAATGGCGAATAGTGATGGGCTATGGCCATGCGTCGGAGCATGCATGTTTTTATTGTCAGGAATTAGATATTCTTATTGCTGGTGATCAAATATTACCGAGTATCACGCCAAATATCAGTATTTGGCCTGATGCGCCTGATGCTAACCCTATGCAATTATATTTTGATTCAGCACAGCACATATCAACAGTGATTACAGATGAAACCTTGATTTTGCCAGCACATGGTTTAGCTTTTTATGGTGGTGTTAGCCGATTAAATAAAATAGTTTATGGGCATAAAGAAAAGCTTGAACAGCTTTATCTGCATTGTAAAGAACCCAAACAAGTTAATGAAACTTATCAAGTGTTATTTAACTGTGAAGTTGACTCAGGTAATGACTTATTTGCATTTGGTGAAGCATTAGCTAGTTTGCAAATATTGGTTAAAGCGGGTCGCTTAAAAGTGACTCTTAATGAGCAAGGTGTAAAGTTATTCCAACAAGCTTAGGCTAAGTTGTGTAGAATTAGTAATTTATAGATTGATAAGCTTTGCTTTGTAAATGGTTAGCATTACAACCATGTAGTTAATCACATTATTTGTGTATCGGGTGTTTAAGAGCACTGGGCAATAAATTTATTTTATCTTGCGTAATAGCTAAAAAACTTCTTTAAGTTTTGTTTTAATTTATTAATTTTAAGGGATAACTTTGCTAATTCGGTTTAAAACATCAATGGCTTTAATTTGGTGTTTCTTTGTCTTTTCATTATTTGTTAGTTTTAAAAGTGAAGCTAACAAAGACTTAAGCTGTGCTTCTTGTCATCAAACTCAAACACTAGCTTGGAAAAGCTCACACCATTTTCACTCTATGGCTGAAGTATCATCGGACTCTAATTTGGGAGATTTTACTTTAGGCAAGGTTAAGCTAAACGATGAAGAAATAAAGCTACTGATTCAAGACGACAAGTATTTAATAACTATGCCTGGAGTAGATGGAAGCCCAGTAACTAAAGAGTTACTTTATACTTTTGGTTATTACCCGCTACAACAATATATGTTTAGTGATGGAGCAGGAAAGTATCAATTTATTCCTTACGCTTGGGACAGTCGCTCAAAAGCTGAAGGTGGACAAAGGTGGTTTAACCTTTATCCTGAACTTAATGCTGAAGATGAATTTCATTGGACGCAAATGGGGCAAAATTGGAATCAAAACTGCGCCGATTGCCACAGTACAAACTTTAAGAAAGGCTTTGATTTAGAAACACTTTCATATCAGTCGAGTTATGACGTCATTAATGTTAGTTGTTCCGCTTGTCATCAGGGAAGTGAGCAACATTTAACGTGGGTAAAAAATCCTGATAGTAAAATAAAAAATCCTGACAGTAATAAAAATAAATTTGGCTTTAGCCAAGATATTTCAACAAAAGTACCCGCATTTGCTACTAATGACTTAGGTAAGCTATTTCCAACAACGCGAGTGAAAAAAACACAGCAAGTGGAAGTATGTGCTCAGTGTCATAGCCGAAGATCACAACTGTCAGATCACACTGAATCAGTGCCATATCATCAGCAATATCAATCGTCATTAGTAAATACGCCTTTATATTACCCTGACGGGCAAATTTTTGATGAAGTATATGTATATGGTTCGTTCAAGCAAAGTAAAATGTATCAAAATGGTGTTACTTGTACTAATTGCCATGATCCGCATACTTTAAAGCTTAAACATGAAGGTAACGCCACCTGTACCCAATGACTCCGTACTGCATTTGCAAATCGGGCTTTTGATAACTTGGCAGAACTAATGTAGTAACGATACTCAAGGGATTCTTTACCCTGTTTCGTCTGCCGATAGCTCAGTGCTACACCAATAGTTTTCAGTTCTTTCCATTCACAGAAGTTATCCGTTAACGAACCCGCTTCCATTACATGATACGCTCTGGCTTCACTTCTTCCGTGAGCTTTTTCCAGACAAATTACTTCCTGATTTATCGCACCAGAAAGCGCCTTACGGACGGCATCATGCAGCTCTTTTTGATTTCCTTTCAGGGCCAGAAGGTAGTCACCACCACCATCAATAATTTGCTCAGCGATTTCTTTCTGGCAGCCCATTGCATCAATGGATATCAGACAGCCTTTTATGTCCAGCATAGTCAGCAAAGCTGGAATGGCGGTGATTTCATTCGATTTGCTCTGAGTTTTAATCTGTCCTAATACGACGTTATTCTCTGAGGCAAAGGCGTTAACCATGTGGATAGCCGACTGCCTGTTTTCCCGGTTATAAGAGCCACAAAGCCGCTTGCCATCAATAGCAATGAGTTTCCCCTCGGATAACTCCACCACCGATTGCATCCAGCCGATAAAACAACGCTGAAACTGCCCACTGTCTATCCGCGATATCACACGCGCTATGGTGTCATGAACCGGTAAGCCGTTCTTGAATAATCCCTTAGCGGCAAACCAGTCAAAATGCAGATCGCCAAAATCTTCGATATCTTCCCATCCTTTGGCTCCAGCGATGGACGCACATACCACCAAAAATAAAATATCAGTAAATAGATGGGCTACCTTGGCTGACTGTCTGGGATCTTCTAACTCACCAAAAAACTGTTCAAATGCGCCTGTTTCCATGACTCTCTCCGCAAAAGAGAGTATAAGATCACAGACGCTTACTATCGTCCAGAGTTGTTGGCGATTCAAACGTCAATTGAACGATTTATGTTCATGATCTTGCCCTGTACTCTAATCATTCCATTTCGACGTAGCCAACCCAAAGCCGGAAAGATAAGAATCAGTCTCGCGATGCAAAGGGTGGCAAAAAATATTGGTCAATCAAAATAAGTGAAAGATTCGAACGTGATAGAACAACTACTACAGCCAATCAATCAGTTTTTATTATGCCAAACACCAGTAGCTTGGGTAGACGAGGCTAAGAAATCAGAAAACCTTCCCGTAGTATTGCTTGACCATTTGGTTTGTGAATTAAAGGCCGCTCAATCAGCTATGTACCTTATTCGCAAGTATGCCGTGGATAAGGACAGTGGTGATGCGTTGTTAGCGTGGTTGAAGCCATTCGAAGATTTCACTTACCGCAAACAAGGTGACTGGAAAGCGTTAGCTGACCACGAAAAGCTGACCAAATCTATGATCCCCAAATCTGGTGCGCCTTACAGCCAAGACTTAATTGATAAAATGGTGTTGTTGATAAAGGAAGAACTGCACCATTTTTATCAGGTTCTGGAAATCATGGAAGAGTATGGTATTGCCTATGAATCCGTTGGTTCGAGTCGCTATGCCCGTGGTATGCTCCGTCATGTAAGAACGTATGAGCCAGCTGCTTTAATTGATAAATTGATATGTGGGGCTTATATAGAAGCGCGTTCGTGTGAGCGCTTTGCGGTATTGGCACCCCATGTTGATAAGCGTTTAAATGATTTTTATGTGTCGTTGTTGCGCTCAGAAGCACGCCATTATCAAGATTACCTTACGTTGGCTGAATCAATAGCTACATCGACCTCCGGCGAGGATATCACTGAGCGGGTTGCCTTTTTCGGTGAGGTAGAGGCTGACCTGATTTCATCGTCAGATGATGATTTTAAGTTTCATAGTGGTGTACCAGTTTAACTGGCACTCGTCAATCGAAAAGATCATATGTTCTCAGTATTATACGTCCTGGTGTACTCCATATGACAGTTTCGGATTTTGAGTTCAATCAAACGTGACAGTCCGCAACAAGTTAATGTCCGAAAAGAGCGAATAGCAGACGTTAGAGGAGCCTCCGTTGTAGACTAGCTATCTGATCGTATACCGGTCGTTCAGATAACCACGAACCACTGCCAATTTCTGTCACTCTGGTCAGTTTACTTACCAGCCCAACAAGGTACACTATAGACTTTTACATTAGCAAGGATGCTGATGTTAGCTGCAGAGCAATACACCTATCAACGCCATCGTCCAGAGCAAACATTGCTCTATCAACTTGTTGAGAAACATTACCCTGCCTTCGCCGAGATGATGCAATCTCAGGGAAAGGCATTACCATACCATGTGATCAAAGAGTTTGAAGAGTTTCTTAAGTGTGGTCGACTTGAGCATGGATTTCTGCGCATAGTCTGTGATGACTGCAAACATGAGAAGCTTGTAGCTTTCAGTTGCAAGCGAAGAGGTTTCTGCCCGAGTTGCGGAGCTCGAAGGATGGCTGAGAGTGCGAAACTACTGGTTGATGATGTATTGCAGGGTTACCCTGTTAGGCAATGGGTGTTAAGCTTACCTATTCCCCTAAGGTTATTACTCGCCAGATACCCCAAAGAACTCAGCAACGTCCTGCAAATCGTTCACCGCGCAATTTCCACAGACATCATCCATCGTTCAGGCTACTTGAAGAAGCAGGCTAAGACAGGGGCAGTCACCTACATTCAGCGTTTTGGTAGTGCGCTTAACTTAAATATACATTTCCATATGCTGTTCCTTGAAGGTGTCATCACACAAGAGCATGGACAAATGACATTTAAGCGAGTCAAAGCGCCGAGTCATTCCAATATGGAGGCGTTGGTAAACACCATCAGCCAGCGCATCGCACAATATCTCGAAAAAGCAGGGCTAATTCAACGCGACATTGACAATACCTATCTGGACTTGCCAATTAACGATGAAGACAGCTTGTTACCACTGCAAGCTGCTTCGGTCAGCTACCGGATCGCAGTTGGTGCAGATACTGGTAAAAAAGTGTTTACTTTGCAAACCATGCCAGCAAAAGATCCTGATCACTTAGGACAACTCGCAAAGATAGCTGGATTTAGCCTACATGCAGGGGTCTTCGCAGATGCAGATCAACCAGAAAAACTAGAAAGATTGTGTCGTTACATCGCAAGACCTGCAATAAGCGAAAAACGCTTAAGCCTCACAACGACAGGTAATGTCAGATACGAACTCAAGACACCCTACAGCAATGGTACGACTCACGTATTCTTCTCGCCGATTGACTTCATTAGTAAGCTAGCTGCCTTGGTACCACCGCCTAGACTGAATCTGACGCGGTTTTATGGCGTGTTTGCGCCAAATGCCAATGTACGAGCAGAAGTAACTGCTTCACAACGCGGCAAGAACAGCCCTCGTTTAGCAGAGCATCTGAAAGATTCAGATAAGCCCTACCAGGCGCGCAGCATGTCATGGGCACAGAGGTTAAAACGTGTATTCAACATTGACATTACCATTTGCGAAGCTTGCACAAAGGCGAATGTCAAAATCATCGCATGCATTACAGAGCCTGCCGTCATCCAAAAGATACTCTGGCATTTGGATAAGCAAGATTCACCAATTACCGCTAATTCTTGCAGAGCGCCGCCACTGATTGAGTCAAAACAAATAAGAACTGACGATTACGTTATTCAGAGAGATTTCAACTTTGGCGCTTAAGGGCTCCACCGCCAATATAGCTTGAACACTCATGTGTTGAGGCATCATGTTGCACATATCGAGAGAATTTTTCAGTCCCAATGATCAGTCTATTTTCTTATCTTGACTACACTTACTTCGTAATTGCTTCCTGTTTTTGGACCTAAATCGCATGAAACAAGCCTTAAAGCCAGTTGTCACAGAGGATAGTAAATAGCGTTAATTTGTCTTAAACTCAACCAGATTGAGTTCTTCTTTAACTTGTTCGGTACAAGCAGGGGGTATGGCGACGTGAAGTATGTCGTCTATATGCAACACAATATCGGGCGATACACCAGCTTTCAGTTCACGCCAGCCGCGAACTCGCTGAGATAAGTCGAGGATACGGATGCCGTACTTTTTATACAATTCACTTTCGCCAATGGTTTTCCCGTGCAGCGGTGAGCCGATGGCTACGCGTAAATAGGTTAATTCCTTTTCAACTCGATATTCATCCCACAATGCTTGTACCGATCTACTTTTGGATTCTTCACCGCTTGGAGCACCGTCAGGAAGCCACTTCCGACCGTAGCTGACCATGTATAACACCAAACCGGCTAGCACAATTAAGCCAGGTAACGTGAAAGAAAAAAAGCTGAGTGGTTCAAAACCTTGACTCTTTAAACCCGCACTTACCACTAAGTTTGGCGGAGTAGCAATTAAGGTCAACATACCACTAACCAAAGCCGCGTAGGACATGGGAAGGAGCAGTTTACTTGGGCTATTGTTGGAATATTTAGCAATGCGCAGCACAATAGGTATAAAGATAGCAACAACGGCGGTCGAACTCATTACGGCGCTAAGTATGGCGCTCGCTAACATCAGCATAATCAGCATTTTGGTCGTTGAGCTACTACTATTTTGGCTGATCCAATTACCGACAAATCTCGCTACACCGGTTCTGTCTAGCATCTCGCCAACCACGAGTAAGCCAGCTATGAGTATGACAACTGAATTGCCAAAGCCTGCCAATGCTGCGTTAACGGGCAGTATGTTGGTCAGTATTAGGGCCAAAACCACACATATTGCAATCATGTCGTAACGCACACGGTTACTCGCCATGAGTAACGCCGCGGCGGCAATCAGTGCAAACACGAAATTTGCGTGATATTGCTCAGATAACGTGAACATGATGATAGCTCCTTGCGTAAATTCGGAAAATAGAACGAAAGTGAACGTTCAAAACAACCCGATGACGATAAGAGGCTGAAAGAAAACCTTTCGTAAAATGAAAAAGCCAGTTAAAAGAGTGTTCTACAATCGTCAAACACTATTCTAGCTGGCTTTATATTACTTAGATAAGTTTTTTAGGTATTGGGGTACGTTGGACCACCACCACCCTCGGGTGGACGCCATGTAATGTTCTGTGCTGGGTCTTTTATGTCACAGGTTTTACAGTGAATGCAGTTTTGTCCATTAATTTGGAACTGCATTTCACCGTCGCTTTCCACCACCTCATAAACGCCTGCCGGGCAGTAACGTTGCGCGGGTTCATCGAAGCGAGGCAAGTTCTGCTTAATAGGGATAGACGTATCGGTTAATTTCAGATGACACGGCTGATCTTCTTCGTGGTAGGTATTTGAAATATAAACCGAAGAAAGTTTATCGAAGCTAAGTTTACCGTCTGGTTTCGGGTAGTCGATTTTAATGTGCGCACTAGCCGGTTCCATACACGCGTAGTCTTCTTTCGAATCGCGTAGTTTTAACAGTGGCTTACCACCAAAAATCTTCTGCTCCATCCAGTTATAGCCGCCACCAACGATAGGGCCAAACTTATGCAAGGCAGGACCAAAGTTACGCGAGTTATATAACTCTTGATACGCCCAGCTCTGTTCGAATAGTTGTTGGAAGTTGGTTGTACCCTTTTCTTCAGCATCGGTACCGAGCGCTTCAAGGATCGCATCAGCGGCAATCATACCTGACTTCATCGCAGTATGAACGCCTTTGATTTTACTGAAATTCAAAGTTCCAGCGTCACAGCCAACCAACATACCACCGGGGAAACTCAGCTTGGGTAGTGCATTCAACCCACCTTTGGTAATTGCACGCGCACCATAGGTGATACGTTCGCCACCGCTGAGTGTTTCAGCAATAATCGGATGATGCTTAAGGCGTTGGAACTCATCGAACGGGCTGATATGCGGATTGGCATAATTCAAGTCAATGATTAACCCAACGAATACTTGCTGATTTTCGGCGTGATAGAGGAAGAATCCGCCACCCATGCCTTTACTTAGTGGCCAACCTGAACCATGCACAACCAACCCCGGTTTGTGTTGCGACTCAGGCACTTGCCAGATTTCTTTAAAGCCAATGCCGTAATGTTGAGGATCAGCGTCAGAATCAAGCGCGAACTTCTTGATAATGCCTTTACCAATGTGACCACGGCAGCCTTCACCAAGAATAGTGTACTTAGCAAGGATATCCATACCAGGGGTATAGCCTGGGCCTGGTTCGCCATCTGCGCCTACGCCCATGTCGCCTGTGGCTACTCCACACACTTTACCATTGTCGTCGAAAATCACATCAGCGGCAGTGAAACCAGGGAATATTTCTACCCCAAGCTCTTCTGCTTGCTCTGCGAGCCAGCGACATAAATTCGCCACACTCACAATGTAATTGTTGTCATTGTGCATTGAAGGTGGCACCGCCCAATGAGGTAACTCAGTGGCTCTAGACTCGTCGCGAAGTAAATACACTTCGTCTTTAGCTACAGGCTGACCTAGGGCAAAGCCGTCTTCTTTCCAAGTAGGGAAGAGTTCGTCCAATGCTTTGGTTTCAATGACTGCGCCAGAGAAAATGTGAGCACCTACTTCAGCGCCCTTCTCAAGCACACAGACGTTGACTTCTTTGCCTTGTTCAGCAGCTTGCTTCTTAATCTGACAAGCTGCCGACAGGCCAGAAGGGCCAGCGCCAACAATAACAACATCAAATTCGATGGATTCGCGTTCTGGAGTATCCATGACGTTCCTCTTTATGGCACTTAATTTAAAGTACGCTAGCTAATTTGGCTTCTAATTCCGGTACTAGGTCGTGTAAATCACCGACTAAACCGTAGTCCGCCACTTCGTAAATTGGTGCGTCTGGATCTTTGTTAATCGCTACGATAACTTTAGAGCCTTGCATACCTGCTAAATGCTGAATGGCACCAGAGATACCTACCGCTACATACAAGTCAGGTGCAACAATTTTACCGGTTTGACCAACTTGGTGGTCGTTACCAATAAAGCCTGCGTCAACTGCTGCACGCGATGCACCGAGGGCTGCATTCAAACGGTCTGCTAGTTTTTCGATAAGTGCGAAATTCTCTTCACTACCTACACCGCGGCCACCCGAAACTACAATACTTGCAGAAGCGAGTTCAGGGCGTTCACTTTGGGCAATTTCTTCGCTAACTACACGCGACAAGCCACAGTCAACAGCATTATCTACCGCAGTGATAGCGCCAGTGCCAGCTCCTGTTGGCGCAGCATCAAAAGCAGATGTACGCACAGTGATAACTTTCACAGCATCGCTAGAAGTAACGGTTGCAATGGCATTACCCGCGTAAATGGGGCGCACGAATTCAGCTTCACCATTAACACCGGTAATATCTGAAATTTGACCTACGCCGAGTAGTGCGGCTAGGCGTGGCAGTGCATCTTTCATTACACTCGTCGCCGGTGCAACAATGTGGCTGTAGCCTTCTGCATTAGCTTGTAATGTTGCTGCTAGGTTTTCTGCACCTTGATACGCTAGTGCATCGTGGTCAGCAACCAGTACTGCGCTAACGCCATCGACTTTTGCCGCTTCTTCGGCAACGGCTGCACACCCTTTACCGGCCACAAAAATATCAAAAGAGGCACCAATTTTAAGTGCTGCCGACACGGCTGCTAAGGTAACAGGGCTGAGTGTGGCGTTATTGTGTGATGCAATTACTAAGGTTTTCATTAAATCACCTTCGCTTCATTTTTCAGTTTATCGACTAGCTCGTCTACCGACGCAACTTTGATACCTGCCTGACGTGTAGCAGGAGCAGCAACAGAAAGTTGTTGTTGCGTTGACGTAACTTCAACACCTAAATCTGCGGCAGTTGTCTCTGCGATAGGTTTGCGTTTCGCTTTCATGATATCAGGTAGTTTGGTAAAACGCGGTTCATTCAAACGTAGGTCAGCCGTCACGATAGCGGGAAGCTTCAGAGCTACAGTTTGTAGACCACCGTCGACTTCGCGTGTAACTAGCGCTTCGTCACCTTCAATTTTAACCACTGAGGCAAAAGTTCCTTGTGGGCGACCCATAATACCTGCAAGCATTTGACCCACTTGGTTGTTGTCGCTGTCGATAGCTTGCTTACCCATCATGATCAGGCCCGCGTCTTCTTGCTCGGCTACTTTCGCTAGTAAACGGGCAATAACTAATGGCTCTGGTTGCTCTTCTACATCAATACGAATGGCACGGTCAGCACCCATCGCAAGGGCAGCTAGGATCTGCTCTTTAACGATTTTGGGACCAATACAAACAGCGATAACTTCACTTGCTGTGCCCGCTTCTCTTAGGCGTAGTGCTTCTTCAACCGCTATTTCACAAAACGGGTTGATAGACATTTTGGTGTTGCTCAAATCGACGTCTGAGCCGTCCTGTTTAATACGTACTTTTACGTTGTAATCGATAACCCGTTTTACCGGAACAAGGATTTTCATAGTAAACCTTCTAATTCTAATTAAAATTGATCAACAGCAAATTCATACAGTGCTTGGGGGTTTTGTACCATTACACCAAAATGATGTAGTGCACGTGGCAACAAGCACTGGCTGTAGTACATCGCTGAAATACGCTTCTTAGCAAGGAACTCTTCACCGTACACGTCGTCGTTCGCGTCAGTTAAGGCGATAACGGCGAGTAAGGTACGGCCTTGCATCCAACCACCACACAAATAGCCCATTGCCATTAGCATATCGAAACAAACTGCTTGTGATAACTCTTTTTCGCTCGGTGCGTTAGTCAGTAGCCATTCTTTTGCCGCACGCGCTTTGTCCACGGCTTGGGCGAATGCTGCACCAAAGGCTTGCGCGTCGGCGTTGCTAGAAGCGCTCAATTCAGTGGCGGTAGCCGTCATGTCGTTTAATAGACTTTCCAGTGCTACACCACCGTCCATTAATACTTTACGACCAATAAGGTCGAGCGCCTGAATCGCCGTTGTGCCTTCATAAATAGGTAAGATACGTGCATCGCGGAAATGCTGCGCTGCACCTGTTTCTTCAACATAACCCATACCGCCATGAACTTGTATGTTAAGCGAAGTGAGCTCTTGTGCAAACTCCGTCATCCAACCCTTTACAATAGGTGTAAACAGTTCAAGACGCGCGTATTTTTCTTTACTGTTATTGTCGGCGTGAGCAAAGTCTAGCGCGGCAGACGCTTCTAGCGCTAAAGCGCGCATCGCTTCAACCCCAGAACGCATGGTTAATAGCATACGGCGAACGTCAGGGTACTCGATGATAGGCTTTTTACTACCATCTCTGTTTTTACCTTGAACTCGCTCACGTGCATACTGCACCGCTTGTTGGTAAGCGCGGTCTGAAATACCCAAACCTTGTACACCTACGCCTTGGCGGGCGTGATTCATCATGGTGAACATATACGGCAAGCCTTTGTGCGGTTCGCCAACTAAATAACCAATCGCGCCCTCGTTATCACCAAATGCCATAGTACACGTTGGCGAGCCGTGGATACCGAGCTTGTGTTCAATTGAGATGGGGTATACATCGTTGCGTTCGCCTGGTTCGCCGTTTTCGTCGAGTACGAACTTAGGTACGATGAACAGTGAAATACCTTTTACGCCCGGAGGTGCGTCGGGTAAGCGTGCAAGTACCAAATGCACAATATTGGGGGTCATTTGGTGATCGCCCCAAGTGATGAAAATTTTCTGGCCTTTAATGCGATAGTGATCGCCATCTGGTGTTGCAGTTGTTGATACTGCCGCGAGATCTGAACCAGCGCCTGGCTCGGTCAGGTTCATGGTGCCAGTCCACTCACCAGCGATTAAGCGGGGTAGGTAAAGGGCTTTTAGTTCGTCGCTACCATGAGCAAGTAATGCCTCTACAGAGCCGATGCTCAATAACGGGCAAAGTGCAAACGCCATATTTGATGCTTGCCACATTTCGCTGACTGCAGTGCCTAAAACCTGAGGAAGATTTTGTCCACCAAACTCTTCTGGTGCTGTTAATGTAGACCAACCGTTATCCACAAACTGTTGATAGGCTTCTTTTAATCCAGGAGATTCAGTGACGGCATTATCAGCCCACTGCGCAGGATTTTGGTCGGTGTCCCAGTTCAACGGAGCAAATACTTCTGAGCTCAGTTTACCGGCTTCTTCTAAGACCGCATCTGCTAGGTCAATATTAATATCTTCTAATTGAAGTTTTTCACACAAACCATCGAAACCGATTAACTGGTCAAGTACAAATTTAGCATCAAGTACAGGGGGTTGATATTGACTCATTTCAGAACCTATCCTAGTGATTAACGTTGTTGGATTATCCAAATAGTATAGGCACTAGTCTGCAATTTGCGCTTAATTTGTTCAATTACCAAAAAAGTCTATTGCTTGACATATTCGGACACTCGTTTGCTCACTTCATCAAACTATCTCAATCTGCATTTATATTAGTTTGGGCTGATGTTTTGGTGCTAGATAAGTGTGTTCTCGCGATATAAGGTAGGCGTCTGTCCAGTCCATTGTTTAAAGGCGCGCGTGAAGGCTGCTGGTTCAGAAAAACCTAATTTATTCGTAATGGTGGAAATCGGAATATCGGGTTGGCTGAGGTAATAAATCGCCATATTTTTGCGTAATTTATCTTTGATTTCTTGAAAGCTGGTACCTTCTTCGGTCAATTTCCGACGTAGCGTGCGTTCAGACACATTCACGCTATCAGCAATATCTTGCATGCTAGCTTCGTGCTCGCGGTACTCGGCCAAATAATCCATCACTCGGCGGGTATAAACTGGTGTGAATTCTTGACGTGTAAACCAGTTGAGTGGGGCTTGCTTGAAGTGTTCGCGCAGGTTCTCCGCGCGCTGGGTGACAGGGTTTACTAGTTCTTCTTCACTAAAAACGAAGGCATCGTAGTCATGGCCGTAGGTGATGGGGCAGGGAAACATAAAACGATACTCGGCGGCATGAGCGGGTTCTGCACCACGCATCTTAACTTGTTGCAGAGGAATACTTTTACCAATTAACCAACCCGGAAAACGGTGCCAAAGCAGCAAAAAGAAATCTCGAAACAGTAAGTTACGGTCGATTTCAGGTTGGACTTGACGCATGCGCAATTCAACCTGTCCTTTACTTATATACAATGACAGTGAAATTGACTGGTTAACCAAACTGTAAAAACGGCACAGGTGTTTATAAACCCGATGTAAATTTTGCTCTTGAATCGCCCCATCGGCGAATAAACGGAACACGCCATACTTACTGGGCTGCGTGGTTAAGCCTAAAAATTCATCGTCACTTTGCTCCCATACCGAGCGCATAAGTTGACTAAATTGTTGAGAGGTTATACGACTTTGCGGATTGTCGAGCAGAGGCTGGTTAAGTCGAGCACTTTGTAGAATCGGCTCCAAATTCAAACCGAGTTGGCGCGCTGCGTCTAACACCGCATTGGCAAAGTGCACAGAAACACTGTGACTGTAGTGAAGCGACATACCTAGCTCAATGAGTCATTCGAAATTGATGCTATTTTGCGAGAGCGGTAGCCGATTAGCAAGTACAACTTGGGTGGCTTTAGTGCGGGTGTGACAGCTCCTCTACTTGGAAAAGTAGTGTAATTGGACCAAGAAAATGGCGTAGTATGTGTATTCAAACACCGATACTCAGAAACATGAGTAATAACGACGACGAGAAAATATCATGCAAAAAAGACTGACGAGATTACTTTCTGGATTAGCTACCACGCTCGCTGTTTCAATGTCTGCAAGCTTCGCCGGCTATGCGTCTACAGTAGTGACCAACGTGACTGGGTATACGCTAAACCCGCAGGGTGAAATGGTAACCTTCAACACAATAGTGTTTGATGAAGGTAAAGTAGTGCAACTTAATCCCACCGAAATGCCAGCTGATGCAACAGTGATTGACGGCAACAATAAAGTATTACTGCCGGGGTTGATTGATGCTCACGGGCATTTGCTCGGTTTGGGCGGTAACTTAATGGAAGTCGATTTACGCGAGAGTTCCTCAATGCAACAGGCAGCCCAATGGGTAGCTGACTATGCCATGATGCATGCTGACCAAGAGTGGATAAAAGGCCGCGGATGGAATCAGGAGTTATGGAGTGATCGCTCATTCCCAACAGCCGCTGTACTCGATGCTAAACTGAAAAATAAACCCGTCTGGTTGACGCGAGTCGATGGCCATGCCGCTTGGGTGAATAGTAAAGCGTTACAGATGGCGGGTATCAATGACAGTACGCCTGACCCCGCTGGAGGCCAAATTTTGCGCGATGCTGATGGCAAGGCAACAGGTGTGTTGATTGACCATGCCATGGATTTAGTGTCAGCGATAATGCCAAAAGATTCAGCGTCACTCTATGCAGCACAACTCAACGCTGCAGGCGAGCATTTGCATTCGGTTGGCATAACCGCCATGCACGATGCGGGTATTGGCCATCATGTCTACGACTTTTACTTGGCGCGAGCCGCTCAGGGTGAACTGCCCGTGCGTGTTTATGCCATGCTAAGTGCGACAGATCCGCTGCTACCAGAGATGCTAGATGTTGGCATTATTCGCAGCCAAGACGACTTTTTACATGTGCGCAGCGTAAAAGCTTATGGCGACGGAGCATTGGGTAGCCGAGGTGCTGCGTTAATCAAGCCATATTCAGATGCACCTCATCAGCATGGGTTATTACTAACGCAACCTGAAGATTTTCCCAAAGTAGTACAGCAAGTGTTAGGCGCGGGTTTCCAGTTGAACTTTCATGCCATTGGGGATAAAGCCAATCAGTTAGTACTTGATGAATTTGAGCGTACCTTTGAGCTACTGGGTGGCCAAGCCCTGCGTAACCGAATTGAACACGCGCAAATCATTGCGGTTGAAGATTTGCCTCGCTTTGCCGAGTTGAAAGTATTGCCGTCGATGCAACCTACTCATGCCACCAGCGACATGAATATGGCGGAAGATCGCTTGGGTAAAGCTCGGATGGAAGGTGCCTATGCATGGAAAACATTATTGAACAGTGGTATTCCAATGCCACTAGGTTCAGACTTTCCGGTTGAGTTGGCCAATCCATTCTACGGCTTACATGCCGCAGTTACTCGCCAAGACCGCAATAATCAACCCGTCGCTGGTTGGTATCCCGAACAGGCTATGAGTATTCAACAAGCTTGGCGCTTACTCTACGTCAACAATTTTCAATGTATTGGTTGCACCCACTTTTTCCATTTCATCACCGTAAGTTAAGATGATGCTGTCACCACTTTTGACTAGCCCTTTTTCTTTTAACGATGCAATAACGTCGTATTTCAAACGGCCTGGTTCACTGTTAGATGAGTCGAAGAAAACTGGCTTAACACCACGACAAAGCGCCATCGTATTTAGTGTAGACTCGTGACGTGACATGGCAATTATTGGCAATGAAGTTGTAATGCGAGACATAAGTGTTGGCGTGCTGCCGCTTTCTGTTAAACCGACAATGGCTTTTACGCTTGGTAAGTGGTTAGCGGCATAAACAGCTGATAGGGCAATAGATTCACTTGTTGAAGAGAATTGTTCGTCCATGCGGTGTTTTGAAAGCTTAACACTTGGGTGGGTTTCTGCACCTTCACAAACTCGAGCCATAGCTGCAACGGTCTCAATAGGGTAGTTACCTGCAGCAGTTTCAGCCGATAACATTACCGCGTCAGTACCGTCTAGTACCGCATTGGCTACGTCCATGACCTCTGCACGAGTAGGCATCGGGCTGTCAATCATCGACTCCATCATTTGCGTTGCAGTGATCACCACTTTGTTTAACTGGCGAGAGCGAGAAATCAGCTTTTTCTGCACACCCACAAGCTCTGCATCACCAATTTCAACACCAAGATCGCCACGGGCAACCATTACCGCATCTGACGCTCTGATGATGTCGTCCATCGCTTCATCACTTGCTACAGTCTCAGCGCGTTCAACTTTGGCGCAAATTTTTGCATAGCAACCTGCTGCTTCAGCAAGCTCTCGCGCGTAGTTCAGATCTGCGCCACTGCGCGGGAAAGATACCGCAAGGTAGTCAACGCCAATTTTAGCCGCCGTCTTAATGTCTTCTTTGTCTTTCTCAGTTAAGGCATCAGCAGACAGACCACCACCTTGGCGGTTAATTCCTTTGTTGTTGGAAAGTTTGCCACCAACGGTTACTTCAGTAATAACTTTACGCCCTTCAACACCGGTCACTTTAAGCTGAATGCGTCCATCGTCTAGAAGCAAAATATCGCCAGCAGATACATCGTCGGGTAGGGCTTTATAATCAATGCCCACTTGCTCGGCGTTGCCTTCATCTCTACCTAGTTCTGCGTCAAGAATAAAGGTTGCACCCACCGCTAGTTGAACAGGACCTTCTGAAAAGCGGGCTACGCGAATTTTAGGGCCTTGAAGATCGCCCAAAATGGCGACGTATTTTCCAAGGTTTTGCGCTGCCTGGCGAACGCGCTTTGCTCGTTCAATATGATCCTCAGCCTGACCGTGAGAGAAATTCATTCGCACAGTGTTTGCACCTGCCGCGATTAACGCTTGAATTTTTTCTAGGGTGTCTGTTGAAGGACCAAGTGTGGCAAGAATTTTTGTTCTTCTAGTCATGAGATTCCGTCGCTGTTTCTAAGTTAGAAATGACAAAGAGTGATTGGTATCGGGTGATCCCCGCTACCTGTAATCGCTTTACGTAATTTTATTACAGAATAGTAGTTTAATTTGACAAAAATGTGAATGAAAGAAAGAAAAACTGCCAACTGGCTCGACCAGTTGCGGTGTTTTTTTGAATTCTGAACAAAATTTACAACGCGAAAGCAAAGAGCAAATCTTATTCTCCAATCACATTTTTAATTCACGTATTTAATTCACGTAGTGTAGAAATAAAAAGACGCTGTTAAGTAGGGTAGGACGCCATTAACGATATAGCAAATTGACCGAATAAACCGGTGTGTTGCTACACATCGTCAGTGGCTTTTTGAGCAGTGCCAAAGTGCACTTTGCGGATGGCTCATTGAGGCCGCATTGAGGACTAATTTACCGCTCGATTGAATTATTAGTAGTTTAGTCGTTTCGCTTCTCAAAGCGCGAGCCGCGCAATGTGTCTTTAACCCGCTTTAAATTCTCTCTAAACTTATTGCCTCGGCGCAGCGTAAAGCCTGTTGCAAGTACATCAATCAAGGTTAACTGCGCAATACGAGATGCCATAGGCATGTACATGTCGGTATCTTCTGGTACTTCAAGTGATAATACATAGCTACATTCTTGAGCCAGTGGGCTATCTGCAGAAGTAATGCCTACCACGGTTGCATCGTTCATGCGTGCAATTTGGGCAATCTCAACTAAGCTTTTTGTTCGTCCGGTATGACTTATCAAAACAACAACATCGCCGTCTGAACAATTCATACAACTCATGCGTTGCATGAGGATGTCTTCAAAATAGACAACCGGCACATTAAAGCGAAAAAATTTGTTAAGCGCGTCATGAGCAACAGATGCCGAAGCGCCAAGGCCGAAGAAAGAAATCTTTTGTGCCTGTGTAAGCAGATCTACAACGCGATTTACCACATTCACGTCAACAGATTGTCTTGCCACTTCTAAAGACGCCATGGTCGATTCAAAAATTTTATTGGTGTATTCGTCAGGGCTATCGTTCTCATCGACGTGACGATTTACATAAGGCGTACCGTTAGCAAGGCTCTGAGCCAAATGTAATTTGAAATCAGGGAAACCTTTTGTATCAAGACGTCGGCAGAAGCGGTTAACCGTTGGTTCGCTCACATCCGACATTTTAGCAAGGGTTGCTATACTCGAATGAATAGCTGTTTGCGGGTTAGCAAGTATAACCTCGGCTACCTTTTTCTCGGATTTACTGAATGCAGCTTTATTTTGAGTGATTTTTTCTAAAATGTTCATACAGACTATAGCAATTTAATGGTGCATGGATTTGTAAAGTACATGCGTAATAGTACCCATTGTGACGTCAGTGACAAGAAAAATGTAATTTTTTGACATTTTTTATTGATTAGATCGGGTTAAATCGGGGTAAACTGAGGGAAACAGCAAAGTTTCAGATCCGGTAGTTGGTTGAAGTTGTAATTTTACTACATTTGGTGTTAACTATGCAGTAATTAATGTCGATAGTATTGTAAACAACCATGCAATACATCGCACACACTCATTTAAAAGGTCGACGAATATGGTATTGGATAATTCCTACGAACCCTGTGATTTTGTACTTTTTGGTACACTGGGTGATCTTTCACGACGCAAGCTTTTGCCTTCGCTATATCAATTAGAAAAAGCCAATCTGATCCACCCAGATACCACTATTGTGGGTGTGGCGCGTCAAGAAATGTCGTTAGAAGCTTACATCGATGAGGTTCATGCCAACTTAGTTAAGTTCGGTGACAAGAACTTATGTGAAGCTACATGGGAAAAGCTAAAGGCGCGTTTACACTATGCGTGTGTAGACATGAAAGACGTTGGAAGCTACTGCGTTCTTGACGATCACGTAGACTCATCTCGTACAATGGTGTGCTATTTAGCTACACCTCCTTCAATTTATGGCGATATTTGTCGCGGTTTGCACAGCTGTAAAATTATCGACTCTAGCGTTCGCGTTGTTTTAGAAAAGCCAATTGGTCACGATTTGGCGTCATCGAAAGTTATCAATGAACAGGTAGCTGAATATTTCGATGAAAAGCAAATCTATCGCATAGACCATTATTTAGGTAAAGAAACTGTACTTAACCTTGTTGCATTGCGATTTGCAAATTCAATATTTGCGACCAACTGGGATCACAACTGTATCGATCACGTACAGATATCGGTTGCCGAGTCAGTAGGTATTGAAGGGCGTTGGGGTTACTTTGACGACGCTGGTCAAATGCGAGACATGGTGCAAAACCACTTGCTACAAATTCTAAGTTTGGTTGCGATGGAGCCGCCTACAACCCTTGATGCCGACAGCATCCGTGATGAAAAGCTCAAAGTCCTTAAGGCATTGCGCCCAATTAATTCGTTTAACATTAACGAAAGTACAGTTCGCGGACAATACACATCAGGTTTTGTTAAAGGTGAAGAAGTACCTGGTTACCTTGAAGAAGAAGGTGCCAATACACAGAGTAAAACTGAAACCTTTATTGCAATAAAAGCTGAAATTGACAACTGGCGTTGGGCCGGCGTGCCATTTTACCTGCGCACAGGTAAGCGTATGCCGACTAAGGTGAGTGAAGTTGTTATTTACTTCAAGCGTCAGCCGCACAACTTATTCGGTGACAGCTTCAAGAATCTTCCGCCAAACAAGCTGGTTATTCGTCTACAGCCAGACGAAGGGGTAGAAATCACCGTAATGAATAAAGTACCTGGCTTAACCAGCTCAGGCTCTATGGATCTACAAAAATCCAAGTTAAACCTAAGTTTCTCTGAAGCGTTTGCCGATGAGCGTATTCCTGATGCATACGAAAAACTCCTTCTTGAAGTTATGTTGGGTAATCAGGCGCTATTCGTTCGTCGTGACGAAATTGAACAAGCCTGGACATGGGTAGACTCAATTCTTGAAGCGTGGAAGCAATCGAGTGAGCCACCAGAACCGTATCAAGCAGGTACATGGGGGCCGGTAGACTCTATAGGTCTTCTTGCTCGCGAAAATCGCAGCTGGTACGAAAGCAAAACAGGGAAGAAAAAGTAATATGGCGTTAACAACTCTATCATTCGAAACACCTGATGCATTGACTGACGCATTTGCGCAAGACTTAGTCAGTATCTTAAAAACAGGTATTAAAACTCGTGGTCGCGCATCGCTTGTAGTGAGTGGTGGTCGCACGCCTCTGGCGCTTTTCAAACAACTAAGTGAAACCGAACTTGAGTGGGATAAGGTTGATATCACCCTTGCTGACGAGCGCTGGGTTGAAGAGGGCCACGAGGCCAGCAACACCAGCCTAGTCAAAAATAATCTAATTCAAAATAAAGCCGCAGCAGCTCGTTTTATCGAATTGAAAAGCGATGCTGATGATGCAAACGAAGGCGTAAATGCTGCAGAGTCAAATTTGGCTAGCATGTCGCAACCTTTTGATGCATTGATTCTTGGCATGGGGGAAGACGGTCACACTGCATCGCTTTTCCCTTGCTCTGAGCAAGTACTTGACGGCTTAGATATGAGCAGCGGCAGAACCTGTATCGCTGTTCAACCTACAACAGCACCTCATCAACGTATTTCATTAACGCTACCTGCGTTACTCAATAGCCGTAATATCTTTTTGCACTTAACCGGTGAGAAGAAAAAGCAAGTATTGCTGGACGCTATTGAAAATGCCACCGAAGCGCAAAAGCCCATCACCGCCGTAGTTAACCGTGCGCCGGTTACTTTGATGTGGGCGCCATAGGAGACAAACATGAATCCAAAAATTGCTGAAGTTACGCAACGAATTATCGAGCGTAGTAAAGAAACGCGTAAGGCGTATCTAGAAAAAATTGAGAGTGCACGACGTCAAGGACCACACCGTGGTGTGTTGTCATGCGGTAACCTTGCTCACGGCTTTGCAGCATGTGGAACAAGCGAAAAATCTGACCTTCGTTCAATGACTAAAGCCAACGTGGCTATTGTGTCTGCGTATAACGATATGCTTTCAGCGCACCAGCCTTACGAGACTTATCCTGCGTTAATTAAAGAAGCAGTGAAAGAAGTAGGCAGTGTAGCCCAGTTCGCAGGTGGCGTACCTGCTATGTGTGATGGTGTTACACAAGGCCAGTCTGGCATGGACTTAAGCCTAATGAGCCGTGATAACATTGCTCAGGGGGCTGCCATTGCGCTTTCTCACAATATGTTCGATAGCGCATTGATGCTAGGTATCTGCGACAAAATCGTTCCCGGGCTACTAATGGGCGCACTAACGTTCGGTCATTTGCCAACCGTTTTTGTGCCAGCCGGTCCAATGCCATCGGGTCTTCCAAACAAAGAAAAGGCCCGCGTTCGTCAAGAATTTGCCGAAGGTAAAGTAGGGCGTGACGCGTTGCTTGAAGCTGAATCTCAATCTTACCACTCTGCTGGTACCTGTACGTTCTATGGAACGGCAAACTCGAATCAGCTAGTGGTTGAAATGATGGGCTTGCACCTTCCGGGTTCGTCGTTTGTTAATCCAGGCACACCTTTGCGCGACGCGTTAACTAAAGCGGCTGCGGTCCAAGCGACACGCCTAACTGACCTTGGCGACAACTATACGCCAATTGGTCACATTGTAGATGCAAAAGCCATTGTGAACGGCCTTGTAGGTCTTCTTGCTACGGGTGGTTCTACTAACCACACCATGCACCTTATTGCGGTAGCTCGCGCTGCAGGTTACATCGTAAATTGGGACGACTTCTCAGATATCTCTAATGCTGTGCCTCTTCTTACTCGCATTTACCCGAATGGCTCAGCTGACATTAACCACTTTGTTGCAGCAGGTGGTATGTCATTGCTAATTAGACAGCTGCTTGATGCGGGTCTACTACATAACGACGTTAAGACTATTTGTGGTGAAGGCTTAGACTTCTACACTAAAGAGCCTGTGCTTAAAGACGGCGAATTAGAATGGCGAGATGGCCCAACTGAATCCCTTGATAAAGAAGTGCTAGCAACTGTTGACGCTCCGTTTAAGCCAGATGGTGGTTTGAGTGTACTTGACGGCAATCTTGGTCGTGGCGTTATCAAAACCTCAGCGCTTCGCACGCCTCACTGTAATATCAAAGCGCCAGCGGTTGTGTTTGAAGACCAGTTTGAACTGGATGACGCGTTTAAGTCTGGCAAGCTAGACAAAGACTGCATTGTAGTTGTTCGCTTCCAAGGTCCTTCTGCGATTGGTATGCCAGAACTTCACCGCTTAACGCCACCTCTTGGTGTGCTTCAAGATCGCGGCTTTAAAGTGGCGCTAGTTACTGACGGTCGTATGTCTGGTGCATCAGGTAAAGTTCCTGCAGCTATCCACGTGACTCCAGAAGCTTATAAAGGCGGTCTACTTGCTAAAGTGCAAGAGGGCGACATTATCGAGCTAAACACACAAACTGGTGCACTAACACTGCATGTGGATGATGAAACACTGGCTGCACGTGAAGCAGCGCCAGCGAACTTAGCTAAGCATCACGTTGGAATGGGACGTGAAATGTTTGCGGGTATGCGCGCTATTCTGACAGGTGCAGAAGAGGGTGCATGTTCACTGTTTTACACGCAGGAGCAAGCATAATGAGCCAGAAGTTTGTGGCTGATGTTGGCGGTACGAATATTCGCGTTGCAAGGGTAACCGAATCAGGTGTGGCCGACATCAAGAAATACATGTGTAATGATTTTGCCAGCATTGACCTTGCTATTGCACAATACTTTAGCGACATGCCGGAATACAGCTTTTCGCAGGGCTGTATTGCTATTGCATGTCCAGTATTGGGCGATCAAGTCGAGATGACGAATCACAGCTGGGCATTTTCGCAAAATGCGCTTCGCTCGCAGCTTAAACTAGATGCGTTGTTCGTTATTAACGACTTCACTGCCGTAGCGCACTCATTGCCTGTATTAGGCGAAGAGCAAGTGGTGCAAATTGGTGAAGGCACAGCGAAAGAAAATGGCAACATCGCTGTTTTTGGGCCAGGTACGGGATTAGGTGTTGAACATATCACGATGACCTCAACCGGTTGGCAGACGCTAGACGGAGAAGGTGGTCACGTAGACTTTGCACCGGTAGATGAAACCGATGTTGTCGTATGGCGTCACCTTCAATCTACCTTAGGACGTGCTTCTGCTGAAGAAGTGATGTCTGGTCGTGGTCTGCACAACATCTACACTGCGCTAGCCAATCACGCTTCTTCGCCAGTTGTATTTACTGAGCCTGCACAAATTACAGAAGCGGCGCTGAATGGAACCTGTGAGTTAGCCGAAGCAACACTTACACAGTTCTGCCGAATTATGGGTAGCTTTGCAGGTAATCTTGCACTGAACATGGCGACTACTGGCGGCATCTTTATAGGCGGCGGTATCGCAAACCGTTTCCCTGAATTTATTCAAAACAGCGACTTCAGAGCGCGTTTTGAAGCGAAAGGGCAAATGAAGCATTACGTAAAAGACATTCCCACCTATCTTATTGCAGAGCCTGATCACGGGTTATTAGGTGCGGCTGCATATCTGAATCAAAATACAGCGAGCTAAATTATGACATCTAAATGGAAAACCTCTCCAGAGGAAATTTTTGCGGCCGGCCCAGTTGTACCTGTATTGGTTATCAACGATGTAGAAAAAGCCGTTCCTCTAGCAAAAGCACTTATGGAAGGGGGGATCAAGGTACTAGAAGTGACGTTGCGTACACCTGCAGCAATCGACGTTATTAAACGCATTGCCGACGAAGTACCTGATTCTCTAATTGGTGCGGGTACAGTAACCAACGCACAGCAGCTTAAAGCGGTAGTTGAAGCCGGCGCTAAGTTCGCAATTAGCCCAGGTATGACGGCTGATTTGCTAAAAGCGGGTATGGATTCAGAAATTCCACTTATCCCTGGTATCTCTTCAACTTCAGATTTGATGAAAGGTAAAGACGCGGGTTACACCCACATGAAATTCTTCCCAGCTGAAGCCTCGGGTGGCGTTAAAGCTATCAAATCTATCAGCGGTCCTTTCCCTGATGTGACGTTTTGCCCAACGGGTGGCATTGGTCCAAACAACTACAATGACTATTTAGCGCTTAACAACGTTAAATGTGTAGGTGGTTCGTGGCTTGCCCCTGACGACGCAATTGAATCAGGTGATTGGGCGCGTATTACGCAGCTAGCAAAAGAAGCTGTTGCGGGTGCTAAACAGTAATTTGCTGAACCTTTAAATGAAAAAACCTGCTCATTGGCAGGTTTTTTTATATCTCTTGATCGTGAACTGCGACTGTCTACCTTCCGAAGTGTCAGCGAAATTGCGCTTGCACTTCAAATAATTTACTTCGGAACAATAGATTGTTTCAGTGTGTGGCTAGCACCGGGGGACAGTGTCTTTCCCTGAGTTAGCGATGTTTCTACGCACAACATATGCTTATAGCCAAATGGGTCCATGTCTGAAATAGACGCGGCGCCTAACCACGGGTTCCACACTACCAAAGAGTCATTGCCGTCGGATACCACTTCCGTAAACGTGTTGCCTTCGACTTCAATTTCTGCTGTTTTAATCGGCGCAACATGAATGCGATCCGTTTCGCCTGTGATAGTGTAAGGACTCGGTGTCGTCTTAAGTCCCCAGTCGTCAAGTTTGTCTTTATATTGACCTTCAATTCCAGTTATTTTGGTATGTTGAATGTGATCAACGTGGAAATATGTATGTAGCGCACAGTTAAATTCGAATGGTACAACCCCCGTATTTTCTGTAGTTAGCGCGACGTCCATCGTCTCACCAACTGTAATTACCATGGTCACGTTACAATCGTTTTCAAACCCTTCAGCTCGGGTAAAGCTTGGCGAAAGCGTAATCGTTGTTCCGCTTTCTGTATCTTCTGAATGAATTAGTTTCCACACTTGGGTTCTTAAAAAGCCGTGAGAGGGCAGGGAACCTTTTTCCCTCCCGTGGTCGTCGCTAAACCATGGCCAACAAACAGGTATTCCACCGCGAATTGGACGCTCTCCATTTAGATAAGCGTGTGGGCTTACCCATAGCCGCTCTTTGTTATCGCTTTTAGGAACAAAAGACAAAATATGGCCACCAAATAAACTTATACGCGCTGTGGCGAAAGCGTTATCCACATCTAAAAAGGTGAGGCCATTAGACTCGCTAACGGTAACTGAATTCACAGGTGACATAAGTCCTCCTTGGACTGAATACTTAACTTACTAATAGATGACGGGAAAATAGGCATCGCTGGAAACCGTCTTTATATGAGACAACAAAAAAGGTGCAAACATAATGTTTGCACCTTTAGATTAACTCAATTTTGAAACAAATAGTTTAACTATTTGTTTTATATTTTGTTTATTACTTAGAAATGTGAGCCACAAGGTCTAGAACCTTGTTTGAGTAGCCCCATTCGTTGTCGTACCAAGATACTAGCTTAACAAATGTGTCAGTAAGCGCGATACCTGCTGTGGCGTCAAATACCGATGTGCGTGCATCGCCAAGGAAATCGTTAGACACAACCGCATCTTCAGTGTAACCCATGATACCTTTCAGCTCGCCTTCTGAGGCTTCTTTCATCGCTGCGCAAATTTCATCGTAGCTAGCCGGCTTCGCAAGATTTACAGTAAGGTCTACTACTGAAACATTTGGGGTAGGTACACGGAAAGCCATACCAGTTAACTTACCATTAAGCTCAGGGATAACTTTACCTACGGCTTTTGCAGCACCAGTTGACGATGGAATGATGTTTTGACCCGCGCCGCGGCCGCCACGCCAATCTTTCATTGAAGGGCCATCTACCGTTTTTTGAGTCGCAGTAGTCGCGTGAACGGTCGTCATCAGGCCGTCCACGATACCAAATTTATCGTTAAGCACTTTGGCAAGTGGAGCAAGACAGTTAGTTGTGCAAGACGCGTTTGAAACGATAGTTTCGCCAGCGTAGCTTTCTTGGTTAACACCGATTACAAACATTGGCGTGTCGTCTTTAGACGGTGCAGACATTACAACTTTCTTCGCACCAGCTTCAATATGCTTCGTGGCAGTTTCTTTAGTCAGGAATAAACCTGTCGACTCAACAACTACGTCAACGTCTACTTCGTCCCATTTAAGCGCTGCTGGATCTCTTTCAGAAGTAATGCGGATAGTTTTGCCATTTACAACTAGACTATTGTTATCTACTGTAACTTCACCGTCGAATAGACCGTGTGTAGAGTCGTATTTCAAAAGATAAGCAATGTAGTCCGTGTCTAGTAAGTCGTTTATTGCAACAACTTCGATGTCGTTGCGCTCGGCTGCTGCGCGCATTACTAGGCGTCCAATACGGCCAAAACCATTGATACCGATGCGAATTGTCATAACGTACCCCGATTATTTAAATAAAATGAAAATAAATTACGTAAAGTATGGATCAAAATGCCATAATTAGCAAAATAAAAAGCAAAAGTGTTGCAAAATTACGAATTAGCGCTATTGCAATCGTATTCACATATCGCGAAGCCTTTGTTTCTAGAATAATGTTAAAAATTTGTTTGCAGACGCACCTTTAAACCTCTGGCGAGTGCGTTTTTCACCGAATAACAGGAATGACACACCATGACACAACAACTTCTGCAACAACTGGTTGAAATGCGGGGAATAGAAACCCAATACGTCGACGCATGGGGAAAACCAGCAACCATCGCAGAATCAAGTAAAGCAAAACTGCTCAACACACTTGGCTATGACACCAGCAGTGACGAAAAAATTCAGTCGCAAATTACACAAGATATAAAGTCGGTATGGTTGTCGCCGTTAAATCCTGTTCAAGTAGTTCGCAATACCCAAGAAATCAACCTAGCAGTTCGTTTGCCTATCGAGTTAGTAAACGATGACCACACGCTAACGGTTACCTGTGAAAATGGTGACGTGCTCACTCACCAATTTACTCCAGTCGACCAAGAAATGACGACAATGGCGCATATCGACGATGTCGAGTTTCATGAATACGTGTTAACCCTACCTTTGGATTTACCTCTTGGGTACCACGATGTAGCCTTAAGCGCTGACGACGATGAGTTTGCGCGTTCTCGCTTAATTGTGGCACCAGAAGCGTGCTATACACCGAAAGAGATCAGAGAAGGTAAAAAAATATGGGGCTTAAGCGTTCAGCTTTACTGCGTTCGCAGTGAAAAGAACTGGGGAATTGGTGACTTTTCTGATTTAGCTCTGCTTATTGAAAAAGCCGCTGGTGTGGGCGCAGACTTTATCGGGCTTAATCCTATTCACGCGCTTTACCCTGCAAACCCTAATGCGTGCTCGCCTTATGGACCAAGCTCACGTCGCTGGCTTAATTATTTGTATATCGATGTGACAGCCATTGATGGCTTCGAGGATGCATCAGTACAAGCGGTAGTAAGCAGTGATGAGTTTAAAGCTACCTTGGAACATGCACGTAGTGTAGAACATGTAGACTATGAAGCGGTAGCTCATGTGAAATTGGCCGCCCTTAAAGCGGTATTTGATGCCTATGATGCCAAATACCTTCGTAAAAACACCAAACAAAATAAAGCGTTTAAAGCGTTTGTGGAAGCGGGCGGTGAAAGCTTAGATATCTTGGCAGTGTACGATGCCTTGCAATCGCACCTAAAAGCTGAAGGTAAAGACAGCTGGGGGTGGCCGGTATTTCCACAAGAATATAAAGACTATCACAACCCAGCCGTTGCCAAGTTTAAGCGCGCTAACGAACAAGACGTTAAATTCTACTTGTTCTTGCAGTGGATTGCGGCGCAGCAGCTTGAACTTGCAAGTAGTAAAGCTACAGATGCGGGTATGACTATTGGTCTTTATCGCGACCTAGCGGTAGGGGTGAGCGAAGGCAGTGCAGAAATTTGGGGTAACAAAGACCTATACTGCACGGGCGCAAGCGTAGGTGCTCCACCGGATATCTTAGGCCCACTAGGCCAGAACTGGGGGTTGCCGCCTATGGACCCTCGTAAGTTGTATGAACAGGGTTATCAACCTATTATTGACTTGTTTGCGTCTAACATGGCGTCGTCGGGTTCACTGCGCATCGATCACGTTATGGCGTTGCTGCGTTTATGGTGGGTAGTGAAAGGTGATAATGCAAAAGATGGTGGTTACGTTTATTACCCTGTAGATGATTTGCTTGGTATTTTAGCGCTAGAAAGTCACCGTAATCAAAGCCTGGTTATTGGTGAAGACTTGGGTACTGTACCAGAAGAAATTCGCAGTAAGCTTGCCGATAATGGCGTGTACTCATACCGCGTATTTTTCTTCGAACAAGCCGAAGACGGTGGTTTCTTCTCACCTAGCCATTATCCTGTTCAGTCTATGTCAACATTGACTACTCACGATATGCCGACGCTGATTGGTTACTGGCACTGTCTAGATTTAGAGTTAGGCAAAGAGATAGGGCTATATCCAACAGAAGAAATTCTACAAACGCTTTATGCGGATCGTCACGAAAACAAACAGGCGATTTTAGATACTTTGCACGGCCACGGCTCAATTGGCGACAACGTGGGTCACGATGTTAACTATACAGGGATGAATCGTGAATTGAATAACGGTATGCAGGTACACATGGCTGGTGGTTCAAGTGCTCTGTTAAGCCTTCAGTTAGAAGACTGGTTAGAAATGGATAAGCCGGTAAATATTCCGGGCACATTTGACGAGTATCCGAACTGGCGAAGAAAGCTAACCGAGAATATCGAGTCGATGTTCGATAGACATGATATAAATGAGTTAGCGTCTAAACTTACTCTCGCCAGAAAGCAAGCAAGTCAAGGTTAATTACTATTATCGAATAAAGGGTAATAGTATGTTGCTTGGGTAACTTAAACGAGTAAGATAGAGTATCAGTACGGTACTAGACAGAGCTTAAATGTGGTCAACGCATTTAAGCTCACAATTCAACCCGCTGCCATGCGGGTTTTTACTAGGAGTAGCGAATGCAATTAGCGCAGCAGTTTGAACAGGTATTATGTTCACAGCCGTTTTCCCATTTAGGTGTAATTACCAATAAACAAGAATCGATACTTCGCGTTTGGCACCCCAATGCCAGTCAAATAACGATTAAATGGGAGAATACAGCGCTAGCAAATGTAACCGCGACCTCCAACAATGGTCTTTTTGAAACACCATTACCTAAAGAATATCAGGGTGAAATTTATCGTGTTATCGCCGAAGGCTTAAATGACGATAAGGGCTATATCGACCCTTATCAATTCTCCGAGCAGGCGTACCATGCGGTACACTACATCGATAGCAAGCCTTCAAATTTGTACGAGCAAGCGGGCGCGCAACTTTTAACACTCACTTCATCACAAGGCGATTCGGTAAAAGGTGTCAGGTTCTGCGTTTTCGCGCCCAATGCGAGTACGGTGTCGCTCATTGGCGATTTCAATCAGTGGGATGGGCGCACGCATCCTATGGAAAAGACCTCTATGGGATACTGGGTACTGTTTGTGCCAGAACTCGCAGAGGGAGAGCGCTACAAGTATCACATTAAAGATGCACACGGCCACGATCTACCGCACAAGGCTGATCCACTTGGCTTCAGTGCAGAGCAGTATCCTTCTCATGCTTCGAAAATTTACAACCACAATAACTATGAGTGGAATGATAGTGCATGGATGGAAAAGCGAAAGGGGAACAAGTACAACAGCCCAATGAGCATTTATGAAGTGCACCTTGGCTCTTGGAAGCGCCCGGGTATTGATACTGATGCGCGCTACCTTACTTACAAAGCGCTTGCCGATGACTTAATAAGCTACGTCAGCGATATGGGTTACACTCACGTTGAACTGCTGCCTATTTCCGAGTTTCCTTTCGACGGTTCGTGGGGCTATCAGCCCGTGGGAATGTTCGCACCAACGAGTAGATTTGGAAACCCAGATGAATTTAAATACTTTGTTGATAAGGCCCACCAAGCAGGTATAGGCGTAATTATCGACTGGGTACCTGCGCATTTCCCAGAAGACGGCCATGGCTTGGCGCGATTTGATGGTTCTTGTGTTTATGAATATGAAGATCCGAGAAAAGGTTGGCATCCGGATTGGAATTCTTGTATTTACGATTTCGGCAAAGACACAGTTCGTCAATTTTTAGTTGCAAACGCATTGTTTTGGCTAGACAAATTTCACGTTGACGGACTCAGGGTTGATGCAGTGGCATCCATGCTTTATCTCGACTATTCACGCAATGACGGAGAGTGGATCCCGAATGTGGATGGTGGCAACGAAAATTACGAAGCCATCAGCTTACTGAAATGGATGAATGAAGAAGTGTACAAGCACTTCCCTGACGCCATGACTATTGCCGAAGAATCAACGTCGTTTCCCAAGGTTTCTCGTCCAGTATTTGATGGTGGTTTGGGCTTTGGCTTTAAGTGGAACATGGGGTGGATGCACGACTCATTGCACTACATCGCTAAAGACCCCGCCTATCGCAACTATCACCATGGCGATATTACCTTTAGCATGGTTTACGCGTTTGACGAAAACTTTGTGCTGCCGATTTCGCACGATGAAGTGGTACACGGCAAAGGCAGCATGCTGCATAAAATGCCTGGCGATGAATGGCAGCAAGCCGCTAACCTGCGTTGTTACGCGGGCTTTATGTACGGCCACCCCGGCAAGAAGCTTAACTTTATGGGGAACGAGCTTGCGCAGGCACGAGAATGGAACCATGACAGTAGTTTAGACTGGCACTTGCTCGATTACGAAAAGCACAAAGGCATTCAAGCGCTTTATAAGGCGCTCAACCACCTCTATACGTCTACGCCAGCGCTTTACGAGCAAGACCACGAACCAGGGGGCTTTGCTTGGTTGGACCACAATAATGCAGACCAAAGCGTAGTTTCATTTGTTCGTATGTCAAAAGATGCGAGGCAAAAAGTATATGTGGTATCTAATTTTACGCCTGTGCCGCGTCAGAACTTCAGAATAGGCGTAGATGATGCATGCACGCTGACGCTAGCATTAAATACAGATGATGGTGCATATTGGGGTAGTGACTACGACGTTGCTTCTACTGTAAATACGCAAACCATACCTTGGAATGAGCGTACACACTCTGCAGAAATCACGTTACCGCCGCTAGCCACAGTATTTTATGTTGCCAATGTGGATTAATCCGACTAGGGCGACACGCCCTAGTGAAGAGATAAATTGAGAACGAAGTGAACGAAATTCGAGACACCGCACTAATTGTAGAAAGTGGAATGGGGAAGGCATATCCACTTGGCGCAACAGTTACACAAGATGGGTGTAATTTTGCCGTATACGCGCCCGATGCGAAGGCGGTCGTGCTGTGTTTTTTCAATAGTGACACAGAAGAGGCGGTGAGTGAGCATCCTTTGCCTGAGAAAACCGGTGATGTCTGGCATGGCTACTTTAGCGGCGTTAGCGCAGGACAATACTATGGTTATCGCGTAGAACGCGGTGAGGGAGGGTTACATGCAGTACCCACCGACAAACTGCTGATCGACCCTTATGCCAAGAAAATTAGTCGCGCAATAAAATGGGACGCTAGGCAATACAAACATGACTCTCAGTTTATGATCCCCAAGTGCATAGTAATTGATCAAAATGACTATGCGCCCAGTCATGTTAGCGCGCCTGTTATCCCGAAACACAAGCGAGTAGTTTACGAAGCACATATTAAAGGGCTCACAAAACTCCATCCCGATGTACCTAAAGAACATCGTGGCAAATTCATCGGTGCTGCCCATCCGAGTGTCATCAAGCATCTCAAAGCATTAGGCATAACCACGGTGCAATTTATGCCGTTGTGCTCATTCATGCCTGAACCATTTATAACAGAGAAAGGCTTAACTAATTATTGGGGATACAACCCGGTTAACTTCTTTGCGCCTGAACCACGCTACGGTGTGTCAGACGCGCTTGCTGAACTGAAGTCTATGGTTGATGCTTATCATACAGCCGGACTTGAGGTCATTGTTGATGTGGTATTTAACCATACAGCAGAGGCAGGCAATGGCGGTCCTATTCTTTCTTATAAGGGGTTTTGCCCTTACCAAGCGTACTTATTAGAGCAAACGAAAAACGGAGAATTGGTTTATTCCAACCACTCAGGCTGCGGTAACACGGTAAATACCGCGCAGCCATTTATGATGGGACTTATTTTAGATGCCATGCGCCACTGGGTATCCGTAATTGGCGTTGACGGCTTTCGTTTCGATTTAGCAGTATGCTTGGGAAGAGAGCCACAAGAATACAGTAAAAAATCTGGGCTATTGAGAGCCATTAATAGCGATCCTGTCTTAAAAGAGAAAGTATTGCTTGCCGAACCCTGGGATATTGGGCCTGGAGGCTACCAAGTGGGTAACTTCCCGTCTCCGTGGTTAGAGGTGAATGATAAATACCGCGATACGGTGCGCGCCTTCTGGCGTGGAGACGATGGCGTTACCGCGGACTTTGCTACCCGCTTAATGGGCTCACGGGATATATTTCACAAAGGCCATCGACATATCAGTACGTCGGTAAATAACGTGACATATCACGATGGGTTCACGCTGCACGATATGGTGACCTACGCCGAGCGTCACAATCTCGATAACTTAGAAGAAAATCGAGATGGCCATGGACACAACCTGTCTGCCAATTATGGTATTGAGGGGGAAACGAATGACGAGCAGATACTCGTTATGCGTGAACGTCAAAAGCGCAATCTCTTTGCAACGCTGATCTTCTCGCAAGGTACACCGCATATTCTTGGTGGCGATGAATTAAGCCGCACCCAAAATGGCAATAATAATGCCTATTGTCAGGATAATCCTATTAGCTGGATGAATTGGGAATTAAACAAGCGCAAGCAAGATTTTCTTAGCTTCTGCCAATATGTGATCCGTTTGCGTCAGTCCTCTTCACTGTTAAGCGAACTAAAGCTGAACGATGATACTTTTACGCTCTCACGAAATGTAAAAGAAATAAATTGGTATAAGCCCGATGGTTCTGACAAAGCGTCTGAAGATTGGAATGCGCATCATAACAAGGCGTTTGGTGTGGAAATAAAAGGTTGTGTAACGGGCGAACAGAAGCCAGAGCATTGGTTCTTGTGTGTTAATGCAAGTGAAAGCGACGTGCGTTTTCACCTACCTTCTGTCATACCCAGGGGAGGGTGGACCATGCACCTGGATACGCGCTACAGCTCTCTTGAAGAACAGCCTTCAATTTGCATTCAGAAGGTGTTTTTACAGGCCAGCAAATCGCTAACCTTGTTCAGTTTCTCTCAGTTCTCTGGATAGAATAATGGCTTACAATACGACCTTATACTTGGTTAAGAGTGCCGTTAACGAATTTCAGAGTGCCGCTAAACGGCACTTTACCCAGTGCACTTTAGCTGAATAGGAAACAGAGTCTTTACCTTTGTGTGAATTTCATACAGCATGGGTAAAAGCGCATAACGCAGGTGCTGAATGCGTGCCAAAGTCTCGGCTAAACTTGCTTACAAAACCCGTTAATGTTTACCGCTGGTGACAATTACACCACTGCGCACTAAATTGTTAGCTTAGACTGTTCTTTATTCTTTCAGGTGGTATCATGCGCAGCCATCTGAAATGTGAGGGTGTTCCTATGCAAAAGAAAGGTGGTAATTCGCACGAAGACAAGTCGTGTGACATTGGTTTTATCGGTTTAGGGGTGATGGGTAGTAACCTTACCATGAACCTAGTGGACCACGGCTATCGTGTAGCGTGTTTCGATTTAGACCAAAATAAAGTTGAGTCTATTCTTGCCAAAGACGCAAGCGAAAGAGCTGAAAATACTGAGCCTCGCGTTGAAGGCTGCAGTTCTTACACCGAGCTTTTAAGCAAGTTAAAAGCCCCGCATCTTATTATTATCTCTGTGCCTGCTGGCGATCCTGTTGACCACGTTTGCAATCATCTTATTGACGCCGGAATTCACGCTGACGATATCGTGGTTGATACTGGCAACAGTTTGTGGACAGACTCTGTAGCACGTGAAGAGCAGTACAAAGGTAAATTTATCTTCTTCTCTACCGCCGTGTCAGGTGGTGAAGTAGGCGCTCGTTTCGGGCCATCTCTTATGCCTTCAGGCAACCCTTATGCATGGACACGCATTGAGCCTGTTCTTAAAGCTATTGCTGCAAAGGTTGACCCAGAAACAGGTAAACCATTAGAAAGCCATACGCCAGGTCAACCAGTGTTAGAAGGCGAACCATGTGCGACCTACATCGGTCCGGTTGGAGCCGGGCACTATGTAAAAATGGTGCACAACGGTATCGAATACGCCGACATGCAGCTTATCTGCGAAACTTACCATGTTATGCGCGAAGCGCTACATATGGCGCCAGCTGAAATAGCAGAGGTGTTTCGTCGCTGGAACGAAGGCAAGCTGAATAGCTACCTGATGGAAATTAGTGCTGAAGTTCTTGAGCAAATGGATCCAGAAACACAGCAGCCGTTGGTTGATGTGATCTTAGATAGAGCAGGTCAAAAAGGTACAGGCCTTTGGACTGCAGTAAGCGCATTACAAGTAGGTAGTCCGGCACAGACCATCACTTCTGCGGTATTCGCGCGCAGTATCTCTAGTTTGAAAGACGAGCGTGTAGCTGCGAGTAAGGTCCTTTCAGGCCCTGATGCGCCATCGTTCAGCGATGATGAGAAAATGTCGATCATCAACAAGCTAGAGCAAGCGCTTTATTGCTCTAAGATCTGTGCGTACGCACAGGGCTTCCAGTTAATGGCTATGGCAGGCAAAGAACACGGCTGGACACTGGAGTTTGGTGAAATAGCGAAAATATGGCGTGCAGGCTGTATTATTCGCGCCGTATTTCTTCAGTCTATTTCTCAGGCTTACGAGAATAACGAAGACTTAGCCAACTTGCTATTGGACCCGTTCTTTGCGGAACAAATTACGCAGTATCAAGCTGACTGGCGTGAGTCTATCGCCCAAGCGACACTGGCTGGCGTGCCTTGCCCTGCAATGATGTCGGCGCTAAGCTATTACGATTCATATCGCACAGCTGTGTTACCTGCTAATTTGCTGCAAGGACAACGCGATTATTTTGGCGCACATACCTATCAGCGTGTAGATAAGCCAGCTGGTAAAAAGTATCACATCGAGTGGAGTGATCCTGCACGTCCGCAAACCGCTATCAAAAAATAGTATGAACTAAATAGTGTTACACGCGCTCATAATTGAGCGTAAACTATCGAAAGGTGTATTTGTTTTCAAATACACCTTTTTTGTTTTAAGAGGTAAGTTATGTCGACAGATGAAAAAGCAAACGCATCAATAGCTAAAAAAGACTGGAAAACTGAGCTCACTGACGAGGAATATTATGTATGCCGCGAAGCGGGTACTGAGCGACCTTTCACTGGAGTATTGTTAGACGAGCAGCGAGATGGATTGTACGTGTGTAAGTGCTGCGAAGCGCCACTTTTCCCCTCAGATACTAAATTTGATGCTGGTTGTGGATGGCCTTCATTCTATAAGCAGCTTGATGACGGTAATGTAGATTACAGAGAAGACTTGAGTCACGGTATGCGTAGGGTTGAGATATTTTGTAAGCAGTGTGGCTCGCACTTAGGCCATGTATTTCCAGATGGTCCTGCGCCAACGGGTCAACGCTACTGCGTAAATTCGCTATCTATGACCTTTAAAGGCGAAGATGATACACAAATTAAAGGTTAAAAAGCCCTAGGTGAGCGCTTGATTAAGGTAAACATCTGATTAAATTTTGACCTCATGTGGAAAGTCGAGAGATCCAATCATAAAAAACCGCCCATAAACGGCGGTTTTTTTAATTATTTACCAATGAAATTGTGTAATTGAGTTTCAAAAAATTAGAGCTTATCCAGTTTCAATGAATCTGCGTTGAAGGTCGCGCTATTCAAATTACTGACTATTTCATCAACAATGTTATCTAGAATACCTACTGGAAGGGCATAGCGTTGTCCAAGTTGAACACGCTGAGTGTCGTTAAGTCTTTCATCGAAGGCTTCAGCCACACCATACCAGACGTAAGAAAAACGATAGTTGTCCATATCCATTCCCATTGAAGCAAGCGAGTAGAAAATACTGACATCAATGTCGTCGCTATCTTTATATAAACTTAGCGCGCGATATAAGGTTTCAATAGTACGCTTTTGGTCTGTTTTAATCTGAACAGAGGCCAGTGCGACCAGTAGCTTTGGATCGCTTACGCGGTTGCTGGCAGCGTAGCGCTCAAAGCGATGAAAAGCCTCTTTGTCGTTATATCGTGTCCAATGATAGTAAGAAAGGTAAGGATCAAGGGAGTCTTTCGTCTCGCGGCTTAGGCGTTTAATTTCACGCTGAGCAGTAATAACGCCTTTTAGCCGTGTCGCTTCCTTGCCTTTGCGTTTAACGTGTTCGATATGCTGCACTTCTTCAACGCAGGTGAGATACTCTTCGAAGCTCAGAAGAAGTGGGAATTTGTAAGCGTCGTCTTTTGAATCTTGATTGTAGTAACGCAGGCGAATAATCTCAGCTCGCTCGCCGCGACAACGGGCATCCAAACTCAAATCTAAGCAAATCTCGCTGTGAGATTCACAAATTTCACTGATAGTAGGTTCAAAAAGATCGCCACAACCCGTCAGTGTTGTCGCTGCTGCGAGCCACACCGTCGTTACATAACCTTTTGTTGGAAACTTACTAAATAAATTCGTTGTTATACGAGTTTTCATAGAGGTTTTGAAACTTATCAACAATTTGGTCTTCCTTGCTTGTTTATTTAAGATACTGCTCGTCACCGTCAGGCGAAAACTCACCTAGTGTACCCTAAAAATAATAAAAAGCTGACGCGTAATTAGGATCAGTTGTACGTGTTTGTGCCACAAAAAATTGGCCGCGCATACAACAATGACAACACCGTTAAATTAATATCGATGAAGGCAGAAGCATGAATCAACAGTTTGAGCAGGAATTACAAAGCAGCTGGCAAGAGCGTCAGGAATACGCAGAAATGATGTTGCCCCTTATTGGTAAATTGTATCGCAATAAGGCAGTTGAAATTTCGGTTTATGGACGCTCGCTACTGAACGCCAGTGCTATTGATGTTATTAAAGCGCACCGCAAAGTGCGTCTGCACGAAGGTATTAAGCTACGCCTACGCGAAAGCTATCCAATCTTAGAAGCCTTGAGCAACATGAAGCTTGCTCCTGCACAAATTGATATTGGTAAATTGGCTTTTGATTTTCACTACGGTTCTGCGGTCGACAACAACGACCTTACGGCCTACCTTAACGAAAAACTAAACGACGTTGCCGATAAAGAGGACGACCAGAAACCTCAGGACGTTGTACTATATGGTTTTGGCCGTATAGGTCGTTTACTTGCTCGCTTGCTTATTGAACGCCAGGGTAAAAACAATAAGCTTCGCTTACGTGCCATTGTGGTTCGTGGCGGGCGCGATGGCGACCTAGAAAAACGCGCAAGCTTACTGCGCCGCGATTCAGTGCATGGGCCGTTCAACGGCAGCATTACAGTTGACCACGAGCGTAACGCGCTAAAAGCAAACGGTTCATACATTCAAGTCATTTATGCCAACAGCCCCGATGAAGTGGATTACACGCAATATGGTATCGATAACGCTATCATCGTAGACAACACGGGTATTTGGCGTGACCGCGATGGCCTTGGCCTACACCTTAAAGCTAAGGGGGCAGCGAAAGCTATCCTTACTGCCCCGGGTAAAGGTGACATCAAGAACATCGTACACGGTGTAAATGACGAAGAAGTAACACCAGAAGACACAATTGTATCTGCTGCAAGCTGTACAACTAACGCAATAACGCCGGTACTTAAAGCGCTAGACGAAGAATATGGCATTGAAAACGGTCACGTTGAAACCGTTCACTCTTACACTAACGACCAAAACCTTATCGATAACTACCACAAAGGTGATCGTCGTGGACGTAGTGCGCCACTTAATATGGTTATTACCGAAACGGGCGCTGCGAAAGCCGTTGCCAAAGCGTACCCGAAACTGGCAGGTAAACTTACCGGTAATGCTATCCGCGTACCTACACCTAATGTATCGCTAGCGATTTTGAACCTAAATCTTAAAACGCCGGTGGATCGCATTGCAGTTAACGAGTTCTTGCGCGATACCGCGTTGTTCTCAAAGCTTCAACACCAAATTGACTACACGGCAAGTAAAGAGATTGTGTCAACAGACTTAGTCGGCTCTCGCGCGGCGTCTGTGGTTGACTCTCAGGCGACCATCGCCGCAGATAACCGCCTGACACTATACGTGTGGTATGACAACGAGTTTGGTTACAGCTGTCAGGTACTGCGCGTGGTTCGTGATATGGCAGGGCTAAGTTTCCCTACGTTGCCGCTTTAAGCAACACGCAATTTAATTAACTGTATAAAAAACCGACCTAAGTGGTCGGTTTTTTGATGGTGTAAACATTTTGTATACTTTCGATAGTACAAAACCCGCTGTGTGCGTGGAATTTGTGTTTACGTCTATGCTAAATTAGCGCTCAAATAATGAGGAAAACGACAGTCTATGCATATTTCCAGTCAATTCGACAGCGGTAACATTGAAGTTGTTACCGCACAATCACCAGACGATATCCGTCTAACCATTCCCAACGACAACCAATCTGAATTTGCTCAGTGGTTCCATTTTCGTTTAGTGGGCGAAACTTTTGTAACTCACACAATGACGATTGGTAATCTGGCTAAGTCAGCGTATCCAGAAGGTTGGAAGGGATATAACGTTCTAGCGTCTTACGACCGTCAAACTTGGTTTAGAATTCCTAGCGAATTTGACGGTGACAATCTTACGTTCTCACTAACGCTAGAACAGCCAAGCGTATACTTCGCGTATTTCATTCCTTTTAGCTACGAACGTCACCTTGATCTTGTGCACGACGCGCAGATGTCACTACTGTGCGAGCACAAATTCCTAGGCCTTACCCTTGATGGCCGTGATATGTCTATGCTGGTTATCGGTGAAGAAACACCAGAAAAGAAAAAAGTCTGGATCACAGCACGTCAACACCCTGGCGAAACCATGGCCGAGTGGTGTGCCGAAGGTATTATTTATCGTCTGCTCGACGAGCAAGATGGTTTGGCGCGACAGTTGCTTGATAATGCTGTTTTCTACATTGTGCCAAACATGAACCCAGACGGCAGCGCACGCGGTCATCTGCGTACCAACGCTGTAGGAACCAATCTAAACCGCGAGTGGGCGACGCCTTCGCAAGAAAAAAGCCCAGAAGTACTTTACGTACTGAATGCAATGAGCGAAATTGGTGTAGACATGTATCTTGATTTGCACGGTGATGAGGCATTGCCGTACAACTTTGTCGCAGGAAGTGAGGGTAACCCTAGCTACAATGACACCATCAAAATGCTTGAAAATACGTTTAAAGATGCGCTGTTGAACGCTACGCCAGAGTTTCAAGATGAATTTGGTTACGATAAAGATGAGCCAGGCAAGGCTAATTTAACCGTAGCGTCAAATGCGGTGGGCGAGAAATTCAAATGTATGGCATATACGGTGGAAATGCCATTTAAAGACAATGCAGATGTACCGGACGATATCTACGGTTGGTCGGTACAGCGTAGCCGTCAATTAGGTGAAGATTTACTTATTGGTGTGAATGCAGTTGTTAAAAAGCTAAAAGCATCAGAGCAATAAAATAAAAATAAGGAAGCGAAAGTTTCCGCAAAAAGGCCTCGACAAAAAGAGGCCTTTTAATTATTAAAATAAAACAACAATTAAACATAATAAAAAAGGGGAATAACGTTGGAAGGGTTATATGGTTTTCTAACTATGCTCGATGGATTCTTAGGAGGCGCGTTCTGGTTTCCTTATGTACTGTTAGGCGTAGGTCTTTTCTTTACGGTTTATCTTAAATTTCCGCAAATTCGTTTCTTTAAACATGCTTGGCAGGTTGTTACCGGTAAGTTTGATAAAGAAAGCGATCCAGGCGACACCACCCATTTTCGCGCGCTAACTACCGCACTGTCTGGTACCGTAGGTACAGGTAACATCTCAGGTGTTGCATTCGCTATTTTCCTTGGTGGCCCCGCTGCACTATTTTGGATGTGGGTAACCGCCTTTTTAGGTATGACTACAAAATTCGTTGAAGTTACTCTGTCGCACAAATATCGCGTAAAGACAGAAGACGGCACCATGGCCGGTGGCCCTATGTATTACATGGACCGTCGCCTAAACATGAAGTGGTTAGCGGTTGCATTTGCTGTTGCAACGGTAGTCAGCTCATTTGGTACCGGAAACCTTCCTCAAAGTAATGGTATCGCGCAAAGTATCGAAGCAACGTTTGGCTTCGAGCCTTGGATGGTAGGTAGTGTACTGGGTATTCTTCTTGCCTTGGTAATTCTTGGTGGTATCCAACGCATTGCCGCGTTTACAGCGCGTGTTGTTCCAGTTATGGCTGTTATCTACCTCATCGGTGCGCTAGCGGTTATTTTCGCTAATCTTGACAACATAGGGCCTTCGTTTGCCGCAGTTATCGGTGATGCGTTTACTGGTTCAGCTGCCGCAGGTGGTTTCTTGGGAGCTTCGTTAGCTTATGCGTTTAACCGTGGGGTTAACCGAGGCCTGTTTTCAAACGAAGCGGGTCAAGGTTCTGCACCTATCGCTCACGCAGCAGCAAAAACGAAAGAGCCTGCTTCAGAAGGTATGGTGTCACTGCTTGAACCCTTTATCGACACTATTCTAATTTGTACCGTAACGGGTTTGGTTATTCTGTCGTCGGGCGTGTGGAAAGAAAAACACGAAAACGTCTTCGATCGTTCAGACATGTACTTTGTTGCAGGTCAATACGACGACTCGAATCAGGATGACGTAAACAAACTATATGGTTACTTGAATGAAATTGAAGGTAACAATGTACAGCCTTACACTGGCTCAATTACCGTTGTTAACGGCACGGCTGTAAGCGATGGTTTTACACTGCTTAACGCTAGGTCTGTAGCAGAAGACGTGAAGTATGCAGTAGGTAGTGAAGACTTGTTTACTGGCACGCTTAAGATTGTCGACGGAAAGCCGGTTAAAGAGAATCTTGAAGTAAGCGGTAAGTCACTGGTTCACTCGGCAGCGCTCACCACCATTGCCTTTACTCGCGGTTTCTTTGGCGATTTCGGTCAATATATCGTGTCAATTGGGCTTATGCTGTTTGCGTTCTCAACCGCCATCGCTTGGTCATATTATGGTGATCGCGCTATGACATATTTGTTCGGTCCTCGTTCCGTAATGCCGTATCGCGTCATCTACGTCGCCGGTTTCGTTTGGGCTGCATTCTCTGACACCACATTAGTTTGGGCACTTTCAGCTGTGGCTATCGTGGTAATGACCTTGCCAAACTTGTTCGGCATCATGTTGCTTTGTAAAGAGATGAAAGAAACGGTTAACGACTACTGGTCTCGACATAAAAAATAAGGTGAGTATTGCCTAAAGCATTGCCCCTGCTTGAGTTTCACTGAAGGGAAACGCAACTTGGCTATCAGGTAAAAATGCGTAGCGGTGAACTTTGTATAAAAGTTAACACCCTGCGCATTTTTGTTTTATGGCGATAAGGTTAATCCACAGAATCGACTTCATTGTTGTGATGAACTTAAGTATGATACCCATCCGCGTATAAATGCGTCTTCGCTCAATAGCGAGTTGCGCATTTCCATTTCGCACCCAATAAACAGGAGCAACATATGGCATTAGTTGACTGTCCTTCGTGTAACAAAAAAACGTCTGACAAAGCGAAGACGTGTCCTCACTGTGACTTTAAAATCGGTGATGCGACCTCTGAAGATATAGAGCGCAAACAAAGCTTACAAAGATTTAAAAAGTTAGCCAGTATCCAGAACCAATCCCTTCTTGCTATGCTGATATTCGTTGCGAGTTTTGGCTTCATGTATTGGGGCGGAACACGCCCAGGTGATTTGCAACATAATTTAGCTATTTTGGGCGCAGTGGTTGGCTTTGTTTGGTACTTAGTAAACCGCGCGCGTATTGTTTACATTAAGCGTTTTTCCTAAATGAATATAGAAGCACTTTTAGCCAGCATGACGCCGGAGATTTACGAGCGTCTGCGTCAGGCTGTTGAAACAGGTAAGTGGCCAGATGGCACGCCTTTAAACGAAGAGCAAAAAGCAAGCAGTATGCAGGCTGTTATGCTGTATCAAGCAAAAATAGAAAAGTCCTCTGAGCATATGACAGTAGGTGAAAGCGGCGAAATCGTACATAAAAGTAAAGCCGACTTTAAACGCTCGTTACGCGATGAGCAGGATGATAATAATACAATAGCGCGGTTTAAACAGGATGATATTTAGTCGTATATTTGCGCCTTCACACCAAAGCCCAAAGCCTGAAAAACGGATGCAGGCAATCGAGAGTCTCTCTCCCGAAAAGGCACAGGAAAAAACAATTCTTCACGAACTGGCATTTAATGACGAAGATGCAAATGTCAGTTTAGCAGCACTCGAAAAGCTTAATAGCTTTGTGCTGTGGCTTAAAATGTCACAAATTGCCAAGCAGTCTCGCGTTAAAAAAGCGGCGGAGAAAAAGGTAAACGCCGCTTTGTTAGGCGAGGGGGATGTCACACTCTCCCGCCAAGAGATATTCTCTTTTTTAACTGAAACAGCCAACGCCGATTTGGTAGTGCAGTTAGTACCGCAAATGTTGAAGAAAGAGCCTATGCTCTTACAAGATGATGCGCTAGCTAACGCGCTAATCGAAAAAGTAGCGAAGCCATCTTTCACCCAGTTTGTTTTTTTAGAAGGCGCAAGTCCCCAACTGCAGACTCAACTAATAAACGCACATTCAGACGTATCAGATTTGCAAAAGCTTGCTAAGAAAGTGTCAGATGATGCGCTTGTTACGCAAATTAATGCGCGGATCGATGCTATCAAAGAGGCTGCAATGCGCCCAGTGGAGCTTAAAAAGCAGCTCACTTTGGGACTTTCAAAATATCAGGCTTTACTCGACAAGTCAGATGTAGAAACCATTGATGAAAAGCGCAACGAACTTGAGAGCGAATTGACTGGGCTGTTTGCTCAAATTGACCTACTCACTTCAGAAGAACGCGCTGATTATGAAGAAAAGCGCGCGCGTATAGGTGAGCAGCTCGAGCGATATTTAAGCCGTATCCGCCCAGCATGGGAAGAGAAGCAACAAGCGTCGCAACGTGCCAATACCAAAGCATTGTGCGAACAGCAGCTTACTCATGCCAAGGAGCAGGTAGCTTGGTTGTACAATAACAGGCTTTGTGAAGCGACGCTTGCTGATGTTGCTACGGTTAATGAAAGCGTGCGCGGTGTTGAAGCAACGCTCGAACAGCTAGCGCGTCTCGATGATGAATCTGCAACTGATAAGCGAATTACACAGATTAAGCGCTCTGTCGACGAACTAAACGAGCAGCTTGATCGCTTCTCTATGCAGCAGCAATACGGCCAAAAGCTACTGATAAAACTTCAGGCGCTCGAAGACATTGCCGCTAAGATCGTTTCGGCAAGCGATAGCGAGTCGGGTAAAGATACCCGTGATGTGAGCGTTGAAGAAGCTAGCGCATCGACTGAGAATTTGAGTCAGGTAAATGGTGGCGACGCATTGCAAAGCAGTAGTGTAGTGGCTCTTAAAGCGGAGTTTGACGAAGCACGTCAAGCGTATAAAGCGCTTAGTCGCGAAATCGATGCCATTCCTAAGGCGCTGTCTAAACGTTTTAACGCAGCGACAAGCAGTGTAAATGCCAAAGAGCGTGCTCAAAAATCCAAAGAAAATGAGCAAGTAAAACACATTAGAAAGCACATTAGCGTTATCGATAACTTAATTGCTCAGGGTAAATTCCGCGTTGCTATTTCAAAATTTGCAAAGCTTCAGGAAAGTTATGCTGCGCTTCCTGGTTCAGCGAAAAAGTATGTAGAGAAACGTTTTGAAAAAACCGCTGGTGATGTGTCGCGCTTAGAAGGATGGCAGGATTACCTTGCTGCGCCGCGCAAACCCGCTCTTGTAGAAGAAGCAAAAGCGTTAGCCAGCGCTGACGCAGAAAATATTAAGCAAAGAAGTGAGGCCATTAAGTATCTTCGTAAGCAATGGTTATCACTAACACCGTCATCGTCAACGAGTGAAGAAAGTAGTGATGACGCGTTGTTACAGCAGCAATTCGATGATGCACTTGAAAAGGCCTTCGAGCCTTGTAGAGCGCATTACGCGAAGTTAGATGCACAGCGGGCTGCTGCGCGTGAACAGCGTATGTCGATTATCGCTACCGTTAAGGCAATGGACATTAACATGCCGGAAGCCGAGTTAGTGAAAGTTTTCGATAGAGTGTCTAAACAGTGGCACGCTGCAGGTCAGGTTGAACGTGAAATTTATGAACAGCTGAAGCAAGAATGGAAGGCGGTATCATCGCCCATTCAGGCTAAAGTAAATCAATGGCAAAGTGACAACCAAGCCCAAAAGCGTGCGTTAGTCACCCAAGCTTGTCAACTTGCTATGGAAGAAGATGTCGCTGGCGCTGCCGACAAGGCTCAGCAATTGCAAAGCCAATGGAAGCAGGTAGGCCATGCAGGTAAACGTGAAGAGAGTAAGTTGTGGGCAGAATTTAAGGCTGCCAATGACACCGTATTTGAACGTTTAAAAGCCGAGCGGAAAGTACAGAATAATGCATTTAACGCGTTAGTAGATTCGCTACTCAAGCAAGTGGAAGCTGTTGACATCAACAGCGATGATGCAACGTTCAGTCAATCAATAAGCGACGTTCGCGCTCAGTTAACCGACTTGCCTAAAGCGCAACGTACGAAAGTAGATAAAAAGATTGATTCACTTGAAAGTAAGCGCGCGGCGCAAGCGAAAAATGCACAATCTCAAGCCCGATTGGCGCGAGCTCAGGCTCTGATTTCTTTACTACAGCTAAGTGTAGGTGAGGGAAGTGGTGATGAGCAATCTCTAGCGGAAACGTTAGGGAAGCGTTGGTCAAGCGTATTGGGTCAGTCAACTGGAAATAAAACAACTCAGCACGATAGACAATGGTTGACGGTAGCATTAGAAGTCGCAACTGGTATGCCAAGCCCAGATGCAGACGCATCTATACGCTCTAGCGTACAGCTACAAATGATGACATCTAAGTTGGAACAAGGCGAAGCGGCAACAGCTCCCGACATTCTTGCTGACTGGTTATCATACGACTCGATAAGCGAAGAAGATAACCATTTGCTGCAACGAGTTGTTTCAGTTATTGATACTCATCCTGAAATTGTTGCTTAAACGGAAAGCCTAAATGGAAAACAGTGTTGAGTTTCAATTTGAAACAGAAATGTCTGCCTATCGCTTTTTGAATACCGTGAAGCATATTGACGCAGAAGGGTTAAGAGTGAAGTTCGGGCGTACGGATCATCACGTGAGTGTAAAATACCGTTACGGCGTAGGTGAATTTGATTCGACGCTATCTACACTAGACGATCTTGCTCGTGAGTTAGGTGGTGAAGAAGTGTCTTAACTAACCATAGGTCAAACCACGTCGACTGTAAATACAAAAAGGGCCAGACAATTGTCTGGCCCTCAGACTGTTGAAAAAGCCCTAGACGAAAGTCTGGGGCTTTGATCTAATAGGCATAGTGAAATTCGGAGTGTTCACCATGCTAACCCCAAAGTCCCCACAAC
>NZ_VTYM01000027.1:0-55547 GCF_013113925.1 Alteromonas sp. 07-89-2 | reverse complement strand
TCCCTGACAAACGACCTGACAGGTATTACCCCAGAGTAGTGAGGAAAAGACCGACTAAATACCCCACAAAGAAAAATGCCAGTCAGCTTAACTGACTGGCATTACGCTTAGCGCGGGCTTTGTTTTGTCTTCTTACTTTTGTGTTCTGGCTTCCATTTCCAGCGTTTACTTATAACTTCTGTTGGAATAACGTCTGTGATTGTGCGCGCATTATCTCTTGCGTATTGAAGGGAATTCAATATGGAAGACGGATTGCGTGTGTCTACCGTAAGGAACTTAACGACATTCTCCTGGCTGTATTCATTATAAATGGCCTCAAATGGCTCGCGATTTCCTGTTATGTCTAGCAATGGCTTCATTGCCAATTGATATACAAAAAGCAAATAAAATCACCTTGTATCCAAGTGAGTAAACTTACAAGAAGAAGCGATGGGCAGAAATGTAAAACCCAAAAATTATGTACTTCAACGGTAATTTCGTTACTCATGATGTTGGTTAATGTATACTCGCCCCAATATATGCGCTATAAAACAGCGCGTGTCTTAAGTGCGACTTTTCCTTCACATATAGACAATTCACTACTTTGAGAGCACTAAACTTTCGCCACGGGTTTTCGTCCTACATGCCGCTTTTCATGGCATGGGTACTCTCGTGTCTCATCCTTAGTGCAAGCTTCCAAAGTGGTCAAATTAATAATGAAGTTGAAGTAAGTCAGCAGTCACCACTTGCCCAATTTAACTACGCGGGCAAGAGCTATTCGTTACGGTTTACCGGCACTAAGCTAGAAAACAGTGACGATCAAGGCGATGGGCCCGAGGCAATTGTTGAATTGACCTTGGGGTTTATTGCTCTGGCTATTGTGCTGTGTTTGGGTATGGCATATGTTGTACCCCGTGCTCGCCAACACTACCGCCAACCTTCTCGCGGACCACCTTTATCCCTGAGCTAATTCTCTTTTTGCCTTATTGCGCTAGCACGTTCGCTTAGCTGCATATTAAGGCGCTTTAAAAATTTAATTATTCAGGATTCTAAAATGGCACGATTTTCATTTCGTGGCTTTGTGTATGTGCTCATCGTTATGCTCGGTTTACTGAGCGCTGCGCCCAACATATTGCCACAATCAATTAAACAGCAACTACCTACGTGGTACACCACTTCCACACTATCTTTAGGCTTAGATTTGCAAGGTGGTTCGCATCTGCTATTAGCCGCAGACACCAACGCCTTGTTTGAAAAGCAACTAAATAGCTTTTCGAGTGACTTACTTAGCGAATTGCGCAGTCAAAACGTGCGCTATACAAAGACGTCTCATTCACTCACTCATAAAGATAGTCGTTCTGGAAGTGTCGTCTTTACATTGCGTAATGCAGATGATGCTAGAAAAGTTAACGATATTGCCTATCAAATTTCCGCTCAGCCAAATGGTTCAAGTGCACTTGATGTAGAGATAAAGCAAAGCACCGTTACCCTTACGCTTAACGAGCTATATACCGAACAACTGGTTAAAGACACGTTAAGCCGAAGTGTTGAAGTAGTTCGAAAGCGTTTGAACGAAACGGGGCTTACTGAGCCTAGCGTTACTCTACAAGGCAAAGACGCCATTTTAGTTCAGATGCCGGGTATGTCTGACCCCACCCAAGTTAAAAAATTATTGGGCACTACCGCACAAATGACTTTTCACTGGGCCGCGAATAGCCAGTCTGAGCAGGTTATGAATAAGCAAGATGCGGCGGGTAATACCTATCGCTTAGAGCAAAAAGTGGCGCTAGAAGGTGAGCATATTACTGATGCGGCAGGTGTCTTAAGTAGTGAAAATGGCCAGCCAGTAGTGACGTTCCGATTAGACAGCGCAGGTGCCAAGCAGTTTGCCACTATGACACGTGACAACATCGGCCGTGTGCTTGCTATCGTCCTTGACGACAAAGTGGTTACAGCCCCCGTCATAAATAGCGTGATTCCGGGTGGTCGTGGTGAAATAACCGGTAACTTTACATTGCCCGAGGCGGGCAACACTGCACTAATGCTTCGCACTGGTGCGCTACCTGTGCCACTTACCATTATTGAAGAGCGTACGGTGGGGCCAGATTTAGGCAGCGATGCAATTCAAACCGGAGTGGAAAGCGGCGTGGCAGGTGCGTTACTGGTATTGGCATTTATGGTGGCGATTTATGGCAGGTGGGGCGCTATCGCAAGTTTTGCTCTTTGTATCAATATGGCGTTGGTGTTTGGCGCATTAACCCTGTTTGGCGCAACTCTGACGTTGCCGGGCATTGCAGGTTTGATCCTAACCATGGGCATGGCGGTCGATGCGAACATTTTGATTAATGAACGTATTCGTGAAGAAAGTAAAAAAGGTCGTCCGGCAGCCAGTGCAATAGAAGTGGGTTTTGATAAAGCGTTTGCGACTATTGTGGATTCAAACTTCACCACACTAATAGCGGTAAGTTTGTTGTTTATGTTTGGTAGCGGCCCTATTAAAGGGTTTGCAATTACAATTGCCCTTGGTCTGGTGTCTTCGGTATTTACTGCTGTAGCCCTAACTAAAATGTTAATGCTAAGAGTGGTTAAATCGAAACAAAAGAATACGCAAGATCGCGCGCAGCAGCGCGTTCCTTTGCGCTTTTCATCACCTCTTTTGCGGTTAAGCGATAAGCTTAGGGGTATTAATTTTCTAGCAAAACGTAAAATTGCACTCGCTGTTTCGGTAGTGCTAACCGTGCTTTCAATCGGCTTGTTTGCTAAGCCTGGCTTACATTATGGCGTCGACTTTACCGGTGGCACCATGATTGAGTTGACCGCACCAACCCTTACTACCGATGAGCTAAGGAATGTGATTGAAAGCAATGGCTTTCATCAAATAGCAATTCAAGAATATGGCAGTGAACATCACTATTTATTGCGAGCCCCTGTTCTAGATAGCAGTGGCGAGCTTGAAAATAGCAACGCAAAGCAGACTGACGCACTAAAGCGTGCGATTTCGCAAGCCGACAGTGAGGTAAGTTTTGATAAAATTGATATGGTTGGACCCAAAGTCAGCGGAGGCTTTGCAGAGCTATCCATTCTAGCATTGCTTATCGCAGGTGGCGGCATGTTGGTGTATCTGTGGGCACGCTTTGAAGCGCATTTTGCGAGCGCAGCGCTGCTAACCGTGATACTCGATTTAACCAAAACCATAGGCTTTTTCGCGCTTACGGGCATCGAATTTAACTTAACGGCTGTTGCAGCACTGTTGGCGCTCATTGGTTACTCTATAAACGATAAGGTGGTGGTGCTTGATCGCATCCGTGAATTATTGCGTTTAGACCCAAACAAGCCATTGGCAGATACTATTAATGGGGCCGTGAACAGCACGCTAAGCCGCACGGTGTTCACTTCCGTTACCACGCTGTTGGCGTTGTTACCGATGGCTATTTTTGGTGGTGATGCAGTAGAAAGTTTTGCAGTCCCTATGGTTTTTGCTGTCGTAATTGGCACGTCATCGACCTTGTTTATCACCTCTACGCTGCTGTATTTGTTGGGCAGCAGAAGAGAGAAACAAGGCAAAGCGCAGTTAAAGCCTACTGCAGAAGAGATTAGGGCTTCGTTGTCGCATATCCCTTAGGCGGCACAAGTTCCTTAACCCCAATACCTCAGCGGGCTTTTGTATCTCAATACATTGGTGCAAAAACGCGGTAAGGTAGCAGTATTAACAGGAACCCTTGATGCTCTCACGCATACCCGAATAATTTGCGTGAGAGCATCAAGGGCAATAAGGAACGTATAATGTTTGCAGTTGATCACATTATTTTACTCAGTGCAGTGCTTGCCATTTTGGGCGTACTGGCCAGTAAATTGTCCCCGCGCTTTGGCGTACCTGTTTTAGTTTTATTCCTTGGTGTAGGTATGTTGGCTGGAGAAGATGGTATCGGGCGAATCTTCTTTGACAATGCTGATGCTGCGCATGCCATTGGTACATTTGCGCTTATTCTCATCCTATTTGATGGCGGTCTACAAACGTCAAAAAAGTCCATAGCGCAGGCGTGGAAACCCGCCGCGTTGCTCGCCACTTTTGGCGTAATTGGTACGGCAGTGGTCACCGGTATCGCAGCTATGGTTATTCTCGATTTACCGCTTTATAAGGGCTTATTGCTTGGTGCTATTGTAGGGTCGACAGACGCCGCAGCAGTGTTTTCTGTTTTGCGCAACGCTGGAATACGCATTCCTTTAAAAATAAAATCCACATTAGAGCTGGAAAGTGCGTCGAATGATCCAATGGCCATATTCCTCACAATCGGCCTTATTACGCTTATTCAAGACAGCACCACTAAGCCAGTTGACTTACTTTCGCTGTTTGCCAGTCAAATGGGAGTGGGAGCGATAGTGGGCCTTGCCATCGGCGGTATTGCAGTATGGCTTTTCAGACGCGTCACCTTAATGGCCATCGGTTTGTACCCGGTATTTGTGATGTTGTTTGGTGTATTGTCTTTTGGCCTTGCTGCGAACTTAAATGGCAGCGGTTTTCTCGCTACCTTTATTACGGGTGTTATCGTGGGTAACAGCCGCTTTGCTTATCAGCGTAATACGTTCGTGTTTCTGGATGGGCTGGCCTGGCTTGGGCAAATTGCCATGTTCGTTATTTTAGGTTTGTTGGTAACGCCCACCGAGCTGTTTGTTAATTGGAAAGAAGGCCTTTTAATTGCGTTTGTGCTTATTTTTATTGCACGTCCGCTGGTGGTTATGCCGATTTTGTTGCTTTCGAAATTTTCGTTCAAAGCATCATTGCTCATCTCATGGGTAGGCTTACGCGGTTCGGTGCCAATTATACTCGCTATATTTCCGCTAATATTCGGCATGCCATACGCCGAGCTCATTTTTAATGTGGTGTTCTTTATCGTGCTTATTTCCGCCTTATTGCAAGGTTCCACCTTACCTTATGCGGCGCGTAAGTTAGGCTTAGTGTTGGACGATGAAGTAAAAGAGTCGAGTACGCTGGAAATTGTTAAAGTCGCTAAGAGCAAGCGCGAGCTTATAGAAATAGAGGTATCGAAGTTATCACCGGCACTACATAAAACCATTAGCGAATTAGCCCTTCCCGATAATACGGTAGTGGCGATGATTGCCCGTGGTGAAGAAACCCTTATACCTAAAGGAAGTACCAAAATAGAAATGGGCGATCAAATTTTCATTATCACCAAACTGCTCGATAAAAGCGCCGTTGAGCACTGCTTTTACAGCGAGCAGGAATAGGGTGCTATTGTAGAGTACTTCATGTAGAATGCGCCGCGGAGTTGGCCAGGCAATCGCCGCTTTCGTAAGAAAGGGGAGGAAAGTCCGGGCTCCAAAGGGCAGGGTGCCAGATAACGTCTGGGCGGCGTGAGCCGACGACAAGTGCAGCAGAGAGAAGACCGCCTAAGCATGTTTACATGCCGGTAAGGGTGAAAGGGTGCGGTAAGAGCGCACCGCACCTCTGGTAACAGAGTGTGGCAAGGTAAACTCCACCCGGAGCAAGACCAAATAGGATCCCTCAACGTGTGGCCCGCATGGGGATCGGGTAGGTTGCTTGAATCAGTGAGCGATTGCTGATCTAGAGGAATGGTTGCCCACGACAGAACCCGGCTTACGGCCAACTCCACTCTTTTCCCAAAAGAAAGTGAAGCCTCTACCTGAAGGGATATTTCCTCAGGCAGAGACATTTATTACTCTTTACTGAAAGAAATAGCGGAACGTCGCACCAATGGTGCGTGGCTGGTTCACCGTAAATCCAAGTCGAGCTCGTCCACCACGTTCTCTATCAAAGGATAGCTGCGCGTTTTCGTCGAACAGGTTGTTTGCATACAGCAATATTTCATAGTCATCGTAGGTAAGACCGAAGCTCATATTAAGCGTGCCGTAGTCGTCTAACAACAAGTCTAATTCCGTTGTTTCTGCGCCAGTGGCACCGCCAAAGGCAAGGCCTGAAGTGAATATACCTGCCCCTGCAACTTGGTCACTAGGCTGGGTTATACGGTCTCCCACGTACTGGTAAGAGCCTTGGAAATAGGTGCTGTTTGAAGAGAATAAAGGCTGCGCTAAATCGTAGGTAAATGCGATGGCAAAGCTCTCTTCAGGTACTGAAGCTAGGCGGTTACCGTCTTCTACGCCACCTAGTACCGCACCATCACCATCAACAACGGTTGAATCGAACTCGGCTTCAATGATGCTACCCGTTAATGAGAAAAAGAGCTGGTCAGTAAACTGACGCGTAAGCTCAAATTCAATACCTTGGGTGTGGGCGTCAGGCACGTTAAATGATACACGTGAAGAGCAAGAACCAGCATCCAATGTAACCTGAAGATCTTCAATATCGTTATAGAAAGCCGAGATGTTAGCTGACCATCCACGACCTGATGATTTCATACCGATCTCATAGTTGGTGAGCTTTTCATCGTCATAGTCTTGGAACGAACCAAAGATTGCTTCATCTTGGTCGGTACACAGGCTTCTATTTAGCGGGTCATTTACACCGCCAAGTCTAAATCCTTGAGACACCTGAGCATTTAAGTTCACGTTTTCGTTTACGCTATACTGGCCGATAACGCGAGAAGTAAAGCCATCTGATTCTGTAGAATCGGTCTGGTTGTCGCCGTTGGCAAATAAGCCCCCAGAGATAAACTGACGCTCTTCTTCATAATCGTAAAAACGAGAGCCCACGGTCATTTTAAAGTCATCGTTCACTTGATAGTTCACTTCACCAAACACAGCAAGCTGCTTCAAGTCGTACGGTAAATAGGCGTTGTAGGGAGAATCAGCTTCAAAACCATTGGCAACCGCTGCCGACGTGCCTTCACCTAAGGTGGCGTCGGTAAATGCGTCGTACCCAGGGGTAGGGAGTGATTGGTCGTAAACACGCTCTGTAGAAGAGTAGAAAGCGCCAACTAGCCAGTCTAGCGCGCCATCGCCATTGGATGCGGCGCGAAGCTCAAAGGTATCTTGCTCTACTTCCGTTCTGTCTAATAAGTTCGACGGTAAGAGTACGGCTTCATCAGGAAAACCTAAGTCGATACTTACTGAGCCTGAAAGCGCGCTGGCATCGCGACTTACAAGAATATCGCGGTCGGTATAGCTATAAACAAAAGTAAAGTCAGCAACGTCAGCTTGATATTCAGCAGTTACGTCAGCAATCAAGGTATCGTCAGAGAAGCCTTCTTCAAGCAGCAGGTACTGTTCTCGTTCACCCAATTGAATAGCTGGGCGGGTCGTTGTGTAAGGGTTAGCAAACACGTTATACACTTCCTGCCTGTTAAACCCGTTCATTTCCAATTCTTGGAAGATAAGTCGTGGTGTAATCGTGAGCTTATCGTTGGGTGCGATAATGAACGCTACACGTCCGCCAGTTCTATCGCCGTCGTTCACGTCTTCGCTAAACGCGCCGTTTTCACCTAACGCATCTATAAAGCCTGCGTAATCAGTGCGGTATACCACCGCGCGCATGGCAATGGTGTCGGAAATAGGTACATTTACCATGCCCTTAACGTGACCGCCCACGCCACCGTCTGTCACACTATTAAGATTAGCTTCAAACTTACCTTCAAAGGTATCTAACTCTGGCTGATTGGTGATGTAGCGAAGGGTTCCGCCGATAGAGCCAGATCCAAAAAGCGTACCTTGCGGACCGCGCAGGGTTTCAATGCGGTTAAGGTCGAAAAGGTCGAGATCTGGAGTAAATAAAGACAGCGAGATCACGCTTTCATCGAGGTATACGCCGACCTGCTCCTTGACGCCTGGTTGGTCTCGTACAATTTGACCCGCTGAAACGCCACGCATAGATACTTGGCTTTGGCCTGGTCCTAAGTTTTGAATTGAGACGCTCGCCACGTTTCTTGCGACGTCTTCTAAGTTTCCTGCACCGCTGCGTTCAAAGTCTCGCTGCGTTTGTGCGTTGATTGAAAAAGGAATGTCTTCAATGGATTCTGCACGCTTTGTTGCAGTTACAATGATCTGCTCAAAGTCATCGTCATGCTTTTGTTGTGTGTCCTGTGCCATTGCACCGGAGCTAAGCAGCCCCATTACCGCAACGCTAAGTGTGCTTCGTCTAAACGACGATTTTTCTATTTTAAACATAAGTCCATCCAGGTTGGTTGTTTCTATTTTGTTATCAGGCAAGGGCGTAATGTGGCAAAAAAGTTGGGTTATTTCCATAACTTGCGAAACAAATATTTCATTTTTTGTTGTATCTAATGCGGTACGTTTTACTTGTTAACTTTGTGTTAATTGGAAGTGTGTGGGGAATGTGCGTCTAAAAGGTCAAAAGAAGCGTCTATCTGGCTAATTACAAAAGCAATAATCTAAGTATCATCTTTATGAGAGAGGTGTTGACCCTAAGAGCAAAAATGACTGAGTGATAAAAGCAAGCGGCAGCAATCGGTTTATATCAGCGTCACAGTAAAAGCTGATGGGTTAATTAGAAAGTACAACATGAAAGCATTGTTCAACAGTTAAAGCTAAGAAGGTGAGTAATAGAGTGGAGAAGGCAGTGAATACAAGCGATGTAGTAAAAGGGGTCTTAGCAATTGTTATCGCAAGCTTTCTGTGGGGGACAACAGGCACTGCCGCTCAGTTCGCTCCAGAAATCAGTCCTCTGGCAATCGGTGCCTTTGCAATGGGTATAGGCGGTGTATTGCTTTGTGTTAGTGCCCGAAAATCACTGGTAAAGGATGCACCTATTCTTTTTTCTACACCACTGACCTTTCTGTTTGGCAGTGCATGTGTTGCAATTTATCCGCTGGCCTTTTACAGCTCAATGCGTTTGTCAGGCGTTGCCATTGGCACCGTGGTTTCTATCGCCAGTGCACCACTATTTGCTGCGCTTTTAGAGTACTTTTTAAGTAAAAAGCCCGTGTCTTTAAAATGGTTTATTAGTTTTGTGTTTGGTGCGTTTGGGATTGGCATGTTAGCCATGGGTAAGGCACACGACGCAATGGCGTTGTCAGCATCTAAAGATGATCAGGTGTTCGGCGTTCTATTGGGTTTAATTGCAGGTTTAACTTACGCTGGGTACTCATGGGCTGCGAAGCAACACATTGACGCTGGCGCAAATTCAAAATCTGCCATGGCCGGACTTTTCGGTTGCGCTGCCGTTGCTCTGTTGCCTTCCCTCTGGTTTACCGGTCAAAACTTGTTTGCTAACACTATCCACATTAGCGTTTCACTCTATATGGCTGTGGTGCCGATGTTTCTTGGTTATTTGCTATTTGGCTATGGTCTTCGCACTACCGAAGCGAGTAAAGCTACGCTTATTACGTTAATTGAGCCACTGGTTGCGACACTTTTCGCTATTTTTCTAATTGGTGAAGTATTCAAGCCGGTGGGGTGGGTTGGCATGACGCTGGTGTGTCTTAGCCTTTTAATCCAAACGATAAAATTTCCATTTGCTTTAAAGCGCTATGGCAAAAAGGCAACGGCGTAATGTTGAAACCGCGTGTGGCTTATAATGAAAAGTCAGAATACTTGTTAAGTATTCTATCAATTTGACCCGTTTGTTTTAATTCAGCAATGGCGCGGTTAATGGCGGGGAGCTTATCTTTATGTCGATTGTGAACACGCAACGCCATTTTGCCTGCGGTATGGATGGGGCCCAGCACTATTTTTACGTCGTGCATTGAAGACCAGTAACGCGCCGCTGCTTCCTCCATTATGATGACATCTATCCGTTTCATGCCAAGGGCCAAGATAAGGTTACTCTCGGCTTGAAAGTCCATTCTGACGAACTTATCAGAATCAAAATACACATAGCCGGAGATCATCCCTACGGTTTCACCGTAGATAGAGGCGACGGTTTGGTATTGGCTATGGTTTTCAGGCAGAGTAATAAAGTATTCTGTGATGTCTATAATGGGATCTGAGAAAGTGAAGTCGCCCGCGGGCTCATCTTTAGACAACCAGCTTGGACTGAAGAAGTCGAAATCAAGAGCGCCTGTTTTAAATGCAAGCATGGCACGTTTGGTAGAGAGCATGACTTTTTCTGTCTTAATACCTGCTCTATTCATAATAAGGGGAAGGATTTCAACTAGAATACCGGCCCTGTCTTCGTCGACAGCATTTTCGTACGGGATAGAGCTGCCTGACGTTCCAAGGTTATACCGTAGTACTTCGTCGGCAGTCGCGCCACCGCCAAAAAGCGAAACGTTAATCAATAAGATAAACGAAACAACTTTTTTGATGTGAGGGGCTAATGTCGCTAAGGCTTTCACTCAAGATGTTCCACTACGATAGGTTAATGAACGGCGCTTTCTTCACTATTTCTTTCAATACTTGCCCAATGCTCAACTTTGTCGATGAGGTCAATAGCATCAAAAGGTTTACTTAGGTAATCGTCCATTCCGGCATTAACGCAGCGCTCTTTGTCACCTTTCATGGCATTGGCGGTTAGTGCGATGATCGGCACATTCAAATAGCGTTCTCCGGCCTCACCATTTCTTATGCGTTTAGTTGCTTCAAAGCCGTCCATTTCCGGCATTTGACAGTCCATCAAGACAACATCAAAGGTCACTTTCATTTTGTTCAACGCTTCAAGTGCCTCTAGGCCTGATTTGGCACTCAATGTAGTGTGGTTATTTAGGTGCTGTTTAACAATAACCTGATTAATGTCGTTGTCTTCGACAATTAATACTTTACGTTTTTTCCCTTTTTCCCGTTTCACTCCTGAGGAGTGGTGAACTGGCTTAAGCAGGGCTTCGTCGGCTTGTTCAAGCATAATAGTGAAAGAGAACGTGCTTCCGTGACCTTTAACGCTCTCAAGTTTTATATCGCCGCCCATGAGTTCGCATAATTGTTTGCTAATAGAAAGGCCAAGGCCTGTTCCGCCGAATTTGCGAGTTGTAGAAAGGTCTTCTTGGGTAAAGACATCAAAGATTGTACTTTGCTTATCTTGTGCGATACCAATGCCGGTGTCTTTTACGCTACATAAAAGCTTAAGGCTGTTATCTGCGTTTTGCTGAATGCTGGTGGTGACTTCAATGCATCCACTGTCGGTGAACTTCACGGCATTACCTAACAAGTTCGAGAGTATTTGTCTAAAGCGTACATCATCGCCTTGTACAACGTGAAAGCCTTGTAAATCAAAGTGAAAATATAGCGCTAACCCTTTTTCTTGGCACATAATCGCGTACTGACTTTGAAGGTTTTCAAGCGACTCTAAAATGTCGAATGGGTTTTCTTCAATTTGGAGTTGGCCTGCCTCAATTTTAGAGAAGTCCAAAATATCATTTACGATATGTAAAAGGCCCTGGATACTAAACTTAGCAAGAGACAGGTAGTGCTTTTGCTCCTCAGTGAGTTCAGAGCTAGCCATTAACTGCAAAACACCAGAAATACCGTGTATTGGCGTGCGTATTTCATGGCTCATACTAGCGAGGAAACTCGATTTAAGACGGGCAGACTCTTCCGCTTTTTCTCGCGCATCCTGAAGATACTGTTCGGTTTGTCGTTGTTGAGTAACGTCCTGTTGAAACCCGATATAGTGAGTGACTTCACCATTTATTTTTACCGGCGTTAAATTCAAACGGTTGTAAAAGGCGCTGCCGTCTTTTTTATAGTTGAGTAGCGTCGTTTCAATAGGCTCGCGCACTGCAATAGCCTTGCGGATTTGGTCAACTGTCTGCTTGCTGGTTTCATCGCCCTGCATCGACCTGCAGTTATGACCGATTATTTCTTCACGACTGTAGCCTGTAAGCTCTTCAAAGGCACTGTTTACGTATATTATTGGTTGGCCGACGCGCTTAATGTCCGAAATGATGATCGACACGGTTGCTTCATCCATAGCGTGAGTGAGCACTTTAACGTGACTTTCAAGAGAGCGTTGTTCAGTTTCGTCGCTACCAACATAGATATCACCACGAATATTACCATTAGCATCGGCCAGTGATGTTTTAGTCCAATGAACAAACCGCTCTTGGCCGGTTGATACCGAAAAGTGTGTAAGTTCATTGCTCTGTGAAGAAGCGAGCTTTTGCATAATGAACTTCAAAATACCGTTCTTTTCACCGTACTGGTCATGACAAAAGTCGTCAAAGCGCTTATTAGAAAGTAAAATTTGCTTGTCTTGATCAACCACAACAAGCATATCGCCCATTGACTCCAACACGTTGGAAAACTGTTCGTTAGACAGTGAAACCTCTGTCAGATCCCAAATCAGTTTGTCAAACGCTTCGCGAATATCCGCAAGTTCTTGGGCCTCAACGTCACTATCAAGTCGTAGTGAGGTCTTATCATCACTGTTTAGACGATTCTTAATGTCATTGTACAAAGTCGAAAGTGTTCGCTCGGCAAGCGTTCCCGTCATACTCACCATATGCAAAATGATAAATACGAAGCCTACAATCATTGCTAGCAATACAATCCCAGTCCATGCGGCTTCTCTGTATGCGGTGATGGTGGGTTTAACGCTGTACAAGGTTAGATTTTGCCAATCAGCCTTTTTTATAGCGTAGCCGCTGTCATCAAAATCGGAAAAGCCTGAGTTTGGAGCAATGAGTGAGGGCTCACTGCTAAATAGGACATGCCCACTAGAGTCGGTAACAAGCTGGTTAGTCAGTCTGGGGTAAGGCGCGAGCAAAGACTGCAAGCTATCCACATACATGACAAGCGCGCCTTCCGCTACGCCTCTAAGTAACACTGGAACGCTTATTAATACGCCGTTCTTTGATACCGAGGAGTATGCATTCGATGAACCAAGGGTTTGCTGGCGCCATGCACTATTGAGCGACTCGGGGATAACAGCATTCCAGTTTTTATCAATCACCCGGTTCCCGGCAAAATCAAATAGCGCAAACTCGACACTTTTCGCCTGAGTTAAATTTAACGAGCGGAAAAACATGGGAAGGTAATTATCCCTTTGCTCGAAATCAACCAAGGAATTGATGATGATATCGTTAGCTGCCAAGTCTGCTAGCTGTCTAGTGGTATCGCTAACAATGTAATTGATATCTTGTTCTAAACCATCAACAGATTGTTGTTGAAGCTGGTCGGTTTGTTTAACAATGAAGTGAAAAGAGAGAGCAAATAGAATGATAGACAAAACCGCGACGAGTAAAACCAGTCGCGGTAGCATGCTTGAAAGCAGAAGAGAGCGTAACCTTGGGGGCTGCTGCATCATTGCACGCCCGTTGTTACCAAGTGACCTTTTTCGTTAAACGTAGTCATAAAATAATCCTTTGCCCAGAGTGCATCGTGTCTGTCCTCTGAAAATGGAGCTGTGTAGTGCTTCACTGCACCTTGCACATTTTGAAGAGACTCTAGCGCACCGCGTAATGCGTTCACTTCTATACTACCAGCTTTCGCGGCAGCTGCCGCGATTAAATGAGTTAAATCATAAGCATGAGCCAAACCTGTCACACCACCAATCGCAGTCGCATCCACCAAGCCATACTTACTATAATAGGCTTCTAACAAGCTTTTTGCCTTGGTATTTTTCTGGTGGTTGAAGTGGAAGGTTTGAAGTACTGACACATTGTAGTTAGCGATGGGCTTTGCAAGTAAAGAGGCGAACTGACCCGACGCGACTCCCCAATGCGACACAACAGGGAGAGAGGCGATGCCTTGTTTTGCCATCTCATCGAGTACAACAACACCTTCAGGAACGTTAGTGACAAGAATAATCGCTTCCGCTTTCGCGCTTTTTATTGCCGCGATATCCTCAGAAAAGTCTTTCTGCTGCCAATTTATCCAATGAGTTGCTGTTATATCAATATCATTATTACTTGCAGCTTGGGTTAATGATTCAAGATTTGAGCGTCCCCATCCTGTTCTTTCCAATACCAACGCGATATTTGATAGCCCCATATATTTAACGTGATTAATTAGGACTGACGCTGCTTCAGCGTCGCGTACCGACACGCGAAATATGTTATTCGGTGAGTGCCCGTTGTCGATAATAGGCGTCCCTGCTGCCCAAGGAACCAACATCAAAATGTTTTTTTTGTGTATTGGGTCGACTTCAGCGAGAACTACAGGTGTATGAACGCCGCCTACTACCGCAAGTAAATTGGGAGTTTGGGAAAATTGCTCAATGTTATATACACCTCGAGCTGGGTTGCCGCGATGGTCTTTCGCAATAACTTTTATTTGACGACCTAGAATCCCACCAGCGGCATTTATTTCGTCGACGGCAAGCTCGACCCCTCTTGTAATAGCGATGCCACCTTCAACAGCTACCGCTGAAAGATCGGCATCAATACCAATCACCAGAGGCTCCGTTGAACTTAATGCTTTACTTGCAGTAAAAATTGAAAAGACGCAAGCCAGCGAGAGAAAGATAGAAAGTGCACGCATGAATAGGCTACCTAAATGTTAACCTTAAAAGTGTATAGCAATGTGCTCAGTCTTTTAGCGTAAACGTCTTATCCTTTAGTATAAGTTTGATGCTTTTTTGAGAGCTTTTACGAGATTTTTGAGCGCTGGCTACGGGTTGGTGTACTAAACGAGTGCGCATTAATTGTGGCACGATTCTACTATTAGCTTATATTTTGAGAAGAGTGGTTGTACATTTGCTAAACAGTGTTCGACGTTGTTTAGTTGTTCCTCTGGTGACGAGGTAGCAGTAAAACCGCCTGATAAAAATGGTTTGCGGATGTTGCAAGCAAGGATAAACAGCGGTTTGGAGCGTGAGTGCGAAAAAATACCCTGCCAACAATAATAGACATTGAAGCAAGTGGATTTGGCGCAGCGAGTTACCCTATTGAAATAGGTATCGTGCGCTATGATGGTGCAAAGTGGTGTAAGCTACTTCGGCCCTTTGACTCGTGGGTTCACTGGGATCGAAAAGCGGAGTCACTGCACGGCATAACGCAGCAGATGCTGCAAACTCGAGGAGAAGAGCCTCGAAAAGTCTGTGTTGAGTTAAATAACTTCCTTGGCAATACGGTTGTTTATAGTGACGGTTGGGTAGTTGATAACCCGTGGCTAATTAAGCTCTACGCCGCAGCGCAGGTAGAAATGTCTTTTACGTGTAGAGCATTAGAATATATTTTGTCTGAAGCACAAATGAATCAATGGCATGAGGTGAAAAGCCGCCTTACGAGCCAACTTGATGTTAAGCGTCATAGAGCGAGTTCCGACGCGATGGTAATTCAACAGACTTACGCAAAAACCTTATCATTGGCTTAACGGCAGCTACGTTTCGTCTTTATGATTGGAGGGAATACTTAAAGCGCACTGTGAATGCAATGTAGCGGTGACCTAAAACAAGGATGACTTAAAACAAGTAATTAACGCCCAAGGAGAGAGCCATATTCTCTTCTTCCCCAACTTGCCTATGTTCAAGTTCTACCGCCATGTTTAAACCCTCGCTTTTGCCAAGCAGCCAGCCCAACCGAGTAAAAGTACCTACATCATGAGGTAAATAAAGCCACTCTGCGTAATGCTGAAAGGCGGTATTGTTGGTTTTGTACGTTGCATAGACCTTTTGCGGAACCCAAGTGTTAAACCGCCGGCTGGCGCTAAACATACCTTGTGATCCCGCTGGGTAGGTATAACTATTGTCGTATAGATAAGTTTCGGTTGTAGATTGAATGCGGTACATAGTATTTAGCTGCCACCGGGCTATTTTTTTGCTTTTGAATTGGATAGGACTGTAGTGGGGAGCATTCATTTCCGCGAGCACGGGGGAAGCCGCCATAGACGCAGCCAAAGTAAGTGCCAGAAGAATTCCAGTAACCACATTCATGGAAGAGCCCAAGTTGTTGTTATCATGGCTTGTAAACAACCAGAAACTACAAGCGATAGTGTGTTCGTTATTTAAGCATAGCTGCAAAAAATAAATGATGAAAATATTCTTTACTGTTTTTTATTTGTTTCGTTGATTTTGCGAGCCAAATAAAAACGCCGCTAGTTTATACAAACACTTTTTTGCAAAGCGTTATAAAAACTGAGCGGCGTATTTAAAAGCGTTATTTGGTTGTCGAATTAAATCGATGCTTTTAACGCTTCTGCTTTATCTGTTGCTTCCCATGGGAATTCGTCACGACCAAAGTGACCGTAAGCAGCCGTTGGGCGGTAGATAGGGCGCTCAAGGTCTAGCATTTGAATAAGTCCATACGGGCGTAGGTCGAAATGTTCACGGACCAGTGCCACTAATGTTTTCTCATCTACCACACCTGTACCGAAGGTATCGATACTGATAGACGTTGGCTCTGCCACACCAATTGCATAAGACACTTGGATTTCGCAACGCTTGGCAAGACCTGCTGCAACAATGTTCTTAGCAACGTAACGACCCGCGTATGCTGCACTGCGGTCTACTTTTGATGGATCTTTACCAGAGAACGCGCCACCACCGTGACGGGCCATACCACCGTAAGTATCAACAATGATTTTACGACCTGTTAAGCCACAGTCGCCCATTGGACCACCGATAACGAATCGTCCCGTCGGGTTAATGTGAAAGCGTGTATTTCCATCAATCCATTCACTAGGCAGCACTGGCTTAATAATTTCTTCCATTACTGCTTCGCGAACTGTTTCAGTGCTTACTGAATCACAGTGCTGGGTTGAAAGCACAACTGCGTCGATGCCAACAGGCTTGTCGTTTTCATATTTGAAAGTAATTTGGCTTTTAGCATCTGGGCGTAACCAGTCTAGCTTACCAGATTTACGCACTTCAGCTTGTTTTTGAACAAGGCGGTGAGAGTACGTGATTGGCGCAGGCATTAGTACGTCAGTTTCGTCGCTAGCGTAGCCAAACATTAGACCTTGGTCACCAGCACCTTGTTCTTCAAGACTTGCGCGATCAACACCTTGATTGATGTCAGGTGACTGTTTGCCAATAGCATTTAATACCGCACATGAATCAGCGTCGAAGCCCATATCTGAGTGCGTGTAGCCAATTTCTTTAACTGTTTTTCGGGTAAGCTCTTCAATATCTACCCATGCAGAGGTGGTTACTTCACCACCCACTAAAACCATACCGGTTTTTACATACGTTTCGCAGGCCACCCGAGCGCGAGGATCTTGTTCTAAAATAGCGTCAAGAACCGCATCTGAGATCTGATCAGCAATTTTGTCCGGATGTCCTTCAGACACTGACTCGGATGTGAATAAATGCGTGGCCATAAATGCTCCGTAAGCGTTAAATTATCAAAATAGTCGTATATTGTACTAAAACAAGTTATAAATACCAGTCTTTACTTCTAGACGTCTAAAAGTCTCTTCGTTACGAATAGTTGACACAATCCGATCACTTATAGGGTTATTCAGGCTCTAGGCGTCAGATATAACCGTTTTTGCTGTATTGGGAATACGTGATGGTTAAGGTATAGACCATTTTTTACTATGACTTTCACTATTGGCAATCAAAAGCCATTGAACTGTAAGGTGGCATAGGTAAGAATAACGCCACATTCATTCGTATAAAGAAGTAGAGCGAACGCCTTACCTCTACGCTCGTCTAGCTTGCCTAGCCCGCTGAGATACGAAACAAAAGATACAAAATAAATCAGGAGACAACATGCCCTCTCGTCGTGAACTCGCCAATGCAATCCGTGCATTAAGCATGGATGCCGTTCAACAAGCTAAATCTGGTCACCCAGGTGCCCCAATGGGGATGGCTGATATCGCACAGGTACTATGGGGTGATTTCTTATCACACAACCCTGCAAACCCATCTTGGGCTAACCGCGATCGCTTTGTGCTTTCAAATGGTCACGGCTCGATGCTGTTGTACTCTCTTCTTCACCTTTCAGGCTACGAACTGCCAATTGAAGAATTAAAGAACTTCCGTCAATTGCATTCAAAAACGCCAGGCCATCCTGAGTATGGTTATGCGCCAGGTGTTGAAACGACCACTGGTCCACTAGGCCAAGGTATCAGTAATGCTGTGGGGATGGCACTTGCCGAGAAAGTGCTAGCGGCACAATTTAACCGTGACGGTCACAATATTGTTGATCACCACACCTACGCATTCTTAGGCGACGGCTGCTTGATGGAAGGTATCTCACACGAGACATGTTCACTAGCCGGCACACTAGGCCTTGGTAAGCTTATCGCGTTTTGGGATGACAATGGCATTTCAATTGATGGCGAAGTAGAAGGCTGGTTCACTGACGATACACCAGCACGCTTTAAGAGCTACGGTTGGGAAGTGATCGATGGCGTTGACGGTCACGATGCAGAGCAAGTAAAAGCCGCTATTGAAAAGGCGCAAGCGAACACCGCGCAGCCTACGCTTATTTGTTGCAAAACCACTATTGGCTTCGGCTCGCCAAATAAAGAAGGTACCGAGTCTTGTCACGGTGCACCACTAGGTGAAGATGAAATTGTAGCCACTCGCGAAAAGCTTGGCTGGAGCCATGGCGCGTTCGAAATTCCAGACGATATTTATGCGGGTTGGGATGCTAAAGAGAAAGGTTCAAACGCGGAGAGCGCGTGGAATGACGCTTTCGCAGCATACGAAGCCGCTTACCCAGAGCTTGCGGCAGAGTTCAAACGCCGCGTAAATGGCGAGTTGCCAGCAGATTTCAGCGAAAAAGCAGATGCAATTATTGCTGAGCTTCAAGCTAACCCACAAAATATTGCTTCACGTAAAGCGTCGCAAAATGCATTAAACGCATTTGGTCCACTACTTCCTGAGCTATTAGGCGGCTCTGCTGACCTTGCTGGTTCTAACCTTACCATCTGGGAAGGCAGCAAAGGCGTTGAAGCAAACGATGCATCAGGTAACTACATTTATTACGGTGTACGCGAGTTCGGTATGTCTGCCATGATGAATGGTATTGCCCTTCACGGTGGCTTTAAGGCATACGGTGCAACCTTCCTAATGTTTATGGAATATGCACGCAACGCGGTACGCATGGCCGCACTAATGAAGCAGCCTGCAATTTTCGTTTACACCCACGATTCAATTGGTCTAGGTGAAGACGGCCCAACGCACCAGCCGGTAGAGCAGGTGGTTGCGCTACGTGCAACGCCTAACCTTGATAACTGGCGTCCTTGTGATCAGGTTGAGTCTGCTGTCTCGTGGAAGTCTGCTATTGAGCGCACTGATGGCCCAACAACACTAATCTTCACACGCCAAGGCTTAGCGCAGCAAGAAAGAACGGCTCAACAAGTTGCAGATATCGCTAAAGGCGGTTACGTACTTAAAGACTGTGAAGGTACGCCAGAGCTTATTCTTATTGGTACCGGATCTGAGGTTCAGCTAGCCGTTGAAGCCGCAGCGAAACTGACCGAGCAAGGCAAAGCCGTTCGCGTAGTGTCTATGCCATCAACTGACGTATTTGACCGTCAGTCTGCTGACTACCGTGAAAGTGTACTGCCTTCTAGCGTAGTTAAACGCGTAGCGGTTGAAGCCTTGTCTAAAGATAGCTGGTACAAGTACGTTGGCTTCAATGGCGCTATCGTAGGCATGGACACCTTTGGTGAATCTGCACCTGCAGGAGACCTGTTCAAGCACTTCAACATTACCACTGACGCTGTAGTAGAGGCTGCACTGTCTCTGTAAGAGGTAATAGATAAGCCTATGGTAAATATTGCCATAAATGGGTTTGGTCGTATTGGTCGTAACGTGTTGCGCGCGCTGTATGAAAGTGGGCGCAACAACGAATTTAACGTGGTGGCCATTAACGACATTGCTAAACCCGAAGGCATAGCACATTTACTTAAATACGATACCGCCCACGGGCGGTTCCGTTTTGATGTGGCCTTAGAAAATAACACGCTAAATGTCGCGGGCGACGATATTACACTGCTCGCGATAAGCGATATTAAAGACCTACCCTGGAAAGACTTGGGCGTTGATATTGTGCTTGAGTGTACGGGCAAGTTTGATGACAGAGCATCGGGGCAAGCACATTTAGATGCCGGCGCTGGCAAAGTGCTTTTCTCGTCACCCGGGTCACCAGATTTAGACAATACGGTCATTTTCGGAACCAATGAAGACACGTTGACCAGTGAACAAAAATTAGTCTCCAACGGCTCTTGCACCACAAACTGCATTGTTCCTGTTATCCAAGCGCTAGACGCTGCGTTCGGTGTTGAAAGTGGTACGATCACAACCATTCACGCGTCTATGCATGACCAGCAAGTTATCGACGCCTATCACGAAGATTTGCGCAGAACCCGTGCTGCAAGTCAGTCGATTATTCCCGTTGATACCCGACTTGCTGCCGGTATAGAGCGCATTCTGCCTAAGTTTGCGGGAAAATTTGAAGCCATTGCGGTTCGAGTGCCAACTATCAATGTTACTGCCATGGATTTAAGTGTAACGCTTCAATCTAAGGTAACGATTGAGCAAGTGAACCAAGCCCTTCGCAATGCAAAAGCGGGGCGTTTACAGGGCATTTTGGACTACACCGAAGAGCCTTTGGTGTCGGTAGATTTCAATCACGACCCTCACTCGTGTATTGTAGATGGCACACAAACAAGAGTCAGTCACAAACAACTGGTTAAAACACTAGTATGGTGTGACAACGAATGGGGTTTTGCAAACCGTATGCTCGATACCGCAAAAGTGATGTTCGACGCAAAATAAAGCATTGATGCTGCCAAGGGTTGGTAGCACCAGCCCGCGCAGCTTTCACAGTTAATTTGAGCGTGTCTTACCTTCAAAACTCGCTCTACTGAATTTAAATTAACATAGGAAAGACGATGGCAATTCCAAGCATGAGCGATATGGCCCTAAAAGGTCAGCGCGTATTAATTAGACAAGATTTAAACGTGCCGGTAAAAGACGGCAAAGTAACTTCTGATGCGCGTATCAAAGCATCAATCCCTACGATTAAAGCAGCCCTAGACGCAGGTGCGGCAGTTATGGTGATGTCTCACCTTGGTCGTCCTACTGAAGGCGAGCCTGCAGACGAATTCTCTCTTCAACCTGTTGTTGATTATCTTAATGACGCCCTAGACGTACCAGTTAAGCTTGTAAAAGATTACTTAGATGGCGTGGAGCTTGCAGACGGCGAATTAGTTATCCTTGAAAACGTACGTTTTAATAACGGCGAAAAGAAGGACGACGAAACGTTAGCAAAACAGTACGCAGCACTTTGCGATATCTTTGTTATGGATGCGTTCGGTACTGCTCACCGCGCACAAGCGTCTACTCATGGCGTTGCTAAATTTGCACCAAAAGCCTGTGCTGGCCCATTACTTGCTGCAGAATTAGACGCACTTGGCAAAGCGCTAGACAACCCTAAGCGTCCAATGGTTGCTATTGTGGGTGGCTCTAAAGTGTCTACCAAGTTGACCGTGTTAAAAACATTGGCTGAAAAAGTTGACCAGCTGATTGTTGGTGGCGGTATTGCCAACACTTTCATTGCTGCTCAAGGCCATAATGTAGGTAAGTCACTAGTAGAGATGGACCTTACCGAGCAAGCCACGCAGCTTATGAATGAAGCACAGGCGAATGGCGGTAATATTCCAGTACCTACAGATGTGGTCGTGGGCAAAGCGTTTGATGAGAATACCGAAGCGACGCTAAAAGTAGTCAGTGACGTTGCCGACGACGATATGATTTTTGATATTGGTCCAGACTCTTCAAAGGCGTTAGAGGACATTATCAAGAACGCGGGAACCATTGTATGGAATGGCCCTGTAGGCGTATTTGAATTTGAACAGTTCAGTGCTGGAACAAAAGCGCTGTCTGAAGCGATTGCGGCAAGCGACGCATTCTCAATCGCAGGTGGTGGTGATACACTAGCAGCAGTTGATAAATACGGGATTGCCGATAAGGTCTCTTATATTTCAACAGGTGGTGGCGCGTTCCTAGAATTCTTGGAAGGCAAAACACTACCAGCGGTAGCAGTACTAGAAGAAAAAAATAAATAAGCCTGGGCGTTGCATGAAAACGCAGCGTTTTAAAGCTCTAGATAGCTAAGGCCTAGTACAAACGTTACCCCATAAGTGTCACGCTCAGTAACAGCATTTTTGAGCGTGACCTTTTAATCGGAAACGATTACACCTGCGAAACAGTGAAGTACGCAGGCATAAATACCAACTTTATTACAGATGTGTTTACTTAAGGTGCTGGCATGCTGCGTCTGAGACAAACAGATCTTTAATAGAATTGGTATAACAATAAACCCTACACCTGTCTATTAAGGCAGTAATATACAAAAGGAGTGTTGCAATGGCATCACAAGCTCAGCAGGCAATGCTGGATAAACTGAAGACGCAAACCGGTTTTATTGCAGCGTTAGATCAAAGCGGCGGTAGTACCCCTAAAGCGTTGCGCTTATATGGCATCGAAGAGTCAGAGTACAGCTCAGACGAAGAGATGTTTAATCTTGTTCACGAAATGCGTACACGCATTATCACCAGCACCCCTTTTAGCGGCGAGCGCGTTCTTGGCGCAATCTTGTTTGAAAACACCCTTGATAGAGAAATTGAAGGCATGTCTTCTGCACACTACCTGTGGCAGAAAAAGCGTGTTATTCCTTTCTTAAAGGTAGATAAAGGACTAGCTGAAGAAAGCAATGGCGTTCAAGTAATGAAGCCAATGCCTGGTCTTGATGCACTGCTAGCTAAAGCGGTAGCGCAAGACGTGTTTGGCACTAAGATGCGAAGTGTTGTTAAGCTTGCGAATCACCAAGGTATTAAAGATGTTGTTGCTCAGCAATTTGAAGTGGGTAAACAAATCTTAGCCGCAGGCCTTGTTCCGATTATCGAGCCAGAAGTAGACATCCACAGCCCACAAAAAGCGGAAGCTGAAGCTCTTCTTAAATTAGAGATCCTAACGCAGCTAAACCTTCTAAACGAAGGCCAGGAAGTTATGCTCAAGCTAACGCTTCCAACAGAAGCTAATTTCTACAAAGAGCTTGTCGATCACCCTCGCGTGCTTAAGGTTGTAGCGCTTTCTGGCGGCTATAGCCGTGAAGAAGCAAATGCGAAACTGGCAGAAAACCAAGGTATGATTGCGAGTTTCTCTCGAGCATTGACCGAAGGCGTTTCTGCAAAGCAGTCTCAAGAAGAGTTCGAGGCAACGCTAGATACTGCAATTGAAGGTATCTACCAAGCGTCTAAAGCTTAATTCTCTCCTTTTAAATTGATTGTAAAGAGCGCCTAATGGCGCTCTTTTTCGTTGTGCGGTTTTGTCACTTCTTATTCCATTCCGCTTTTGTCGATTCTGAAAACGTGCAATCGCTTATTGCCTGCGTTTACTAGCAAGAATGTTTCTTGTAAAAGCGTAATCGCCTGTGTAGCATAACGCCGCAATTTTCCTTATATAATTGAATTTCTGGAATAATCATCGGTGAATAATCATCAGTACATGAAGCAGTACACCATATACGCATTAATTGCGTTGTTGTTTACTTGCTTATCTGGACTTAAACAGGATTACAAGCCGATCACGTTCAAGCATCATTTTGATGCTTCCATCTCAGAATATTCATTTGAATTTGATACTGAGGAAAGTGCGCCGGAAGAGCCCGTCCCGCCACAAAATGTTGTGCTGGATTACCTTGCGGACTCCTTCACTGAAACCGCAAAGCCACGTCCGCGCTGGCATTTCAAAACATCCCTTAACTACGCAACGCCGTTAACCCGAGCGCCGCCTATTGCTTAGTTTTTTAGGGTTAGCGGTTATTGGCTACCTAAAAAACAAGTTAATTCGATATTCCTAACAACGCACCAGCGCTTTGCTGGATGTTTTTGCGTGCTTAATTATCAGCGGTGAACCTATTTGCTGAAAGCGCGCTAGTGGCATGCTGTCTTTTTATAAGGCATGTCACGATTAGCCTTTTTATTACGAATTTACATTATGAGCAAAAAAGCACTTCTTGCAGTAAGCATTGTTTCCGCACTTTTAGGTGGCTGTGGACATGAAGAACATGCTGCGCATCACGAAAAACTTCAATTCAACGTTACTCATCCTATCGTACAAGACACAACGCTGGTAAAAGAGTACGTCAGTCAGATACGTGCCATTCAACATATTGAAGTTAGAGCTATGGAAAAAGGCTATCTTCAATCGACCTTTGTTGATGAGGGACAAACGGTAGAACGTGGTCAGCCCATGTTCAAAATAATGCCGAACGTATACGAAGCTGAACTACACCGCGCTGAAGCCGAAGCTAAAGCGGTCGAGATGGAGTACAAAAATACAAAGTCGCTTGTTGAACAAAACATTGTTTCTCCTAACGAACTTGCCGTCATAGAAGCACAGCTTCAAAAAGCTCAGGCTGAAGTTGAACTGGCAAAAACTCACTTAGCATTCACAGATATCAAAGCGCCGTTCACAGGCAAAATGGACCGACTGGAAGCTCGAACGGGAAGTTTGCTTGATGAGGGCGAACTGCTCACCACATTGTCTGATATCAGCACAATGTGGGTGTATTTCAATGTGCCTGAATCAGAGTATTTAAAGTACGCGCAGAACAGCGCATCAAATGATCAAACGTCAGTGCGATTAAAGCTTGCCGATGGCAGTATTTACGCGCATCAAGGCGTGATAGATGCCATTGAAGCTGATTTTGATAATCATACCGGTACCATTGAAATGCGTGCGTCTTTCCCTAACCCAGACCAACTGCTAAGACATGGGCAAACCGGTAATGTCATGGTGGATATTGCCTATCCGGGTGCTTTAGTTATTCCTCAGAAAGCCACATTCGAAATTCTCGATCAAAGCTTTGTATATGTGCTGGATAGCGAGAACAAGTTAGCAACCCGCCACATTAACATCGCTGCAGAACTACCTAACATCTATCTGGTTTCAGACGGACTAGCGCCGGACGACACTATTTTGATTGAAGGACTGCGAAGAGTTTCGAACGGCGATGAGATAGAGCCTGAACTTATTTCAGCCAGTGACACATTAGCTGAACTGTCACTGCACGCAGAATAAGGGGGCGCTATGTTTGGAGTTTTTATTAAACGTCCAGTGATGGCCATCATGCTATCGCTGATGATTATATTTTTGGGCGTGTTGTCGGTGTTTAGCCTACCCACGTCACAGTTTCCAGATATTGCTCCGCCGCGAGTGCTTATTTCTCTGGCATATCCCGGTTCGAGCGCTGATGTATTGGTGAAGTCATCGCTGGTTACCATTGAGCGTTCAATCAACGGTGTGCCGGGCATGAAGTACATCGTGTCTGATGCGACCAGCGCGGGTGAAGCCACCATTCAAGTTATCTTCGATTTAGATGTAGATCCGAATCAGGCGCTCATTAATGTGAAAACGCGGCTTGACCAGATCATGAACCGGCTGCCCCAGCTCGTGCAGTTAGAAGGGGTGGTACTAGAGCGGGTTCAGCCTAGCATGTTGATGTACATAAACGTTTATAGCACGGACGAAACGGCTGATGAAAAGTTTCTGTACAACTATTCCAATATCAACCTTATCCCAGAGATACAGCGGGTAAACGGTATTGCCAGTGCAAAAATATTGGGAAGTCGCCAGTACGCCATGCGAATTTGGTTAAAGCCTGATCGCATGCGTGCTTACAATGTTTCTGTAGATGAGATCATGGAATCGATAGACGAGCAAAGCTTGATTGGACGCCCTGGACGACTTGGCAGAAGCTCAGGCATTACTGCTCAGTCCAAAGAATACGTGCTTATTTACGAAGGACGTTACGACGAGCCTGAAGAATATAAAAATATCATTATTCGCGCCGATTCCGACGGTCGCTTGCTCAAATTAGGTGATATTGCCGACGTTGAGTTAAGTAGTGAATTTTTCGATATTTATTCAAACAAAGACGGATATCCTTCCGCTGCCATAGTACTTAAGCAGAACTACGGAAGCAGTGCCAACGAGGTTATTTCTCAGGTGAAAGCCACTATGGCTGAACTAGAAAAAACGTTTCCAGAAGGCATGAAGTACGAAATCAACTACGATGTTTCCAAGTTTCTAGATGCCTCTATTGAACAAGTGCTGCATACCTTGTTTGAAGCCTTTATTTTGGTTTCCTTGGTGGTGTTCATCTTTCTGGGTGACTGGCGCTCCACACTTATCCCGCTTCTTGCTGTGCCGGTTTCAATGGTAGGGACGTTTTTCTGCATGCAGGCCACAGGGGTGAACATAAATCTTATTACTCTGTTCGCTCTCGTATTAGCGATAGGGATTGTGGTAGATAACGCTATTGTTATCGTGGAGGCCGTTCACGCGAAAATGGAAGAGAGCAGCAGCCTAACCCCTTATATGGCGACCCAACAAGTACTGGGCGAAATGGGGGGAGCTATTATCGCGATTACACTGGTGATGACGGCGGTTTTTGTGCCCCTTATTTTTATGACGGGCCCGGTAGGTGTCTTCTATCGCCAGTTCTCTATTACCATGTCATCGTCAATTATCATCTCGTGTATTGTGGCGCTTTCATTAACGCCAGTGCTGTGTGCAATGTTGCTTAAAAACCCTCATTCACACACAAGAAAAGCAACGCCATTAAGCAAGTTTATTGATGGGTTTAACTATTATTTCAATAAGTTAACCGGTCGTTATACAGGCATTATCAAAGCTATCGTTACACGCCGCAGTGTTACTGTAGTGCTGCTTGCGGGCTTTGTGGTAAGTACCTTTGGCATTAATCAGGCATTACCTACAGGCTTTATTCCCGGTGAAGACCAAGGGCAAATCTATGCCATTATTCAAACACCGCCAGGTAGTACCCTTGAAGCGACGAATACAGTAGCGCGAGAGCTGCAAAGCTTGGCGCTGGACGTTGAAGGCGTCTCCTCGGTGTCCTCGCTTGCTGGCTATGAAATCCTTACGGAAGGTCGAGGTTCAAATGCTGGTACCTGCTTGATTAACCTTGAAGATTGGGCTAATCGCGAACAGTCGGTACGTGACATTATTGAAGAACTAGAAGCCAAAACACACCACTTAGGTGCAGTGATTGAGTATTTCGAACCGCCTGTTGTGCCGGGTTATGGCGCGTCGTCGGGGTTATCATTTCGTTTACTTGATAAAACCAACACGACCGACTATCAAGAGTTCGACCAAATCAACAAAGCCTTCATGGAAGAGCTTGGTAAACGTGATGAGCTAAAAGGTTTATTCACGTTTTATGCTGCCGATTATCCTCAATATAAAATTGAGATAGATAACCAAGCTGCAATGCAGAAAGGGGTATCTATTGGCGCGGCCATGGAGAATTTGAATATTCTTATTGGTAGTACTTACGAGCAAGGCTTCACGCGCTTTAATAACTTCTTCAAAGTGTACACACAAAGTGCACCGGAATATCGTCGTTATCCCAGTGACTTATTGGATTACTACGTGAAAAACGAAGAGGGTGAAATGGTGCCTTACTCGGCCTTTATGAAGCTGATTAAAACCCAAGGCCCTAATGAAATTACACGCTACAACCTTTATACCTCGGCAGCAATTCGTGCAGAGCCTGCAGCAGGGTATACCTCGGCGCAAGCGATAAAAGCAGTTGAGGAAGTAGCGGCTGCAACCCTGCCAAAAGGATATGACATAGGTTGGGAAGGCCTGTCATTTGACGAGGCTAAACGAGGCAATGAAGCCATCGTTATCTTTGCTGTAGTATTGTTGTTTGTATATATCGTGCTGGCATCACAATACGAAAGTCTGCTTCTACCTTTTGCAGTCATTCTTTCACTACCTACCGGTATTCTCGGCTCATTCCTGTTTCTCAAAGGAATGGGGCTGGCCAACGACGTTTATGCGCAGCTTGGCTTAGTTATGCTGGTTGGGTTACTCGGCAAAAATGCCGTGCTTATTGTGGAATACGCAGTGCAAAAAAATCAGCAGGGCTTATCGATTGCTGACGCAGCTGTTGAAGCGGCCAAACAGCGCTTTCGTCCAATCTTAATGACATCGTTCTCGTTTGTAGCAGGGCTAATTCCGCTTGTTATTGCAACGGGGGCAGGCGCAGTGGGAAATAGAACTATTGGTGCTTCTGCCTTAGGCGGTACTTTGTTCGGCACTATTTTTGGTGTGCTGGTTATTCCTGGGCTTTACTACTTGTTCGCCAAACTTGAAGAAGGTAAGTCATTAATCAAAAACGAAGATCATGTCCCTCTTACTGAAACTTACCACTATAACGATGAGGTGCTAAGCGATGACAAATAAAAAGCGATTTACCTATAAGCCGCTGTGGTTAGCGCTTAGTAGTGCGTTGTTAGTACAGGCATGTGCCATTCCTACCATTGAAACGCGAAACCCTAAACTAGATTTGCCAGAGCAGTTTAACGCGAGAGTTTCGCAAATGGATACTCAGGCTGGTCAAGGGATTAACCAGAGTACACAAGCAAATATTCGATGGAGTGAGTGGTTTAACGACCCTACGCTTTCTGCGCTGGTGGATACGGCGGTTAAGAACAACCAAGAGGTGTCTATATTAATTCAACGCATCAATATGGCGTCGAATGAAGTGTATGCACGGGAAGGGGAATATTTGCCTCGACTCTCTGCGGGGGTAGCCGCTGAAACCGAAAAGGTAGGCGAATATACCCGGGAAGGCGCAGTAGAAGAACAGTTAAATATCAAGGAGGATAAAGAATTTCCCGACCCGCTGGCAAACTTAAAGCTAGGCCTTAATGCATCGTGGGAAATTGACGTTTGGCATAAGCTGAGAGATGCGTCTAAAGTGGCCTCGCTTGAATACTTGGCGTCGATTGAAAGTAAGAACTTTTTCGTTACCCAGTTAGTATCTGAAGTTGCGCGTACTTACTATGAACTGCTGGCGCTAGATAACAAGCTAGAGAATCTTGACTCAACCATTTCGCTACAGCGCAATGTTATTCACACTATTAATGCGTTGAAAGAATACGGGCGGGCGTCATCGCTACCCGTTGCGCGCTTTAACGCGGAAGTGAAGAAAAACGAGAGCGAGCGTTACTTGATTGAGCAGGAAATTCTAGAGAAAGAGAACACGCTCAATCTGTTATTAGGACGCACTCCACAGCCCATTCAAAGGGACAGTAACGTGTTGCTCAGCGCCGAGCTAAAAAGCCCGCAGGTGGGTGTACCCTCTACGTTATTAGACAATCGCCCGGATATAAAACAAGCTGCACTCACGCTCCAAGCAGCAGAGTTAAATATCGATGTGGCTAGAGCCAACTTCTACCCTTCTTTTGAGCTAAAAGCAGGGGTAGGTTTATCGGCGTTTGATAGTCGTTACTTGTTTAATGTGCCTGAGTCATTGGCATATTCCTTATCTGGTGATGTTTTTGCGCCATTAATAAACCGCAGGGCGATTGAGGCGGTTTATCAAAATGCCAGCGCCGAACAAATTGAAGCGGCTTACGAATATGAACTGACCGTTTTAACGGCGGTAGCTGAAGTAACAAACAGTTTATCGAAGCTTGATAATTTGGAGAAAAGTGCTGAAGCACGGCGTCATCAAATTGCTTCACTCGAACAGTCGATTGATATTGCCAATAGGCTTTTTTCGTCAGCTCATGGTGAATATTTAGAGGTGCTGCTTGCGCAACGAGAAGCACTGGAAGCGCGTAGCGAGTTTATAGAAACTCGTCAGCAGCAAATGGCCGCACTGGTCGATTTGTATCAGGCACTCGGAGGCGGATGGCAGTCTTAAAATAAAAAGGAGAGCGCTCGCTCTCCTTTTTTTCGCCTTTATCAAAAGCTGGCGGTGAATTTCAGACTCAACGTGTGACAAAAGCAGAACGCATGCGTGTTAAATGTTAACGCGTAAAGTTAAAGCGGGCAAAAAAGCGCTCAGCTTCGTCAGTATCAAAATCATAGCCATTATTCGTCATCGCTTCCAAAGCATCTTCTACCGTTTCGTAAAAGCCATAAGGAACCTCGGCAGCGTCGTAGCACTGAGAAATCTGATGCTTAGTTGTCAGCATAATGTCGGTATCTAATATCACCACGGCAAGAAACGACAGGCCGCGGGTTTTTCTTACCCGAGTTTGTTTTACAAAAATATCAAAGGTGGAAGGGGGCATCAGGCTTTCACCGTAAAGACAGCTTACTTGTGCCCACTTGGTGCCTTGTTCAAATTTTGAAATGTCAGAAGACATCTTAACTACGCCATTTCTCATGGTTTCGTCATTCCACGGTCCGCGCGCTGAGAAGAGCAGCAACTGACCGCTTACGCTACATTCAAACTCGCCGTGTGGATTATTCATGGGCATTACCTCTAAGCCTTATATAGAAGTTAGCACTTTACCGCTATCACGCAACTAACCATTCGGCTAAAGCCAACGCCCCTGTGTACTGCGCTTAATCGCCTAGCGATGTCGCTCAACGTTTAATCTTTATTGGCTGAATATATTCAGTAATATGGAGACGATAAATGCATCACTACAACGTGATCACCCCATAAAAAGAACGGATAAGAACAAATAGATTAAGGTGAGATATGTCTTTTACGAGAAATCACAGGTACCCGTCAGTCAAAAAACGGTTTGCTATATGGGCTGCACTATTTAGCGCTAGCACGCTAGCTATGCCAGCCACAGCGCTTGCAAGCAATGAGAGAGAATCTCTTACTACCGACTCTGAACGCTATTTTAAATCGGAAGATATTTTTAATTTGGAATACGTGAGCGAAGTTCAGGTGTCGCCAAACGGTAAATATGTTGCATATGTGCGCCGTTCAAACGACATTATGTCGGACAGCAGTCGAGCGAACGTATGGCTAGCGTCGGTTGATGGAAAGTCACACCGCCCCTTACTGTCGTCGAAAAAGAGTTACTATTCTATTCGCTGGTCACCAGACGGTAGCCGGTTGGCTTACCTTTCTAATGAAGAAGGTAAACCGCAATTGTATGTGCGTTGGATGGATACAGGGCAAACGGCACTCGTAACAAATGTCACCTCAAACCCAAGTAACATCACTTGGTCGCCAGATGGTAAGCACATTGCTTTCACTATGAGCGTTGATGCCAAGGAAAAGCCGCTAGACATTAAAATGCCTAAAAAGCCTGACGGTGCAAAGTGGTCTCCTAGCTTTCAATATATTACCAAAGCGCGCTATCAAGCCGATGGCCGAGGCATTCTTGAACCTGCTTACACCCATATTTTTATTGTTCCTGCTGACGGAGGCACAGCACGACAGCTTACTTCAGGGAACTATCACCACAATGGGCGCTTAAGTTTCTCTCCTGATAGCGACAAAATCTATTTCTCTGCCAACCGCAGTGACAATTGGGAGTATGAGCCTGTTGAGGGGGACATCTTTTCTGTGGATATGATGGGTAATATCGCACAGCTTACCAACGACAAAGGCCTTGAATCATCGCCTGTCGTATCGCCTGACGGAAAGCACATTGCTTACGCACGCCGCGATGATGAAAAAGTGATGTACAAAAATAGCTATTTATATGTGATGAAGAGCGATGGTACAGATGCTCAAAATTTAACAAAAGACATTGATAATTCAGTGTCTAACTTTCACTGGAAAGATAATAAGCACGTTTATTTTCAGCAGTCGGTTCGCGGTTTAGCGCAGGTGGATGTGGTATCGCTATCGGGCAGCGTAAAAGCCGTAGCTAAGGGGCTGGGCGGTACTACGTTAGGACGACCTTATGTGTTTGGCACTTATCACGCTGTTGATGATGTAGTGGCGTATACCAAAGGACGTACCGACCGCCCCGCTGATTTATATGTCACTACGCGAAACGAGCGACAGCTTACATCGCTCAACGAAGACGTTCTAGGTCATAAGCAACTTGGCGAAGTAAAAGAAATTGTCTATCCGTCTTCTATTGATGGCGAAGAAATCCAGGGGTGGTACATTCTGCCGCCAAACTATGACAGCTCGAAAACGTATCCGCTTATCTTAGAAATTCACGGCGGACCTAATCTCGCCTATGGCCCTGTTTTCACTGCTGAACTGCAGCGCATGGCTGCAGAGGGCTACGTGGTGTTTTATGATAATCACAGAGGCAGTACAGGTTATGGAGAACGCTTTGCATTGCTACTTCAAGGGAAATACAGTTCGGAATATGACTTCTCAGACCATATGTCGGGTGTAGATGCGCTTATTGAAAAAGGCATCGCTGATCCAGAGCGACTGTTTATTACTGGTGGTTCAGCAGGCGGCATTGCATCAGCCTATGCCATTGGCCTTACGAACCGATTTAAAGCAGCCGTAGTCGCTAAACCCGTTATCAACTGGTTATCGAAAGTGCTGACTGCCGATTCAGGTCTATATCAAATCCCTTTCCAATTTCCGGGTAAGCCTTGGGACAATGTAGAGCACTACTGGAAGCGCTCACCGCTATCGCTAGTAGGCAATGTAACGACCCCCACCATGCTGATCACGGGAGTGGAGGACAAGCGCACGCCAATGTCTGAGACCGAGCAGTTCTATCAAGCGTTAAAGATTCAAAAGGTTGATAGCGTGCTGGTAAAAGTACCTGGATCGCCGCACGGGATTGCTTCTAAGCCATCTAGAATGATTGGTAAAGTTGAAAATATCTTGGCGTGGTTTAAAAAATACGACAGCGTGCAGTCACAAAGTACGCAAGTTGAAGCTCAATAATTAGTGTGCTGAGACTAAGTGGGGCTAATGCGCCGACTCAATCGGTTCAAGGCCCCATTTTTTTAGTATTCGAGTATATTCGCCATTCGCTTTTAAAATCGAAAGCGCATGTTTAAGTGAGCTTACTTTGTCTTGCTCAGTCTTAAGGCCAGTGGCAACAAAAAGATCAGCACCCAATGCTTCGATAACATATTCGCTCGTTGCGTCGTTAGGGTTAAAGCCTGCGTCGCTGATTTCATACTTTCCTGTCTCAAAATTGGCTAATGCAAAGTCGATGCGCCCCATATACAAAAGCTTCCACAGTAGTGCTGGCTCAGCAACCAAAGCGAGGTTTTTATTTTCTTCAAAACCTTCTTGCTGCAAAAACGATGCTGAGCCATAGCCGCGTATTGAGCCTACTCGGAACTGCTTCGCGTCGTCTAAGGAATTGACGTGTGCTGTCTCTTTCTGCTTTAAGCGGATCAGCGAGGCTTGCATGTGATTTACTGATGAAATCCACTCAAATTCATCTTCCCTGTTCGGTGTTTTCAATAAAGATAGAAGTACCAGATTGGGATTATCGAGGGTTTCTTGTACTGCACGGGCCCACGGCATGTGTTCCAACGAACTGCTAAATGGCAGCAGAGGTTCTAGTGCGTTTGCGAGGTCTACGTTGACGCCTTGTGCTTTTCCATCCTTATTAATCCAGTAATAGGGTGGGGTGACCTCGGTTAGAAAGTAGACATGGTTGGACGATGCGAAGGCAAATGAACTTACAATCAGCAACAAAAAAATCCAGATACTACGAAACATAACTACTGTTAAGAACCTATAAAAAATAACATCAATTGGAGGTTTTAGATAAGGTAATGCTAATGCGTAGTATACCGGTTTTATAGGCAAATAATACTGATATTTGCCTATAAAATGTTCAATTTGAGGTGCTGATAGTCGGTACTTGCTTATTCTACCGCGGGATGTAATTGCTCGATATCAGGAACAACTGTGAGTTTTAAATCAAGCGCTTTCCAGTAGTGGCTTTCTCGTAGCAGGTCAGCTGAGATAATAGGTTTTTCATCTAACCAGCCATCGGGGAAGGTAATGGTCAGTTCGTTCTTTTCTACATTAACAACGAGGTCAGGTACAAAACCCTCTTGGCGTTTAATATTAAGCAGTACACCCAAACGCAGTAACGCGATTAAATGCTTAACCGACTGCTCATCGAAAAGATTAAATGCGGGCAATTCATTGGTTCGAATTTTCTTTCTATGGAATCGCACGAGCGTAGCTAGCAGTAATTGTTGTTCCTGCGTAAACCCAGGCATGTCCACATTACCAAGAATATAGGCGCTGTGTTTTTGTATGCCTCGAGAGTTAATTTGCATGCCGACTTCGTGAAGTAAAGCTGCCCAGCCGAGCATGCTTTTAAAGTCACGCCCTTTAAGTTTCCATGCTTTTTCAACATCGTTGAAAAGTGAAAGGGTTGTATTAAGCACCATAGTGGCTTGGGACGTATCTACATCGTAGCGGGTTGCCAAACTACTAGCGGTTCTGCCGCGAATATCAGCGTGATGAAGCTCATCTTCCATCTGATAAAGCACGCCTTCGCGCAAGGCGGCAGGCGAGTACATCAAGCCTTCAATCTCTAGGGCTTTGAAAACGGCGATAAGAATAGCGAGGCCGCCAGCAATAACCACACGACGATCTTCACTTAAATCTGGGTAGCTTAATTTGTCTATATGCCCTGCGCTTATGAATTGCTTCATTAAATTGCGCAAACTTTTAAGTGTCACCGGAATATCGTGGCCATTGGGTCTGTCTTGCTGACAAAGTATAAACAGCGAACGAATGGTACCAGACGTACCGATACACTGGACCCAGCCCAGTCTGCGATATTTATTATCTATTAACTCAAGCTCTTGCTGTGCAGCCGTGATAGCACGATCAAAGGCTTTTGGCTTTAGCTCACCGTCAGGGAAAAACCGTTTGGTATAGCTTACGCAGCCCATTTGAAGGCTGCGGCAAAGTAAAGGCGTAAAACCTTCGCCAATAACGAACTCAGTAGAGCCACCGCCTATATCAATAACCAGCTGTTGGCCGTCGGAGTGGTTAGTATGTGCAACGCCTGAATAAATAAGTCGCGCTTCTTCTACACCAGAAATGACTTCGATAGGGTAGGGAAGGATATCTTTTGCTGCGCTGATAAAATCGCGGGCGTTACGCGCTCTGCGCAACGTATGAGTGGCGACAATTCTCACGGAGTCGGGCTCAAAACCTTTAAGGCTCTCTGCTACTACTTTTAGCATAGCAAGCCCACGCTCCATCGCTTCATCAGACAAGATATCGTCGTCGTTGAGACCTTCGGCCAAGCGTACTTTTTGTTTAACTCTATGCAGAATCTGCACAGACCCAGCAACAATGCGTGCTACTACTAAGTGAAAACTATTTGAGCCAATGTCTAGTGCTGCGACTTTATTGACTTCGCGGGTTTCCACGTCATTAAAAACTGATTCGTGCTGGGTCATGTACTAATTTTCTATCCTACAAAGTGTCTTCTAGCTTCTTCAAATAGTCATAAATTTCTATCTGAGAACGAAGTTTTTTACGATTTCCCCTGCGAACGTACTTGTTGCTCTGATCCTTGTCAATCACTCGAGCCTTCAGGGTATCTTTAAATTGTAGCTCCATTATATCAACAATGCGCTGTTGAAGACCTTTATCATACACTGGACAACCTACTTCAATGCGGTTGTCCATGTTACGGGTCATCCAGTCAGCAGAAGAGATATACACTTTTCTATCGCCGCCACCTTCAAAAATCATCACGCGAGGGTGTTCGAGAAATCTATCAACAATAGAGATAATTTCGATGTTTTCGCTTATTCCTTTTATCCCCGGATTAAGTGAGCACATACCGCGCACTATACCGCGGATCTTAACCCCCGCCTGGCTAGCCCGGTACAAATCATCAATGAGTTCTTTATCAACAAGGTTGTTAATTTTGAAAGTGATTTGTGCCTTTTGGCCTTGGTTCAAATGCTGAATTTCTTGACGAATTAACGACTGAATTTTGGTTCTGGCGTTTAATGGCGATATTTGAAGATGCTGGAACTTGTAGCGTCGGTAAGGGTATTGAATAAGATCGAATACCGCCACGCCTTCATCGGCGAGTTCTTGATTACGGGTGAATAAGCTGTAGTCGGTATAAATCTTTGCTGTTTTCTCGTTGAAGTTACCCGTACCGAAATGCGCATAGTTCACCAAACTGCCCCGTTCTTCACGGGTCACAATACAAAGTTTAGAGTGAATTTTAAGAGTAGGCACGCCAAGTACAACGCGTATACCTGCATCAGTCATGCGCTTAGACCATTCGATATTTGCCTCTTCGTCAAAACGGGCGCGAAGTTCTACCACAACGGTTACTTTTTTGCCGTTGTCTACTGCGTCAATCAACGAGTTTACAATGCGTGAATTACTGGCAACACGATAAATATTAATACGTATGGTCTTAACATTCGGGTCGAAAGCCGCCTGACGCAAAAACTCGGTGAAGTGTAGGAAGCGATGGTACGGGTAGTATAGTAGTATGTCTCGTGCAGTAATGGCATCGAAAACGGTGTTGTACTTAGAGAATGCCTTGCTGTCGATAGCAGGCAGCGGCGTATGCTCTAAATATTCTCGACCCACATTAGGGAAGCCAATAAAGTCTTTAAAGTTACGATAGTGCCCAGCAGCGTGCATGGTATCTAGCTTCGTTATCTTAAGTCGCTTGCGCAAGTCAGATTTCATGTCCTCTGGCATGTTCGTGTCGTAGATAACACGCACAGGCTCAGCGATAAGGCGCTGCTTCATACTTTCAGACATCTTTTCAACGAAGCTTTCGTCAATTTCTTCGTTGATAGAATATTCCGCATCACGCGTCATTTTAAACGAGAATGCTTCAATTTCGTCGAACTTCACGAAACCGCGGAAAATGTCTTCGATACACAGCTGAATCATGTCATCGAGCATAATAATGCTCTTCTTCTTGCGGCTTTTTTGCGGTGGGATCAGCATAAAGCGCGACATTTCAGAGGTAGGAACCTGAATAACCGCAAATTTAGGATTGCGGTCCTTTCTTCTAAGCGCCACATATAAATACACTGAAGTACCGTTCAAACGGCTAAGTAGGTCGGTCTTCTTATCTATTAAAATAGGTGCAATGTGACGCAGTGCTTTGTTAACGAAGAAGTTGCGTACCCACTGCTTTTGATAATCGTCTAAATCGTCTTTTCGAAGAATATGTATGTTGTAGCGAGCTAGGGACTTAACCACATCCTTATGAATTTGGTCGAACTTTTCAGAAAGCTGGACTACCTTTTTCTGAATAAGCGCCATAAGAGCGGTTTGGCGTTCAGCTTCCTCTTCATTGCCGTCATTTTGCGCAATGGTAATTTGTCGTTTCACGTCAGCGGCGCGCACGCGATAAAACTCATCTAGGTTATTTGAGTAAATACCAAGAAAACGAATTCGCTCCACGGCGGGATTGTTTTTATCTGCGGCTTCTTGCAATACGCGTTCGTTAAATGCAAGCCAGCTTAATTCTTTGGGATAATATAAAACGTCGTTATCCATAATGTCTCAATTCACGTTCATAAAAATGGTCAAAGACTGCCATCAGTCAGTGACACTACTGTGACAACACGTATTCTGGTGCAAGTGCGCACGCATTGCGTTGTGGTTATTCCATTAACTTTCAATATGATGAGTTCGTAATTGTGATGCGCGGATAGTGTATGGCACCACAAATACGCACTTGTTTTTATCGCTTCGCGGTAATATCCACCACCAAATCGTTAGCCAACGACTCCAGCGAGTCTTGCAGTGCGCCGTCGTCAAAATCTTCTGGCACCGCAATTTCTGCTTTTGCTTTGAAAATCAGGCTGCCCCAGTTAGGCGCGCTTTCACAGTGTGAAGCAAAGGTGAGAATATTCAAATTGAACTGGTTTAAAACAGAGGTAAGCTCTTGGACAATACCGGTTTTGTCATTGCCCATTACATCAACCGTCAATTTGGTGGTGTTGTTATTTTCACTGCTAGCTACCGCTACAGATTGCACCGACAAATCTTTAATGGCGTCTAGCGCATCGATTAAGCCCTGTTTGTTCTCATCGGCAACATGTACTTCTACAAAACCGGTGAACATTCCCGCCATATGCGCAAAGCTCGACCCTTGCCAGTTGCCCTCATGTTTGTATACACACTTAGCCAGTGCGTCTACTAAACCCGGCTTGTCTTTACCCATAATGCTTATAACCAATGATTGCATACGATGCTCCTTATTGGGCGTGTAGAGAAAAACTTTGATCGTCTTCCTGTTGGGTAATACCATAGGCGCAGAGTAGGTTGCGCGAAGGTAATGCTTTAAACTTTCACTTGCTATTAGCATAACAAAACTTACACTGCTCACCAGTGCAATTTAGAGTTATTCTTCTTAAAAATGAAGAATTTCGAAAATAAGAATTACTAAACAGCCGCATGACTTTCGACAGCAACAGCACAAACAAAAAACGCCAGCGAAGCGACAGGTGGTCACGCTATGTAGTGACCGGCTTCGGCGGCCTTGTTTTGTTGACGTTAGTTATTCTTATTACCCATCTAATCAGCCAAGCTCTGCCGTTGGCATATACCCCTAGCTTAAATCATCTGTTGAGCTTGAAAACGTCAGATAATGAAAAAATTATCAGCGCAGGCGACATCATTAACAGTCAGCCAATGCTGGTTAGGAAGTCTGACTGTCGATTGGGATTAAAGTTGCTTAAAGGCGATGCTCTGGTAAGTAATCACGATTACATCCGCCCTTGTGAGCATAGACTGTCTTCCCACAGTGTGATGGGAGAGAACTATATCGTAGACGTTTCTCCCAACGCCCAAGTGAGAGTTTTACCGGTTAGATCGTTCAATATGACCGACGGTAGCGCAGAGGATATTGCCACAAGTACGCCGCAAGCGGCGTTGTCGAACAGCATTACGTTCGCGCTTCCCAAAGATGAGTGGGAGAGACGCAGTGACTGGAGCATTGCACTGTCCTCAAAATGGGCAGTGGTTTCTATCGTTCAAGACAATAAAGTGTTTATCCGTTGGGTAAATCGGCTTCGTCCTACACAGGTTGTGGATAAACGGTTTCATAATATAGACAGACTCGTATTGTTACCCGGCAGTCAGAGCGTGTTACTCCAAGTGGATGATGCGCTTTACCTAAATAGGCTCACGGATGAAGGGGCGTCACTACTGCCAATAGCAGAAAACATCACAGCGTCATTAGATGAGAAGATTGTATTCCCACTTGCTAAAGACCGCACCTTTTTCCTAATGAACAGCAATACACAGGCACTTACTCGCTGGGTGCTGAGCAAAAGCGATAAAGGCCTTACCTTTGAACAAACCTACCAAGTAGCGCTACCAGGAGAGAACGTTAAGGATGTGGCAGAACATGCCAGTATGAACTTGGTGGCTGTGCTGACCGATAAAGCAAGAGTGTTGTTGGTAAACCGTGTATCAGGCGATGTAGTGGCATCACAACAGATAGAGCGTTCTGCTGAGAATATCATTTGGTACGGCAATAAGCTTTATGTCTATTCAGATAGCACCTTATCAGTATGGGAAGGCAGGCACTTAAGCGGCGTTACTACATGGGCCTCTCTGTTTGAACCGCAGCACTACGAAGGGTATGAAACGGAAGAAACCGTATGGCAAACCACCAGTGCCTCTGATTTTCAAGAGGCAAAGTTTAGCTTAACACCGCTATTAATAGGCAGTATTAAAGCCTCTCTTTTAGCGCTGCTTATTGCTATTCCGGTTGCTATCGGTGCCGCAATTTACACCGCGTTTTTTGCTAAAAGCCGCCTTCGCAACGTTATTAAGCCGGCTATCGAATTGCTCGAAGCGATTCCCAGTGTACTCATCGGCTTCATCGCGGCTATTTGGTTGTCGCCAAAAGCTGAGCAGTTTTTATTTTCCTTTGCCTTTTTCCTAATCGTTATCCCTTTTGTGCTTATTGTCGTTGCCCTGGTGCAGCGTCCTGTTGCGGAATACTTACCAAAGAAGCTAAGACACGGAGCAGAACTACTATTTGCTATAAGCGGAGTGTTCCTTTTAGGTTTTATTAGCGTGGAGTATGCGCCTTCGCTTATTTTCTCGATAATGGGGGTAGACGGGTTTACAATGCTTGCGGCCGAGTCCGATAGTCCCATCGGGAAAACGACTATAGTGGTAGCGTTAGCGTTAGGTGTGGCCATATCACCTAGTATCTATTCCCTTGCTGAAGATGCCATAAACGGCGTTCCAAATGATTTAAAACACGCCTCTTTTGCTTTAGGCGCCACACGACTACAGACCTTACTTCATGTTGTGCTTCACGTTGCACTACCGGGTATTGTTGCCGCGATTATGCTAGGTTTTGGCCGCGCGTTTGGTGAAACCATGATAGTCCTTATGGTGACGGGGAATACGCCAATCTCCAGTTGGGGCTTGATAGAAGGTTTGCGAGCACTTACTGCTAACTTGGCAATTGAACTTCCAGAAGCAGATGTATCATCGGCGCACTATCAAATTCTATTTTTCACCGCGTGTATTTTGTTCCTGTTTACCTTCTTGGTAAACACCATGGCAGAGCTATTGCGACAGCGTATAAGAAGTAGGGCGTACTATGGTTAATCGAACAACGTTTGGGTTAAGTGCGGTACAGCGTCAATCGTTAGTCATTAGCTTAACGGCTTTTTTCACCAGCCTGCTGCTTATTGCGCTAGTTAGCGTTCTTATACTTATTAGTTTTCGAGGTACGGCATATTTTTGGCCAGAGCCCATCTATACGGTTACCGGTACGCATCAAGACGGCACAAGGTTTTCGGTGCTTGCGAACCTATTTGATGAATCAACAAATGAGGATGTGACACTTAAGTTCTCAGATGCTCAGCATCCTTATGGCTTTCAAATCCAGTTATCTCGAGAGGAAATAGAGACTTCTCTACTTGCAAACCAAAGCGCAGAAATAAAACTGTTAGACGGCAGGCGTGTGTTGGCAATTCCTGAATACATCGTCGTGCCATCTAAACCGCCTCAACCTCTTGGTAACATTGACATTGTGCTAGAGGAAGTGGCCCAAATAAGCGCTCAAATTGAAGATTTAAATACGCAACACCTTGCACCTATTCACGAAGCGCTATCTCAATTTGATAAACGTAATGTTGTTGCCGACGCGCCAGCAAGAGAGCGTTTAGTGGCATCGTTTGACGAATACCAAAAGCGTGTGGAAGCGTTAGAAGCAACACGAGCCGAGTATACCTTATTGGTAAGTTTTGCTGACGAAACGCCGTTTGTTATTCCCATATCTAGTATTCAAGATGTGGATTTTGTCAGTCGTCTAAGTACATGGGAAAAGTGGCAGGTGGCGTTTTCGGAAATCGGTGTTTTTCTCACCGATTCCCCTAAACAAGCGAATACCTCAGGTGGCGTCTTCCCTGCGTTGTTTGGCACTGTACTCATGGTATTTTTAATGACCATCATCGTAACGCCCTTTGGTGTATTAGCCGCTATTTACTTGAGCGAGTATGCACCTAACACGGCGCTTACCACCATTATTCGTGTCAGTGTAAGCAACATGGCAGGTGTACCTTCTATTGTTTACGGCGTATTCGGCCTTGGTTTCTTTGTTTATACCTTGGGCGGCAGTATTGATGAGCTATTGTTTAGTGACACACTGCCAGCACCCACAATGGGAAGCCCTGGCGTTTTCTGGGCTGCCTTAACCATGGCAATTTTGACCTTACCTGTAGTGATTGTGGCGACTGAAGAAGGCTTGCGCAGGGTGCCGGAAGGATTGAAAGCGGGCAGTTACGCATTAGGAGCTACCAAAATTGAGACTATAGTGCGTACCGTATTGCCTATTGCGTCTCCGGGTATTATGACTGGCGTAATTTTGGCGATTGCGAGGGCGGCAGGTGAAGTAGCGCCACTTATGTTAGTGGGGGCGGTCAAGTTTGCGCCAACCTTGCCTATAGATGGAGAGTTTCCTTATCTCCACCTTGATAGACAGTTTATGCATTTGGGCGTGCTTATTTATGACGGAGCGTTTCACAGCCAAACTGATGGAAAGAGTGCAAGTATGATGTTTGCCGCTTGCTTGCTTTTACTTGTGGTGGTGTTCGTATTAAATATTTTGGCCGTTGTACTTAGAGCGCGCCTACGCAAACGCTATCTCAAAGGATAATACAGGTTTTGTAACATGTTGAAGTTGTTTGAACACAATACGCTAAACGTTAACGACATTGGTGAAGAACAAACTGCGGTAGAGGTTAAAAACCTCAACCTGTGGTTTGGCAACAAGCATGTGTTAAATGACATCAGCATGCGGATCCCAAAAAACAAAATTACAGCGTTAATTGGTCAAAGTGGTTGCGGTAAATCTACACTCATTAGCTGTTTCAATCGCCTTAACGATTTGTATGACGGTTGCAAATACGATGGTGAAATTATTATTGATGGGCAAAACATCAATAGCCGCAAAGTAAATGTGTCACGCCTAAGAACGAACGTGGGCATGGTTTTTCAGCGACCCAACCCCTTTCCTATGAGCATTTATGAGAACGTGTGCTACGGGCTTAAGCTTCAAGGCGTTAAAATTCGTCGACACTTAGATGACGCGGTGGAAAGCGCATTGAAACAGGCGGCGCTGTGGGACGAGGTTAAAGATCGTTTATTTGAGTCCGCTCATGTTTTATCTGGCGGTCAGCAACAGCGTTTGGTGATTGCAAGAGCACTGGCGTTGAAGCCCGACATTCTTCTTCTTGATGAACCAACCTCAGCCCTTGACCCTCTGACCACGCTTTTTATCGAAGAACTGATGGATGCATTAAAGAAACAATGCACCATTATTATCGTGACGCACAACATGCAGCAAGCGGCTAGGGTAAGCGACTACACCGCCTTTTTCCATCAGGGCAGGCTGATAGAATATGCAGACAGCGATACACTGTTTACTATGCCAGAGAAGAAGCAAACCGAAGACTACATAACGGGGCGATATGGATAAGGTAGCAGTAGGTGTGTGTTCTCACATGGGTTTGTACCGCAATGCTGAAGTTTGGCAAGACGTAGCGGTTTGTCACGATAGTTCTGCCACAGGTAGCGGCACGATTGATTGTCGTTATTCGTTATGCTTACGCCGCGAGGAGAAATCACCATGCGACAGGTAGCCTTAAACACGCATATTTCGGGTACGTTTAATATCGAGCTGGAAAACTTGCGTAACTCGGTATTAACCATGGGGGGCGAAGTTGAACAGCAGCTGGTGGATACGTTAAAAGCGGTAAAGCACAATCATGCCGCTCTGGCTGAAAAAGTGGTGTTGAACGACTTAAAAATTAACTCCATGGAAATTCAAATTGACGAAGAGTGCTTACGCATTATTGCAAAACGTCATCCTACCGCCAGCGATCTGCGTTTAATTATGACCATTTCCAAAGCCATTACCGATATAGAGCGAATGGGCGATGAAATCGAGCGTATAGCCAAACTAGTAACGCGCAATAAGTTGCCGAGCTCAGATACCATTAAGAGCAGCATGTTGCTCATTGGCGAGCGCGTGGCCGCCATGATGCGCGGCACATTCGACGCTTTTGCTCGTCAGGATGAGGCTGCGGCATTAGAAGTGTACGACCAAGACAACCGCATTGATAGTGAATACAAGCGTCTGCTGTCGTATACCACCTCCGAAATGCAGAAAAGCACCGATGACATGCAGGATTGGTTGGATGTTTTGTGGGCAATGCGCTCGTTAGAGCGCATTGGCGATAGATGTAAGAATGTGTGTGAGTATGTGGTTTATCTTACTCGGGGTACCGATGTTAGGCATACACCGTTGGAAAATATGCAACAAAAATTGGAAGATTTGACGTAATCCTGTCCAAATGGTCAGTACGATTTTGCGTATTGATATTCAAATATGGATACATGCGAAATTTATTTGTCATAAAACTGAAATATTTGGTGGATTTATCATCGCATTCAAATAATTCCGCATACTTTTATCGTTTTTCAGTGATTTTCGCTATGGCTTCTAACATGATTACGTTATCATGCGCCGCAGCCAAGAACAGATCGTGCAAAATTTAATCGAACCTTATGATAAAACACAATTTGTCTTTAACTTCATTCTCTAGCCTTTGTGGTGAAGAGATCATGCTACTTACTCAAGTAGCGTCCAGCCTAAATCGCGTTTAGATCGGGAGCGATTATCCGTGGAATTTTTTGAAAGTTATGGCCTAATTCTTATAATCCTTGCCGCCGGCGTTGGTTTCGTCATGGCATGGGGTATTGGAGCGAATGACGTTGCCAACGCAATGGGTACGTCAGTAGGTTCTAAAGCTTTAACCATAAAACAAGCCATTATCATTGCAATGATATTTGAGTTTGCTGGCGCCTACCTAGCAGGTGGCGAAGTAACGTCTACCATTCGAAAAGGGATTATCGACTCAACCTATTTTATAGACATACCTGAATACCTTGTATTAGGCATGATCTCATCACTACTTGCAGCTGGAATCTGGCTTGCGGTAGCGTCATGGTTGGGGTGGCCTGTATCTACCACTCACTCAATTATCGGTGCAATCATCGGTTTTACTGCCACTGGCGTCAGCATGGACGCAGTAGCATGGGACAAAGTGGGTGGTATTGTTGGTAGTTGGGTAGTAACCCCAGCTATTTCAGGCATCATTGCTTATCTTATTTTCATGAGCGCGCACAAGCTCATCTTCCAAACTGCCTCTCCGTTTGCAAATGCTAAGCGTTATGTGCCGTTCTATATGGCATTAGCGGGCTTTGTGATGTCGCTTGTTACTATCAAGAAAGGCCTTAAGCACGTTGGTTTAGAGCTAAGCGCTGTTAACGGATATGTGCTGGCGATTGCTATTGCCGTAGCGTTGGGCTTCTTGGGTAAATGGTTTATCGGCCGTATGAAGTTCAGCGGTTCTGAAGATGCAGACCTACAGGCGGCTAACGTTGAGAAAGTATTCGCACTTCTAATGGTAGTAACAGCCTGTTGTATGGCGTTTGCCCACGGTTCAAATGATGTAGCTAACGCTATTGGACCATTGGCTGCGGTAGTTAGCGTAGTAAGTAGTGGCGGCGAAATTAACTCTAGCACTACGCTTGCACCTTGGATCCTTCCTCTTGGTGGTTTAGGTATTGTTGCGGGTCTTGCGCTATTTGGACATCGCGTTATCAAGACCATTGGTCAAGGTATTACACACTTAACACCAAGCCGCGGTTTTGCAGCAGAACTCGCTGCAGCGTGTACGGTAGTTATCGCATCAGGTACAGGTTTACCTATTTCGACTACCCAAACGCTTGTAGGAGCGGTACTAGGTGTAGGTCTGGCGCGTGGTGTATCAGCGCTTAACCTAGGCATTGTGAGAAATATCGTCGTATCGTGGATTGTTACGTTGCCTGCAGGCGCAATCCTCTCGATTATTTTCTTCTACATTCTTAAAGCGTCGTTTGGCGTAGCGTAAAACACAGCGCTTACAAACGTTCGTATTAAGCGAAAAGAATTAAAAAAGGCCGTGCTTGAAGTGAAGCACGGCCTTTTTGTTTGTGGAATGTTTTCTTTAATCAATAGAGATAGGCGTTTCAAAACCGCGTGGTTTAACGCCCACTACGGCGCATTTTAGCTGATGAATGGTTTCTTCCGCGGTGTCGCCCATGATATAGCCAGGCACGCCCAAACGTGCCACTGTGCCCATTACGATAATGTCGGTATCAAGGGACGTGGTAGTGGCTGCAATTTCTCTTCTAGGGTAGCCGTGAACAATGTGCTTCAGAGGTTTCAAATACTCTAATACATTGTCATCCAATTCATTGCCTAGTTCTTCAAGCAATTTGTCTAGTTCCGATTCACGCTCGGCATGGATTTTTGCAAGATCGGTTTCCATTCTGTCGTTATCAACCGATATAAACCCGTCTCTTGCTATGTTCTCAGGAACCGCATCGAAAACGTGGACAATGTGCAGCTGTGCAAATTCTAGCAAGGCTATTTGGCTTGCGTGACGCAAAATGTCGCGATTAAGATCGCGCCTAATAGACACTTCATGCTGTGGATAGTGATAGTTTAAATCCAGTGCTGCAACTACGTTTTTGTACTGACTGCGAGGCTTGTGGTTAATGATCCAAACCGGGCAAGGGCATTTGCGGAATAAACGCATGTCTAAGCTTCCGAACAACTTATCTAGAAAGCTCTCTTCTGCCCGTTTAATTACTAGATCGATATTGTTCTTTTTTACATAACGCACAACGTCAATGAGCGGCTGACCTACCGTTACCGCGGTAGACACAGGATAGTGTTTTCCCCAGCTTTCTGCTTGTTCTTTTAACCAATGCTGGGCTTGGGTTTCCATGGTTTGCTGAGAATCAACATAAGAGAAAGACTCCATAACCATACTGGCGTTGGGCGGTAAAGATTCTAACGAAAGCATAATGGTAAGCGAGGCTTGATGCGCTTTGGCGATATGCAGTGCTTGGGCTACCGTATCATCTTGACGATGCGAGTCACTCAATACGCATAAAATGTTCTTATAATGTCCTTTCATACTGCCCTCAATAGTTAATTGCTCTATTGACTGAATGATACAAGAGCGGGTCTTACTTCGCTGTAAAAATATGTTGCGTATAATGCTTTAATTTAATCCTAACGCTACTTATGGGGGCTTTCCAGCGCGAAATGTCAAATTCTCAAAAGCTTCTTATAGATTGCACAATAAACAGAATTATCTACCTCTTTTTTTAGGATGTTGTATACGCACAGCTGCGAATAATAGAAGATCGCTCTCGTTAACCATGGGTATCAACCCTAGGCGCTATTTAATCTTTATGTTAGATTAATCCAATATTTTTTAATCCCTTTTTAAATAATTGTGAGATGCCCATGAAATGGCCTAATCTTAAGCACCTGCACTATTTGGTGACGCTACATCAAGAGCAACATTTTCACCGTGCTGCACAGCGCTGTAACGTAAGTCAGTCAACATTGAGTACGGCCATTCAGAACCTTGAAGAGCACTTCGGAAGCCAACTTCTTGAGCGTGAACATAAAACCTTTGTGTTTACATCGTTGGGACTAGATATTGTTGAACGCAGTAAAGTGCTACTTCAGGAAGCGGGAGAGCTGGTTGAGTATGCGCAAAACGCGGGCAATTGGCAGCGAGGCACCTTAAAACTAGGTGTTATTCCAACCATTGCGCCGTTTCTTTTTGAAGGCATGATGGGGGCGTTTTCTGCATTTTTACCCGAGATCAACTTAGAAATGCAGGAAGACACAACGGAGAAGTTGCTACAGCAATTGACCGACGGCAGATTAGACTTACTTATTCTAGCGTTGCCAATGGAAACACCAGGGTGTAAACAGATGGTCTTGGGGCATGACCCGTTCCATCTTATTGCGCACAAAGATATGGCTGAGCAACTACCTAATCCTGTCGACATTTCAACCCTGCCTAAAAAGAGTATTTTCTTACTTCAGCAAGAACATTGTATGACCGGGCATGCGGTGAGCGCGTGTAACCTTCAGCACAGCGACCAAATTAGCAGCGTAGCGGCAAGCAGCTTATATACCTTGGTGCAATTAGCGAATAGCAAAATGGGTTACACCTTCTTACCTGAACTTGCGATAAACCAGTCTATTCTTGAGCACACAGGTCTTAAGAGCTTCCCCGCTGAAGAGCAGGGGTTTCGTGAGATTGGCTTAGTATGGCGTTCAGGCACTACGCGTATGCAGCTGTTTCGTCGTATCGGTGAAATTATCTCGCCACTGTTGCCTATTCCTACACTAAAATAACCTTGGCGCTGAGCGCGCTACCTTTCATATTTAGCTAAAGCGGTTAAGCCTATAGGTTCAGCCGCTTTTTTATTGCTGACATCAATTATTGTCTTGTGCACCAACCCCAAAGAAGTTCTTCATCCATCGCTTAAAGCACAGTTTCATTGGCGTTATTCCCTAAATGACAATTTATTTATCAATTAAACAAACTTTTTTGCAAAGCTTATCGACTTAATGGTTAAGTAAAAAAAAGAGCGTAAAAACGGGGAACGGCGTGTTTAATAAACGAGATGAAAAACTCGTGGAACAGGCATTAAAGGGTAATAAAAAAGCGTGGTTTACGCTTATATCTCGCTACGAAACCGCTATGTATCAATACGGTATTCGAATGACAGGGAATAGCCATGATGCAGCAGATTTAATGCAGGAGATTTTTATCTCTGTGTTTCGCAGTCTTGCCTGTTTTAAAGGTGAGGGCAGTTTTAAAAGTTGGCTCTATCGCATTGCCCACTGTCGCTGCGTTGAACTGTATCGCAAGCGAAAGCCGCATTCTGACATTGACGATATACAGGCGCCACTTTGCGGTGCGCCATGCCCTGAAATGCAGCTTTATAGCGACAGAGAGAGTAGAGCATTAACGCAGGCTATGCAGACCCTACCTTTGGGCCAAAAGGCGGTGGTGGAATTGAAATTCTTCGGCCACTTCACGTTCGAAGAAATTGCACAGCAAATGGATATCTCAGTAAATACCGCTAAGTCGCGACTTTACGCAGCCTTGGCAAAGTTGAAGTTGAAGTTGGAGTTGGAATAATGACCTTATATGACAAAGAAGCCTTATTCTCAGCTTATTTGGACAACTCGCTTGATAGCGAGCAGGAAAAGCAGTTTAACGCGTTGTGCGATTCAGATGCTGAGTTCGCGCAGGCGGTAGAAAATAGCGTCCGTTTGAACAGCGCAAGTGCAAGCTTCGTTGCTCCGGCACTTCCCCAGTGGGACAAAGAACAGACCTTTTTTAAGAAAGATGAACCACGTTCGCTGTCGTCTTGGTTTAGCTTGCCGTCGTGTGCCATGGCCATGTCGGCCTGTGCGCTGTTAGCCGTACTCACCGGTGCAAAGCTGTCGTATAGCGATAACGGTATAGCGCTTACGTTTTCAAACAAAAGCGCCAACGCAGTGGATGAAATGGTTGAGCAACGCGTTACGCAAGAAGTTGCTAAAGCTTTAGGTGAGCAACGTGATTTCTATCAACAAGCAAACCAAACACTATTCAAAGAATACGCTCAGGCGCTATCTACACAGCAGCAACAAAGCAGTGCGGAGCTTACTAAGTACTTGTTAGCATCGAGTAGAGAAGAACGCAAACACGACTTTGCCGAGCTTATTAAATTTATCAACGAGCAGCGTATTGATGATCAAAGATTCTATGCACGCCAATTTACGCGTCTACAGGATGAAATTGATGACATTGAAATAGGGTACAGCGCGGTAAATTTACCCAAAAGCCGTTCTGAAGTGCCATTAGCCATGCCGTATGAAACAAACAATCCACAGTCGTCGCTAGATGATTAATGTAATTAGGTGAAATTATGAAACGTTTATTAACTGCTTTACTACTTTGCTCTGCTGCTGGTGGTCTTGCGAACGCACAAAGTGCGCAAAAATATGACACGCTATCAAATGAATTAGAAATAATGTCTGGGGTACTCAAAACGTCCTTACGACAAAATGCCGCGACTGATTCTTGGAGAGTGAGTCAAATTGAAACCAGCTATCTTGCTGGCCAGGGGGCGGTATTTACTTTTTCAGTAAGAGGCCAAAGCGGTAACTGGGTACGAGAGATAGAAACGCTGGTAGAAGGATTAGTTGCCACCGTACCACCTGCACCACCAGTTCCGTCTGCAAATTCGTTTAGTGATGTAGATGACATTGTGTTTGAAGCAGCCAGAGAGTGGGAAGCTTACGCAGAAGAAACCAGCCATCGTTTTTCTCAGGCGTTTGCTGACAACAATAGTCGCTTACGCGACTTGCGCAACATGCAGCGTGAACTTGCCTGGGAAGCAAGAGAAGTAGAGCGCGAACTGCGAGATATTACCTTTGAATTGCGTCACGCAGACGAGGCGCGAAAAAAAGAGTTACTCGCGCAAAAAGAGCAGTCTGGTGAGCAGCTTAAGCAATTAGAAGCGAAAGAGAAAAGCATGAGGGATGAGCTCAAAGCCATTGAAAAAGAACAGACTAAACAAATGGAGGCGCGAAAAGCGCAGCAGCAGCAAGCTTACAAAACGTTTCTGGCCGGTTTTGAGTCGAGCATGAGCGAGACCTTATGCCGATTTGGATCAGGCTTACGCGGTCTGCCGGAAAATGAACATATCAGTATGGTGCTGAAAGATTTTGAAATGGACGAGAGCCGCGAGCGCAAAGACCGAATTTATGTATTTACTCGTGCTGATATAGTGCGCTGTGTTCAAGAAAAAATAGACGCGAATAAACTTCTCACCAACGCTAATATTTATCAGTTTTAAATAAATAAGCTCGGCGCACTTATGAACGCTTTGCTTTGTTAAAACAGCACGCGCGCCTTCGTTAATGAACGTTGATAACAAAGGCGCGCCTTTTATTGGCCTACATTTAAGGTGCAATATGCCCTAATTCTGCTGCCCATGTGAGTTCAGATCTCTTAAGGTTATTTGCCGCACTAGCGCCAAAGCTGTGTAGTGCATTGTAAGCGCTATTAGATGGAACACGGCAATAGTGGCAAAGTGCATAGAACAAAAGGCTACAGCGGTGCTGTGAGCCATCGCAATGTAAGTATATCTTCGCTCCTTCGGTCAACATTTGAGATAGTTCATGAAGGTATTGATGAAGATGCGTATCCTCAGTAGGCGATTCTGACGATGGATGTACAAAGGGAACCCATAGCCACTCTAGCCCAGCTGCGACAGAATTTTCGCGTATAACTGGCGCATGTTCTTCACTGGTCTGAACCGTTGCAATATGGGTAACACCCAGTGACTTAAGGCGTTCAAAGTCACTTTCAACGGGCTTTTTACCCAAGCATATTTGGCCTGCGTGTAGTGAAAACCACGCAATACTTGGTGTCAACGTAGTGCTGTCTTTCTTTTTCTCAGCGTCTTGCTTGTTTGTTAGCATAAGTTTTTACATGGTTTTGGCATAGCAGCTTAATTTGGGCCTTTTGTTAAACGACAAAATAATAAATTGAAAAGTAGTGGCAGCTACATCCGCCAATCACGAACATGTGCCAAATTGCATGGGTGTACTTTACCTTTTTTGCCACGTAAAAGCACACGCCTACACTGAAACACAGCCCGCCTGCTACCAATAACCATAGGCCAGCACCGGGAAGGGCGACATAAAGAGGGTAGATAAGACCCAGTGCAATCCATCCCATCAGCAAATAAGTCATCACGGATACCTTTGGGAAACGGTGCTGCGCGACGAGCTTAAACGCCACGCCGCCAATTGCCAAGCTCCAGATAATCGCGGTCATAGTAATACCCAACACGCCACCAATCGAAACCAGTAATAATGGTGTGTAAGTACCTGCTATCAATAAGTATATTGCGCTGTGGTCAAATAGCTTAAGCCATCCCTTTGCCTTTTGATGGGAAATGGCGTGATAAAGGGTTGAGCTTAAAAACACCAGAATGAGTGTAGAGCCATAAATAGCTGCAGTGGTTAACGCGAGCGTATCTTCCGCTCGATACAACATAAATACTAAACCCACGATAGCAGCAATAAAGCCAACCCCATGACTAATGCTGTTCAGCCACTCTTCCAGTACAGAGTAGGCTTTTGCAGGAATGCTTTTTGATTGTGGCACAGCCTGTGTCTGAATCTGTTCTTGGATCATCACAGCTCCTGTTTTTTTATTTCTAAGAATAATGGGTAGTAAATGCCTTTAAAGCCTCTTGTCGCACTTTCTCGACAAGACATGCGATCATTTCAGCGACTAGCGCTTTCAATTGAAGCGCGCGGTTCAGCATTTTCCCTACTACGTCCATTAGGACAATTATAGCGCACACTTGTTCGCTCAATGCGAAAATAATAACAGAAAACGTCAAAAATCTGATGACAATCAGATTACAAAAAGAGGTTAAAATACCAATACGCATAGATAATTGCCCACTAACAAGGCGCTGGCAAGTTTCCTAGCAAAGCGTGGGAATGAAGGGCTGAGTGGTGATTATCTATCCGGACTAGTTTAAATCTGCATTCTCGAAACAGCCGCCTAATTTGTCCAGTAGGACTTTTAACGTACGGCTTTCATCTGCAGTCATGCCATTGAGCTTGCAGAGCATTTGCGCAGGAACGTCTTCTGCTATGGCTTTCTTCTTCTTGCCCGTTTCAGTGAGTTGAACGCGCTTAACGCGTTTGTCGGCTTTATCTTTAGTGACAACTAAAAAGCCTTTTTCTTGTAGCTTTTTAAGAATCAGCGACATAGCACCACCGTCTATGGCCGTTCTGTCTAAAAGCTCGGCAATAGTAATGTCGTCATCTTCCCAAAGCGCCATTAAAGTCACATATTGAGGATAGGTGATATCCAGCGCTTTAAGAAGGGGGCGGTAAGCACGAGTGAATGCATTCGACAGCGTATAAAAACGGTGGCAAAGCTGATTTTCCAACTTTAATAATTCTGACATGACGCTTAACCCTTATCGATACGGCTTTTTCTTAACAATAATATTTTGCATGCAAAACACTTGATCTGCAAGTTGGTTTGGTGATAATTTATTTTGCATGCAAAGTAGTTGTTTAAATAAATTTATGAGGAGAGTAACTATGCATAAACTTCAACAAGTCGTTTATACTGGAAGTGCAATAGCAACGGGTGGTCGTGAAGGAACAGCGAAATCAAGTGATGGTAAGCTAGACCTTAAACTCTCTACACCTAAAGAGCTGGGCGGTGCAGGTGGAGAAGGGACGAACCCCGAACAAATGTTCGCAGCGGGCTATTCGGCGTGCTTTATCGGTGCACTTAAGCATGTGGCTGCATCGCAAAAAATTAAGCTGGCCGATGACATTAGTGTAACTGGCAACGTTGCAATTGGACCTATTGAACAAGGCTTTGCTATAGCAGTAAAACTGACGGTAGATTTGGGCGATATGGACAAAGCACAAGCGCAAGGCTTGGTGGAAACTGCGCATCAAGTATGCCCATACTCAAATGCGACCCGCGGTAACATTGAAGTAGATATTAGCCTTGCTTAATTAAACGGCAAACGAGTCAGCGGTTAACGCAGATAGTTAATGCCCTTGTCAAATAGCTACGCCTTCGTCAGATGGCGTAGCTATCCTGCACTTATTCACGTTAACCCTTACTGCTTTTCGAAATATAGCGCAGTTACAACGCAGCTCTTCGAATTAGAGTCGCCAGTCATATAACAGATTGATACACTGAGATCGTATCAATCATCCTTTAGGAAGTTATATGAAAAAATACGGATTACTGGCTACATTCGTATGCGCGCCTGTTTTGTTCGCATGCAGTGACAACAGCAATGTAGACGCAGCCAAGACAGACAAAGATCAAGCCGTCAGCGTAGACTCGACTTCAGACACTGAAGCACAAAATGTTGCAGTAGCAAACCAAGCTGACGCGGCTATTGCCTCTGGGGTAGATTATCACTCCTTCGCGAACCCTAATGAGATTCGGGTTACCCATCTCAGTCTAAACCTAACTGCAAACTTTGAGACCAAGCAGCTTGTTGGCGACGTAACGCTTGATGTAAAGCGTGAAAAGCCCGACAACAACACATTGGTGTTAGATACGCGAGCATTAGACATTCAAAGTGTTACCGTAGACGGTGAAAGTGTTCCTTTTGAAATGGGAGAGGTCGACCCTGATTTAGGTACACCTCTTACGATTACGTTACCTAGTTCCGCAAACGCAGTAACGGTTGCGTATTCAACCTCACCTGAAGCGTCTGGCGTACAATGGTTAACGCCAGCGCAAACTGCAGGTAAAAAGCACCCGTTTCTGTTTACCCAAGCGCAAGCGGTTCACGCGCGAAGCTTCATTCCGCTTCAAGACTCACCGCAAGTACGCGTAACCTATGACGCGACCATTAAGACACCTGAAGCGCTGTTGGCGGTGATGAGTGCGTCAAACGATCCTACCACCGAGCGCGATGGTGAATATGAGTTCACTATGCCGCAGCCTATCCCTTCGTATCTTATCGCGTTGGCAATAGGTGATTTAGAATTTAAAGCCATGGGTGAACGTACCGGTGTGTATGCTGAGCCTGCGCTACTTGAAAGTGCAGCGAAAGAATTTGAAGATACAGAGGCGATGTTAGAAGTAACAGAAGAAACCTATGGACCTTACCAGTGGGACCGTTACGATCTATTAATTCTACCGCCGTCATTCCCGTTTGGCGGTATGGAAAACCCTCGTTTGTCGTTTATCACCCCAACGGTTATCGCGGGTGATAAAAGCTTGGTTTCATTGATTGCTCATGAACTGGCGCACAGCTGGTCTGGTAACACGGTAACAAACGCTACATGGCGTGATCTGTGGTTAAACGAGGGCTTCACAACCTACTTAACTTACCGAATTATGGAAATGATCTACGGTCACGATCGTTTTAAAAAAGAAGCGGTGCTCGGTTATCAAGACCTGGAGAATGATGTTGCTGCATTAGAGGAAAATGATGAGATCCTGGCTATCGACCTTCGTGGTCGCAATCCGGACGATGTTTTCTCAAATATTCCCTATGAAAAAGGCGCACTGTTCTTACGTGAAATTGAACAAAAGATTGGCCGAGAAAACTTTGATGCTTTCTTAATGCAGTACTTTAAAGACTTTGCTTTTAAGAGCATTACTACCGACACGTTTATTGCTTATTTAGATGATACCTTGTTAAAGCAATATCCAGATAAGCTAGACGCGGAGCGCATCCAAACGTGGATTTTTGAACCAGGCATTCCCGAGGAAGCGCCACAGCCAGAATCTGATGCGTTCACTAAAATCGATGACACACGAAGCGCTTGGCTTTCTGGCGACGTGAAAGCGGCGGATATTGAAACTGCGCAGTGGACTGTACACGAGTGGCTATATTTTCTAAACAACATGCCTGAATCGCTAAGCAACGCACAGCTGGCTGAGCTAGATTCAGCGTTTTCACTCACCTCGACTAAAAACAACGAAATTGCTCATAGCTGGTTGATGATCGCAGTAGAGAATAACTATCAGCCTGCCTATGATCGTTTGTATAGCTACTTGGTGTCGATAGGGCGCAATAAGCTTGTTAAGCCCCTCTACCGCGAGCTATCAAAAACACCTGAAGGCAAGGCGTTTGCTAAACGCGCATTTGAAGAAGCGAAACCGGGCTATCACCCACTTACAGTGAAAGCTAATGAAGGCTATGTGAACTAAGCCTTTATTAGACTCATACGAACCGGTCTCGATAAGAAGACCTTCGTTTTTGTGATAACGACAATAAAGGTCTACGTTTGTAGATTACCGTTACTTGGCTAAAAAATTAAAGCAGCTCAATTGAGCTGCTTTTTTGTGTCTGTCACTGGTATAGAAAACGCGAGAGGAAAAATAATAAAAATTTGAACAATTGTTCAAACAAACGATCTGAAAGTTGGGTACAACGTATAGAATTTTACTTTGATGTGTATCTGTACAAAGCAGCTTATCGCGATCTCGCTTGTACTTTGAAGGATTAAACCGACTTTAAGGAGTTTTTATGTATACGCAAAAAATGCATCCAGCAACGACATTTCCCGATGTCTCAGCAACCCTATCCACAGGGGAAACGGTGTCGCTTACCAATAAAGAAGAGGGATGTGATTGGAAAATGGTGGTTGTTTATCGCGGTAAACACTGCCCAATATGTACTAAATTCCTGAACAAATTAGAAGATTATAAAGGTCGTCTACGCGAGCTCAATATTGATTTGGTGGCTGTAAGTGGTGACAGCAAAGCACAGCTCGATGAGCATCTAGACGACCTGTCGATTACGTTCCCTATTGCTTACGGTCTCTCGCAAGAAGATATGGAAAAACTTGGGCTATACATCTCCAAGCCGCGCTCAGATAAAGAAACCGACCACAATTTTGCTGAACCTGCGCTATTTGTAGTGAATGAAAAAAACGACATTCATATTGCTGAAATAGCAAATGCGCCGTTTGTGCGCCCAGACTTAGAGCAACTCGTATCAGGCTTGGAGTTTATACGTAACCCAGATAACAACTACCCCATTCGAGGCACCTTTAAAGGATAAGGTCAACGATGGAATGGTCTCCCCCCTCAAACGGCATCGCAATGTGCCAAACTTGGAATTGAACAATCAAGTTAACAAGGTGAGGAGACCCAAATGGATATT
>NZ_VTYM01000026.1:0-59897 GCF_013113925.1 Alteromonas sp. 07-89-2 | reverse complement strand
CACTAAAACAAAAACGCCTTATTAAAAAATATCGCGATCGCAGCCTTCGGCTGCTAGAAAAAATAACCCCCTCCGAAAAAAGAGGGGTTTATCATCAATCTGCGCTGCGAAATGCAGCGTTTTTTGTTTGAAACCAACGAAATTATTCGCTGTCTGCTTTGTGAAGATGTACATCCATTTGTGGGAATGGAATTGAAATACCCTCTTCATCAAAACGCAGTTTAACGTTTTCAGTGAAGTCGAATTTAACACCCCAGAAATCGGCAGAATTCACCCATGGACGAACAATAAAGTTCACGCTGCTGTCGGCCAATTCAGATACTGCAATTTTAGGCGCTGGCTCTGCAAGAATACGCTCATCAGCCGCCACCATTTCTTCAAGAATTCTTTTCGCTTTAAGAAGGTCAGCGTCGTAACCAATACCAACAACCATGTCTACACGACGCGTGTCTCTTGCTGAATAGTTAGTGATGTTGCCACCGTAGATGTTGCCATTAGGAACAATAATTTCTTTATTGTCTGGTGTGTTCATTGTTGTGGTGAAAATACCAATCTTAACAATCGAACCAGCAGTACCTGCAGCTTCGACAAAATCACCCGCTTTAAATGGTTTGAAAACTAGAAGCATTACGCCAGCTGCAAAGTTCTTAAGCGAGTCTTGCAATGACAAACCAATAGCTAAACCAGCAGCACCTAATATAGCAACTAATGACGTTGTATCTACGCCTAGCTGATCAAGCGAAGCGACAATAACAAACAGCATTAGAATGGCGCTAAGGATAGCTTCCAGGAAGTCCACTAGCATGTTGTCGTATTTAGACTTGGCCATTAGGCGTCTAAATACAGATAAAATGAATCCAACTACGATCCTACCTATTACATAAATCGCGATTGCCATCAGAATGTTAATCCCCCACGGGATGGCGTAATCGTTTATGTACCTTTCAACATCGCTTGCAGAAAAAAGCGAAAGTTTTTCTTCCATAATATGGTCCTTGTCATGATTAGTTGATAATTGCTCAAATACGGTAGCAGCTATTTGATTTAAGACCAATATAATATGGGCTCAAACACAGTAAATTTGCTCTAAAGTCTAAGCTACATGGGTGTTTAAAAGCGTTAGCCTTATACAAAAGTAGAGGAAATTCATTTGTTTTACTTTAGGATCTACTGTCCTTTTCTGTACATTTTTGCCGCGGTTTGTTGGCCATCTAGGCAAGGCGGATGTTTGACGGTTTAGTGGCTCTAAATCGACAAGTTTCTATGCCGTATAGGTGGCGCACAGGCGCTAGAATGAAAAAACAAAAAATGAACACTTTTTATTCGCTTGTCACACGCTTGTCACTCAACAAGCGCATCCTTCATCACGAAGCTTAAATGCGCTTTGTGTTTCTTTTCCATTTTTTGGAAGTTACCGAGTTATAAGACATTTTTTTTGATGATTTTTTAGCCTCAAAGTTTTAGACTAAAGTCTCATGAAAGTTGACTATTCACTACGCCTCATCAGTGTGTGTTGAGCAACTTCATGAAGGAGCTTTAGCAAACTATGTCACGTAAAGGATTAACGCATGTTGCTTCTCATAACCCTGTTTTCGGTGGTTCTGTGTTTATTTTTATATTCACTGCGCACCGATAAAGGAAAACATACTAAGTACGCAAGAGCGGACTACCGCCCAGCAGCCCAATCGAAGTCTTCATCCAACGTGTTGAAATCTACTTCGAGAAACTCTTCGCCTTCCGCGGCCTAGAGAGTGAGTCATGTGATTCTTAAATAGGCAGCATGCTGTCGTTTGCGTAAGTTTTTGCATATTTACTTACGCGATGTTGTCGACAGCATTGCAACCTGTATCCACACACGTATTATACGCGTTAAAACTACACATCTGATTTGCTATGCGTATACCAAGAGTTTATTATCCCAATCCAATCCCGTTAGAACAAGAGTTTGAGTTAACTGAAGACGCCGGTCATCACATCGCGACGGTACTGCGCATAAAGCCCAATCGCCCTATTGTGCTTTTTAATGGCGACGGCAATGAATACAGTGCGCAAATTATTAGCGTTCAAAGAAAAAAAGTGACGGTTGAAGCCGACGCTTGTTTATCGCTAGCGAAAGAGTCCCCGCTTCATTTACACTTAGGTCAAGGTGTATCTAAAGGCGATAGAATGGATACCGTGCTACAAAAAAGCGTGGAGCTTGGCGTATCAGAAATAACGCCCGTGATTACTGAACGCTGTACGGTTAAACTCGACGAGTCACGCTGGGAAAAGAAAATTCAGCAATGGCAGAAGATTATTATTGGCGCCTGTGAACAAAGCGGTCGCAACATTATTCCCGCGCTCAACGCCCCGGTAAGTCTTAATCAATGGTTGTCGTCTTCAACCAATACCACAAGATTAGTTCTCGCACCGGGCGCAGAGCAAAGCTTGGCAAGACAACCTTATAATGCTCAAGGCTTTCGTTTGCTTATTGGCCCTGAAGGTGGGTTATCTGAAACAGAAATTCATCAGGCAAACGAAAACGGTTATCAGTCGGTAAGTTTGGGCCCACGTATTTTGCGCACCGAGACAGCGGCGATTACAAGCCTAAGTATTCTTCAAGCTCAGCACGGCGACTTCTAAGTCAGTATTTTAGGCGACTATATAGCAAGCATAGTGCTAGCTCAGTAACTTGAAGAATTCAGGTGTGCCCCCATATATATTTACAATCAGCTGGGCCATCTGAGCCGGCATTTTATCAACATTCAAGGTGAAAACATTATGCGATATACCGTTGGCGTAATTATGGACCCCATCGCGAGCATTAAGCCACATAAAGATACAAGCTTTGCGATGATGCTCGAAGCTCAGCGCCGCGGTGCAAAGGTTGTATATTTTGAATTAAAAGACCTGTATTTAGACAATGGTAAGCCTATGGGTTTAGGTAAAACCGTATCGGTCAAGGATCAAGCTACAAATTTCTACACCATTGAAGACGAGTCGACCTTGCATTTAGGCGACATTGATGTGTTACTCATGCGCAAAGATCCACCCTTTGACAGCGAGTTTTTGTATGCGACTCAGGTGCTGTCGCTTGCGCAGGACGCGGGAGCGCTAGTTGTAAATAACCCTCAAGCGCTTCGCGACTACAACGAGAAGCTGTTTACGTCGTACTTCCCAGAACACATTCCCAATACCTTAGTCACGAACAACCAAGCGCTTATCCGTGAGTTTCACGCCAAGCACCAAGACATTATTTGCAAACCCTTAGACGGTATGGGTGGCGCGTCTATCTTTAGAGTGAAGCCTGATGGCAATAACTTAGGCGTTATTATTGAAACCCTAACCAAGTTAGGCACGCGCTACATGATGGTACAAGAGTACCTTCCAGAGATTAAAGACGGCGATAAGCGCGTACTCATCGTTGATGGTGAAGTCATGCCGTATTGCTTAGCGCGACTGCCTACAAAAGGGGAAACCAGAGGTAACCTAGCCGCTGGCGGTACAGGACGCCCTCAGCCAATCTCAGATTCTGACCGCGCCCTAGCCGAAGCCATCGCGCCAACGCTCAAGGAAAATAACATTTTATTTGTAGGACTTGATGTTATTGGCAGCAAAATTACTGAAATAAACATTACTAGCCCAACTTGCGTAAGAGAAATAGAAGCAGCTTACGATGTTAATATAATGGGTGCGCTGTTTGACGCCATTGAAAAGCGCTTAGCCAGTAAATAAAGTAAGGTTGTATTGGTAACACAGTGCAATTCGTATCGTAAAAAGCAAATATGAGTGGATAGAGCGCCTTTAGCTTCAATAGTGTAAAGGCCCTCACAGAGCAAAAGATAGTAGATAAAAGACAAACTATGACGGAATTAAAAAGCCTACAAAATCATTTTCTAGTCGCGATGCCTAGTTTGGACGATCCGTATTTTTCTCGCTCACTCATTTATATTTGTGAACACAACGCTGAAGGTGCTATGGGTATTGTAGTAAATCAACCCTCCACAATGAACGTGAAGCAGCTTCTTGAACAGACTGACAAAGAACTCACTGTGTCTGACGACAAAGCAGAGCAAATCGTGCTGGCTGGCGGTCCTGTAAGCCAAGAGCGAGGATTTGTGCTGCACTCGTCGCAAAGAGAGTGGACATCTAGCTTAAAGCTTGCACCAGGGGTTATGGTGACCACCTCCAAGGACATTTTGACAGCTATTGCCAATGATGAAGGCCCTGAAGACGTTTTGATTGCTTTGGGGTACGCGGGCTGGACAGCCGGTCAGCTTGAGAAGGAAATGCAGGAAAACGCATGGCTCACCATCGAAGCTGACGAAGAAATTCTGTTTAACACGCCTATGCACAAGAAATGGCAAGCAACAGTAAATAAACTCGGTGTGGATGTATGGCAGCTAGCACCGGGAGCGGGACATGCCTGATATAGGAAATCGTACGGTACTTGCGTTTGATTTTGGTACCAAAAGCATTGGCGTGGCGGTAGGTCAGGAAATTACCGGTACGGCTTCCCCTCTTGCAGCGCTGAAGGCACGAGACGGTATTCCTGACTGGACGTTAATAGAAAAGCTTTACGAAGAATGGCAACCGCATATCGTGGTGGTGGGTTTACCGCTTAATATGGATGGTACTGAGCAGGAGATGACTCAACGCGCCCGCAAATTTGCAAACCGTCTACATGGGCGTTTTAAAGTGGCCGTTGACACCTGTGATGAGCGACTGACTACCACAGACGCTAAAGCCATGCTGTTTGAGTTAGGTGGCTATAAGAAACTGACTAAAGATAAGGTTGATAGTGTGTCGGCATGCGTAATATTCGCTAGCTGGAGCGAGAGTCAGTACGAATAATTGTTAGGGCCTGTTGACCTTTGTATGCTGCTGGCTCTTGCTGTTATTACTTTTCTGCCCCACACTGCCAGCAGACATCAAAAGCAGCGCCATTTTGTTCACTGCACTCACCACAAATCCAGTCTTCACTAGATACTGCCTTATCGTTTGATTTCTGAATGAAGGGCTCAATAACTTTCGACGCTCTTGCATACCAGCTATCGTCAACAAGCCACACTTCCTGCTGAGAATCTTGCCAAGGCAGCTCTCCGATTGCGCCACTGGCATACTCATTTTTTACCATATAAGGAATAGATAAAGCATCAAGCTCGCTGCGAACCGCTTGAAGTTCAAAAGCGTCTTGTGAAGTGAAGAGTTTTTTCAATGGCTACCCTCTTGTTAAACACAAAAGCAGCCCGTGGGCTGCTCATCATGCGAGAAAAACGTGTCTCTCTACTGCTTTATTTCAGTAAGCGTTTCAAATGCAGCTCCCCCTAAAGGGATTTCAGCATAAAGCGAAAGCAATTAGTCATCCATATCAATAGATACATTTGACAGTGTACCTAAGCTAGAACCGTCGCTGGTATCTAGCTTGATCATCAAGCGCAAATCGTTGGGCGAGTCGGCGTGGTGCAGCGCTTGGTCCATATCAATCTTACCCGCTTTGTACAAATCATACAGCGCCATATCAAAGCTCTGCATGCCCTGCTCTTTGCCTTTTTTCATTGCTTCTTTTAACGCGCCTATTTCATTGCGCTGTATTAGGTCGCGCACTAGCGGCGAGTTTAGCAGTATTTCTATTGCCGCAACCCTACCCTTGCCGTCTGGCGTTGGTACTAGTTGCTGCGCAACAATGGCGCGGATGTTTAAGCTTAAGTCAAAGCGCAACTTATCGTGCTGATCTTTCGGCGCTAAATGCATAATACGTTCAATAGCTTGGTTCGCGTTGTTAGCGTGCAGCGTAGCCACACACAAATGCCCTGTATCAGCAAACGACATGGCATATTCCATGGTTTCCATTGAACGAATTTCACCAATAAGAATGACATCAGGCGCCTGACGTAGCGAACTTTTAAGGGCGTCGTCGAAAGACTGAGTATCTATGCCCACCTCGCGCTGGGTAATAACACAGTTTTTATGCTCGTGCACAAATTCAATGGGGTCTTCAATAGTCAGTATATGCCCGTGCGAATTTTCATTTCTATGCCCAATAAGCGCAGCCAATGACGTTGATTTACCCGTGCCTGTTCCACCTACAAATAGAACAAGACCGCGTTTAGCCATAATAATTTCTTTTAATACTCGCGGCAGACCCAAATCATCAGCTTTCGGAATTTGGGTAACGATGCGGCGAATCACCATGCCCGCTTGGTCACGATGCCAAAATGCAGAGCAGCGGAAACGACCAATGCCCTCTCGTACTATGGCGAAATTACATTCTTTGGTCGTGTGAAACTCATTCTGCTGTTTTTCAGTCATCGCTTCGTGAACCAGCGCCAGCGATGCCTCTTCCGAGGTCGCGCTTTCCGTCACTGGCGTAAGTTTGCCGTTAATTTTGGCACTTACCGGAAACCCCGCCGTTACGAATAAATCCGAAGCGTTGGTATCGACCATTTTTTGTAGTAGTGAATCTAACATATTGGCCTCTAGAAACTGTTCATCGACTGTTTATCAACTGACTTTGCTGCGGCGTCTTGTTTGGTAATAACGCCCATCGCCACTAAGCGCTGAAGACACTGATCCATAGTTTGCATACCGTGAGCCTGGCCCGTTTGAATAACCGAGTACATTTGCGGCACTTTATCTTCTCGAATAAGGTTACGAATAGCGGGGATCCCCACCATGATTTCATGAGCCGCAACTCGGCCCCCGCCGACTTTCTTAAGCAGTGTCTGTGAAATAACCGCACGCAATGATTCCGACAACATAGAACGCACCATGGCTTTTTCTTCTGCCGGGAAAACATCGATAATACGGTCAATGGTTTTTGGTGCAGAGTTGGTGTGAAGAGTGCCGAATACTAAATGGCCGGTTTCGGCAGCTGAAATGGCAAGGCGTATGGTTTCCAAGTCACGTAGCTCACCGACTAGAATTACGTCTGGGTCTTCACGAAGCGCCGAGCGCAGTGCGTTATTAAACGAGTGCGTATCGCGGTGTACTTCCCGCTGGTTTACCAAGCTAAGCTTGTTGTCGTGCACGAATTCGATAGGGTCTTCAATGGTAAGAATATGTTCACGCTTGTGGGTGTTGATATGGTCGACCATGGCCGCAAGCGTGGTACTTTTACCCGAGCCGGTGGCACCTGTCACAAGTACAATGCCGGTAGGCTGATTTATAATTTCCTTGAAAATCTCAGGCGCGCCAAGGTCGTCTAAGGTTAATACTTTACTGGGGATAGTACGTAATACTGCAGCGGCGCCTCGGTTTTGCACAAACGCGTTAACACGAAAGCGCGACAAGCCATTCACTTCGAAAGAAAAATCGGTTTCCAGGTTTTCTTCGTATTCTTTGCGCTGCATGTCATTCATAATCTCATAAACGAGACCATGTACTTGCTTGTGATCGAGGGCTGGCACGTTCAGTTTACGCATTTCGCCATCTACACGAATTATTGGTGGTAGGCCCGCTGATAAGTGTAAATCTGAGGCGTTATTCTTAACACTGAAAGCCAAAAGTTCGGTAATATCCACAACCACTTCTCCAAAACAAGGTGAATAATGCAAACAATAGCAGAAAGACTAAATTCCGCACGAAAAGGAATAGACCAAGCCGCTACCAGTGCACATCGTCCACCAAATTCCGTTAAATTGCTAGCGGTTAGCAAAACAAAACCCGTATCAGATATCATGGAAGCGTATGAAGGCGGACAACGTATGTTCGGCGAAAATTATGTGCAGGAAGGTGTTGAAAAGGTTCAGGAACTTTCTCACTTAAGCGATATAGAGTGGCACATGATTGGTCCAATTCAGTCGAATAAAACCAAGGTAGTAGCCGAACACTTTGATTGGGTTCAGTCTGTAGACAGAGAAAAAATTGCCCGCCGCTTAAACGAACAGCGACCTGACTCAATGCCGCCGTTAAACGTGTGCATTCAGGTTAATATTGATGACGAAGAGAGTAAGTCAGGGGTAGCCCTAAGTGAATTAGATGCGCTAGTGGAGTTTATTAACTCTCAAAAGCACCTGACCTTGCGTGGACTAATGGCCATTCCCAAAGCTAGTCCTAGTGAAGAACAACAGCGCGCCACACTCTCTAAGCTAAAAGAATTATTCGACCACTACCATACATCATTGAGCAATTTTGATACCCTATCCGTAGGAATGAGTAGTGATATGGCAGAAGCGATTCAACACGGGTCGACTATGGTGCGCATCGGCACCGCTATTTTCGGTAAACGAAACTAGCGCGCTAACCCAACGGGTAGCGCTTCGCCTCGCTACGCAGACTTAAACGCAACCAACAAATAGGATTTACATGCAACAGAAAAAATTAGCATTTATTGGCGCGGGTAACATGAGCCGCAGCATCATCAGTGGTCTTATCAAATCTGGGTACGCGAAAGAAAATATCCTTGCGGCAAACCCTTCCACACCAAAGTTAGACGGCCTGAAGGCCGAGTTTGGTATTCACACCACACAATCTAATGATGAAGCCTGCCAATTCGCTGATGCCATAGTGCTTGCGGTAAAACCACAAATAATGGGCGATATGTGCGGCGAGCTTCAGAAAAACAATGACCTTTCGGGCAAGTTGTTTATGAGCATTGCAGCGGGGCTGCCGGTAGCCAGATTGCAAGAAATGCTAGGTGGTGAATACCCTGTTGTTCGTATTATGCCAAACACCCCGAGTTTGTTAGGCAAAGGCATGTCTGGGATGTATGCCGACGACACGGTTTCTGAGTCGGACAGGCAATACGTTGACGATGTAATGAACAGCGTTGGCGAAACCGTTTGGGTAGATAAAGAAGAGGGTATTAACGGTGTTATCGCCGCAGCGGGCAGCAGCCCAGCTTATTTCTTCTTGTTCTTACAAAATATGCAGGAAGAAGCCATGAACATGGGTTTTGACAAAGCGCAATCCCGCTTAATGGTTCAACAAGCGATGTTAGGCGCAGCCGAAATGGTTTGTAACAACCCAGACCTTGAATTAAGTGAGCTTCGTGCCCAAGTTACGTCTAAGGGCGGCACTACCGCAGAAGCCGTTAACACTTTCATTAATGAAGGTTTAAAAGATATTGTCAGCAAATCGATGCGCGCCGCCGTAGCACGTGCTGAAGAAATGGCAAAACAGCTATAACGTTTTAGGAAAAACACAACATGAACGCAACGGTATTTTTGGTTGATACCTTATTTAGCCTTTATTTGATGGTGGTTATTCTGCGCCTTTGGTTACAAATGGTTCAAGCAGATTTTTATAATCCACTCAGTCAATTTGTAGTAAAAGCAACCCACCCTATCGTGGGGCCGTTGCGCCGTATCATTCCGTCAATCGGCAGGTTCGACACCGCTACCTTTGTTTTAGCCATAGCGGTATGCGCGCTTAAGTTAATAACCCTTGGGTTAATGTTTGGCGGTAGTCTAAACCCAATCGGCATTGCGATTTTGTCAGTGGTTGGCGTGATAAAAGAAACCCTGTCATTAATGTTCTGGGTGCTGCTGCTACGCGCTATTTTAAGCTGGGTGTCACAAGGTCAGTCTCCGGTTGACTATGTACTGTATCAGCTGACCGAGCCGTTTTTGGCGCCAATACGTAAAGTCATCCCACCATTAGGCGGTTTAGATTTATCAGTGCTTATTGCCATCATCGCATTACAGTTTCTACAGCTTCTGATCCGAGACATTTTCCCTATGTAAACAATGTCTGTTAAAGACACTGTTAATGAAAATATCGGTCATACAGTTTGGGTCATAGAGCGAAACAAGCTGTAATGGGTAAGAATTAAAAACAAGATGAAGGCAGAGGTAGTTTCTATCATGGGTAGAATAAATCAAATCAAAAAAGCTTACGTAGCACTTTTTGCGATGGCTATGTCATGCTTAAGCTTTTCCGCATTTGCCGAGCAAAAGCAAACGCTTGGTGAATGGGATGTTCACTATATGGTGGTGAGTACACCATTTCTGACACCTGAAGTGGCGGCAAGCTACGGCATTGTAAGAAGTAAGTTTAATGCGTTGGTTAACATTTCGGTGTTAGACAAAGATTCCGGTAAAGCACAACGGGCAGATGTAACAGGTACAGCTAAGAACCTGTTAGGCAACTCGCGTAAGCTGACTTTCAAGAAGGTGGAAGAAGACGATGCTATCTATTACCTTGCCGTGCTGCCATTTCGCGACCAGGAAACCTTTAGGTTTGAAATTGACGTGCAAAAAGGTAGCAGCAAACAAACACTCAAGTTCCAGCAGAAAATGTACGTAGACGAGTAATTCATAGGGCGATTAGCGCTTTAATAGTGCCCAGGGCATTAGTAAGCGTTCACCCATAAATCATTCATGCTTTTGAGAAAAAGCCATGATTAACGAAGCGAGATATCCGTTAGCCCGGTATCTCGCTTTTTTATTATGTTAAAAATATGGGAACTGCACTTTACCAATCGAATGCGGTGGTAAATAATCAAAGCAACTGGTCGGGCAAGTTAGTGTGATCGGATTATGTGTAACCATTAGCACTTAAATCACGAAAGACAGTTGAACACTGCGCCGCAGCAAAGAGCAACATGCACTAACTGCCTTCATAGCAAATAAAAAGAGAACAATTATGAATACGCCCTCGTCTCAGACCGTATCTCAGACAGCTACACCGCAGTCTGCTAACAATTCGGAACAACTCTCACCTTACTTCCCTAACCTGTTAGCTCCGTTAGATTTGGGCTTTACCAAACTTCGCAACCGCACCCTTATGGGTTCAATGCATTTAGGCCTGGAAGAAGAGAAAGGCGGTTTTGACAAACTTGCTGCGTTTTACGCTGAGCGAGCAAAAGGCGGTGCGGGGCTAATCGTAACAGGTGGTATTAGCCCGAACATTTCAGGTTGGGTAGCGCCCTTTGCTGGCAGAATGACCCGCTCTCGCCACGCGAAAAAACACCGTGTTATTACAGATGCTGTGCATAAAGAAGACGGCAAAATTTGCATGCAAATTTTGCATTCAGGCCGTTACGGTTATCATCCACTTGCTGTTTCGGCTTCACCGATGAAGTCCCCCATTACCCCTTTTAAGCCCCGCGAATTATCCTCTCGCGGCGTAAGAAGCACAATAAAAGACTACGTAAAATGCGCTAGCCTAGCTCAAAAGGCGGGCTATGACGGCGTAGAAATTATGGGTTCTGAAGGCTACCTCATAAATCAGTTTTTCTGTGAGCGCACCAACCACAGAAATGATGAATGGGGTGGCAGCTTAGAAAACCGCGCTCGCCTAGCGATTGAGATAGTAAAAGGTGTACGCGAGAAAGTGGGCACTAACTTCATCATTATTTATCGCCTGTCTATGCTGGACTTAGTCGAAGGCGGCGCTAGGTGGGAAGAAGTCGTATATTTAGCCAAAGAAATCGAAAAAGCAGGCGCTACCCTGATCAATACTGGCATTGGATGGCACGAAGCACGGGTACCCACTATTTCCACATCTGTGCCTCGAGCGGCGTTTACCTGGATAACCGAACGCATGAAAAAAGAGGTGTCTATCCCTCTTATTACCACTAACCGTATCAATACACCTGAAGTTGCAGAATCGGTACTCGCACAAGGCCATGCTGATATGGTATCGATGGCGCGACCTTTCTTGGCTGACGCTCACTTTGTAGCGAAGGCTATGCGCAATGAGTCTAAGCTAATCAACACGTGTATTGCCTGTAACCAGGCTTGCCTAGACCATGCATTCGAACAAAAGCGTGCAAGTTGCTTGGTAAACCCACAAGCGTGCTACGAGACCGAACTTTCCTTTACCCCTACTCAAAATAAGAAAAAACTAGCGGTAGTAGGTGCAGGGCCTGCGGGTTTGGCGTTTTCCATGTATGCCGCAGAGCGCGGTCACGAGGTACATCTATTTGATAAAGCCAGTGAAATTGGCGGTCAATTTAATTACGCCAAGCAAGTGCCGGGTAAAGAAGAGTTTTACGAAACCCTACGCTACTTTGACAATCAATTAGCTCGCCTGGGCGTTACGGTTCACCTTAACACCCAAGTAAACGTAGAGAGCCTTTCAAACAAGGGGTTTGATGAAGTGGTGCTAGCCACCGGTATAAATCCTCGTACGCTTACAATTGACGGGCACGACCACCCTAAAGTGATGAGTTATTTAGACGTATTACGCGACCACAAGTCAGTAGGTAAGAAAGTGGCTATTGTTGGCGCCGGCGGCATTGGTTTTGATGTAGCTGAGTTCTTGGTTGAACACGAACATTTAGCCAAAGATAAAGAAAAATGGCTGGCGCATTGGGGTATAGATAAAGACTATGCGGCACCGGGTGCACTAAAGGAAAAAGCCATAGAGCCTTCAGATCGCGAAGTGTATCTACTGCAACGTAAAACGTCTAAAGTGGGCAAAGGGCTAGGCAAAACAACGGGCTGGATCCACAGGCAATCATTGAAACACCACAATGTTCAAATGATAAATGGTGTGAGCTACGAGAAAGTAGACGATGAAGGCCTGCACGTGCTGATTAACGACACGCCCAAAGTATTGCCGGTCGATAACGTCATTGTATGTGCTGGTCAGGAGCCGTTTAAGCCTCTGCAACAACCTCTAGAAGAGGCAGGATTTACCGTGCACATTATCGGCGGTGCTGACGTAGCGGCTGAACTTGATGCTAAACGCGCTATTCGTCAGGGCGCTGAACTGGCAGCGCGAATTTAAGCGCACAGCCAGCACCAAAAAAACCGTTCGTTATTGGCTATTTTGAATAGCCTGTAGCTTTGCGGTGTAAAGCGCTCTGTTATGCGAAGGCAGCGAAAGAGAGAGCGCTTTTTCCATCATACTTTCAGCTTTGATCACCTCTCCCTTTAAAAAGTAAGTTTTAGCCATAGCCGAGTAACTCTCGCCTAAATAAGGTCCTGTAGCGATGGCCTTGTTGAAAAACATTTCTGCCTCCGAAAGCTCACCTTTCGCTAAAAATGCATTCCCCAAATCTATCCATCGGTAAGGGTTGTCATCGTCTGTTTTTAAATACATTTCCCCAATTCGCGATAAGGTTTCTACGTCGCCTATTTTCTTAAGTAGCACTGCAAAGTTTGATAGCGTATGAACCGATTGGATATGGTTTTCAATTGCAAATTCGTAAAGTTTCCGAGCTTCTTCTTCATAGCCGTTTGAACGGTAGAGTACCGCGAGAGAATTTAGCGTAGATGCATTCGCCGTGTTTAACTGCATTGCGCGATACAAATAACTGTAGGCTAAATCAGGGTTGTCGCTCATCACTTCAGCAGACATATTTTGGTAATACATTGAGATAAAGTCAGCCTCGGAGATATAAACTCCCCGGTCGTTACGGCTTGATGGAAAATAATCAATGATAGCTCTTCCCCGAAAAACAATACTATCGCCTGTTTTTTCGGGTTCAGGCCCTAAAATAATGCTTCGAACATGTGTTGACGTAGTGAGCGTGTTTCCAAACCGCCGATACAGTGGTGGAGTATGGACCTGTTGATAAACCACATCTAAGTTAACGAGCTTGGCAAGCGCTGTAGTAAGCAATGCAAGCGACATGCAGTTTCCGTAACGTTTGTTTAAAACATCTCGAGCTATTAGCGTGTCGCCTGCGTAACTGAAGTTCGAAACCAGGTTATCCAGATAATAAGCGAGGCGAAAGTTAGGTGATATATGTGCTTTGGCGGGCGAATTATAATAAGAAAGAAAGTGCTGCTTTTGCTGCTCAGATAACGCAAAGAGCGCCTCGGGCTCTTCCACATCGACCAATGCGAATTCGCTAATCTGCCAATTGAAGGGTGCTAACTCACTCTTACTCTGGGCATCACTGCTTTTGGTGCTCTGGCACGCCACATTAGCCATCAATGCCATAGCTAGAAATAACAGTTTTGTTTTCAACATGCTTTCCCTTTCTGACTTTCCCTTAGTTTAAGAGTAATTGTTCAAAAAGCGCTTTACAAGTTAGCCCACAAATCGCGATTAGAAGGGCTTCTTTATATTAAAACTGATCGAACATAATAGCGTTGCCATCCGGGTCTTTAACAATTAGATGCCCGGGACCGCTATCGCCTTTCACAGGCACGTCCAATGCAATACCCTGCTCAACCAAGCTCGCCTGAAGTGCTCTAACATCGCTAGGGTTAAAGGTCATAATATTGTCTTCAAACATTCCTTCAAATAAGCCAATCATGGTGCTGCCATTTTTCATCATTAGCCATTTGTCTTCCACCGACCCACAGGACGGCATAGCATCAAAGCCCAATGCTTCATAAAACGCTTTCGACTTTCTGATGTCCTTTACCGTTAAACTTAGCGAAAATAACCCTAACTCCACCTTATTCTCCCTTATATTTCGTAACCATTATTCACTTATACCAATTAATACTCTAGTGAAGCTTTTGAACAATATCACTGCCATTAGTCGCAAAAAGAAAAAAGCCAGTAATACTGAATATTACTGGCTTTACGTCAAATATCGGCTTTTTACTGTTCTTAACTTAACGCTGATTTCGCTGTAAAAAGTTTAATTAAAGGTATTATTCCTTAACTTTTTTGACTAGCGATCCAGCGATCAATTTTCTGTTCAAGAATAGCAAGAGGAATGCCGCCCGTGTTTAACACTTGCGCGTGGAACTCACGGATATCGAAATCATCACCTAATGCCTTCTCTGCGCGCGCGCGCAATTCTTGAATTTTAAGCGCGCCCACTTTGTAAGATAGCGCTTGCGACGGAATAGCAATATAACGCTCTACCTCGGCCACAACTTCTGTGCGGGTCATACCTGAGTTATCAAGCATAAAGTCGATGGCTTGTTCACGGGTCCAACCTTTCGCGTGAATACCTGTGTCGACTACTAAACGCATGGCGCGCAACTGTTCATCTTGAAGCGTGCCATAACGATTCCATGGATCGTCAAAGAACCCCATTTCATACCCTAGCGTTTCAGAATATAGCGCCCATCCTTCACCGAAAGCGGGTAGGAAGCTAAAGCGCATAAACGACGGTAGCGCCTCATTTTCTTGTGCAAGACTTACTTGGAAATGGTGACCTGGAGCGCCTTCGTGTAGGTATAAGGTAACGTTGCCAGTGGTTAAGCGGCTAGGCAAATCGTAGGCATTAAAATAGAAAGTACCTGGGCGAGAGCCATCTGGCGTGCCCGGCTGATATGAGCCACCCGCACTGAACTGCTCGATAGCAGGGTCGTAAGGTTTTATTTCTAACTCTGACTTCGGCAATAGTGAAAAGTACTGATCAATTTTCTCATCAACTTCACGGCCAATATCATAATAGCTCTGTGTGAGCGCTTCACGGCTTTCAGGCTTGAACTTAGGATCGGTACGTACATAGTCGAAGAATTCGTTTAATGTCCCTTCAAACTTCACTTCGTCCTTAATTTCAAGCATGTCATTTTTGATACGCTTAACTTCTTCTAAACCAAGGTTATGCAGTTCATCAGGCGTCATTGGTAGTGTCGTTGAACCTTCCACCATCAATTGATAAAGCTTTGCACCACCTTTCATATCGCTAAGGCCAATGCTTTCACGGGCAACAGGCAAATACTCATCGCGAAGGAAGTCGCGCATACGCGTGGTTGCATCGTAAATCTCTTGCGTCGCTTTCTCGTAGTCAGCGGTTAAACGGGCTTTTTCTTCGTCAGAGAAACTTTCTGGGAACATGGTAATTGGCCCCCAAAACTGTGATTCTTTAATTGGGATAGCCAGCTGAGTATCGAACTGCTTGATCACGCGATCGATAGTCAGCTTAGTTTCAAGAACACCGCTTTCCATGCCCTCGCGGAACTTTCCGATAGCGCGGTCAGAAATAGCAATGTAATCCTTATGGCGAGATAAGTTATTTTCGTAATCTTCTACTGTTTTAAATGGCGCTGCGCCCTTTCCGCTCGCGAAGGTCGGGTAGAAGGTGTGGAACCCACTGAAGTGATTAACAGGACGCACTTCCGTTAGCGCTTCAATCTCGTCGGTAGACATTTTTAGCGAGCGCTCTTCGTTGTATTTAAATACGTCGTAGGCGAGTTTATCGGTGTCGCTTAACTTACTGCGGTCAATTTGTTTAAGCTCTGACAAATTCAGCAATGTCGCTGTCTTTCCCGCCAAAGCGTGAGAGTCTGTAAAGAAGTCGCCCATTCTGTCCGCGTAACGCATGTCGCCGCGAAAAATGGCCATAATTGGGTTTAGCTCAATATCACGCTGGTCAGCAGCTGCAAACAACGCAAAGAGTTTTTCGTGCTCAGGCGCTTCTTTTGTCACTGAAGTACTTTTTGATGAACTCTGCACATTTGCATTGCCGTGTTCATGTGCCGCAGCTGAGCTAAGGCCCAGTGCCATGGTCACAGCACTACTTACAAGTAGTGTTTTAAATGCTTTCATTTTTTGTTCCCTTGTTATTTCGCCTTTATTTTGCGGTTTGTTTTCAACAAAAAAAGGCGCTGTCGTTTTGTGTTTCTTTGATTCTATATATCGCGTGATAAACGCATTTAAACCTAATAGTGCGTACCTAACGCCAGATATCAGGCATACCGGCTGTACAATGCAATTCAGCGTTTACTTAATGAGCCACATTTTCACACGGTATCTATTTATTTAAGGTTTTTCAGGCTGCGCTGTTTATTCAGGCAAATGAGCCGTCTCTTTTCGCCACGCCCTTTCATACGCCTCACGGCCTAACACACGTTGAGCGTACGCGGCTACATTGTCTATTTTACCGTTCAAAGTAATATCTAATTTACTGCCCTTTGCCCACGCCAAAATATGACCTGCTATTATGTCGGCCATGGTAAACATGGTGCCGCATACAAATTCTTTATCGCCCAGCATAGAAGAAAATACGGGCAACACGCGCTTAAACTCCCACACCGCTACATCACGCATTTGTTCAAGTCTTTGCTCTTTAGGCAACGCAAAGGTGTGCTTTGCTAAATTCCAAATCGGCTGCTCTAACTCATTGGTAAGAAACAACATCATTTCTTCATATTTGGCTCGCTCGAAGCTACCAGGCTCTGGAATGAATTCGTGCATGCCGTGACGTTCAGCTAAAAAAGTGACAATAGCGGCTGACTCGGTCAAGGTACCTTCCGCTGTCGCTAGCGCTGGAATTTTCGAGGCTGGACTAATGGCTTTAAATTCTTCTGTCAGGTGTTGCCCCTGCTTTAAGTCAACCAAGTTGTAGTCAAAAGGTAAACCTAGCTCTTCCAGTGCCCATGCCACGCGAACCGAGCGGGTTTTCGGATATCCGTAAAGTGTGTACATACCTATGCCCTTGCTTATGTAATGTGAGCTAACTGTAAGTCGAATAGGAAAAAAGTGCTACTGCCATATTGTTACTGAGTTTTAACACTGTAACTTCTGTATGACAGTACCGCCTACTCATGGAGAGGCTCCATATCCAAAGACTATATGAAGAGGCGACCTTCAAAGAGAGTGAAAATAATACGGAAAAGCCAAAAAGATAAGGTAATGGTCGGTAACTTTTTCACGTAACCAATATAATGATTTCCGTAAATGCCAGTAGCTGTTCGCTAACATACAACTCGGTTGTCGCTTCAACGCCCTAGTATTACTAGTCTTGCGTAGTATCCCTGAGTTATGCGCCACAATGGTTCACTTTATGCTCATCTCACTTCAATGCTTTTAACAAATTCGTTAATAATTGAGTGAAGGAGAACACGATGAAGAAACGTTTACTATCTACCTTAGCAGGCTCACTGACATTAATGTTAAGTGCGAGCAGTTTCGCAGGCCATCATGATAACGATGGAAAAGAAGTGATAATGAATAACCTGGAAACAGGGATGAGCATGGGCTCAGTAGTGGTGAGCAGTTATGATGATGACGGTTTAGTATTTACGCCAAACCTGTCAGGGTTAACGCCAGGCATTCATGGTTTTCATGTCCACCAAAATGGTGACTGTTCACCCTCAATGAAAGATGGACAAAAAGTGTTGGGCGGCGCAGCGGGCGGCCATTTCGATCCAGAAGGTACCGGTAAACACCGTGCTCCTTGGTCTGAGAAGGGTCACGAGGGCGATCTACCCGTGCTTTATGTTGATGAAAATGGAAACGCAACCCAGCCTATCTTTGCACCAGAGCTTGAGTTAGATGATATTGAAGGCCGCGCCTTAATGATTCACGCAGGTGGCGACAATTACTCTGATTCACCTAAAAAGTTAGGTGGCGGTGGTGACCGCGTAGCATGTGGCGTAATTGGGAAATAAACTAACGCCACCTCATGTTATGCAATCAACATCTTATACAAAAAAGCGGCTTCTAAAGCCGCTTTTTTATACTTCACTTGATAAAGACAACTTGCCTGCTGTTGTCTAACAAAGCGAGTCCTATCTTTCGATAAGGATAGTAATAGCCTTTATCTCTTATTCAATATTCAATCGGTATTCCAATGTGATGTTGGCATTAAGAAGTTGAGATACTGGGCAATTTTCTTTTGCTTCCTGGGCAATTTTCTCAAACTCATCTTCGGTAATCCCTTCAACCTCAGCATCTAAGCTTAGTGCCGATTGAGTTATTTCAAAGCCGTCATCGTTTTTCTCTAAACTGATTTTTGCAGTGGTATTTAACTCGCCGTCATCGTATCCCGCGTCTGAAAGCGCAAAAGAAAGTGCCATGGTGAAACAACTTGCATGCGCCGCACCAATTAATTCTTCGGGGTTAGTTCCCTTTCCATCTTCAAACCGCGTGTTAAAACCATAAGGCTGGTTCGATAAAGCACCGGTTTGTGTAGAAATGCTCCCCTTTCCCTTTTTACCTAGCGGCTTGTAAACTGCACTACCTGATTTGACTATCGACATATCATCTTTCCTTTCATTTTAACTAAACTGATTTTCATGTAGTTGGATAAGATGCAAGTGCTCTGCCGATCATAATAAATCGCTCTATCCCTTGTCATAGCGGCTTTACAGCCCCGTCTTGTAAATGATGGAATCAAAGACAGTTCCCTTTTTGAAAGAAGACTACAGAGTGAGATGAAAATTTTACTTACATCCTCCTAGTCTTTTTCAGTACCTATGCTTTAGCGCCAGGCATCAAGCTTCGCAATGTGCGTTTAGAAAAAATGTGCGCTTGTAAAACAAAATCGAATTAACTCACAGCACTACGATGAAATTAATTTCAGCTTAAACCGTTCTTTATTCGTTAACCGTATATCTTCGCAAACTAGGGCCTGAAGACTTAAACGCGAAGGTCGCTTCAACGTTAAACCAACACATAAGAGGTGAGTGATGAAATTAACACTTTCTGCAGTTTTAATTAGCACAGCGTTAAGCGCTTCGGTTTTTACGCCATCAACAAGTGCCGACGAGGCCATACTAGCTGGGGGCTGCTTTTGGTGCATGGAGTCTGATTTTGAAAAGCTAGACGGGGTTACTGATGTGGTGTCGGGGTTCACTGGCGGAAGCGCGCCAAATCCGACTTATAATGGCAACCACAAGGGACACTTTGAGGCGGTAAAGATCACCTACGACGGCGGTATGCTTTCTTATAATGATATTCTCGATCATTTTTGGGTGAACATTGACCCTTTCGATGACCGAGGTCAGTTTTGTGATAAGGGACCCAGTTACTTAAGCGCCATCTTTGTAGCAAACGATAAAGAACGTGCTATAGCAGAAAAAACAAAAGGTGACGAAATTGGCCATCAAGATTTTTATAAAAAAAGTCCCGTTCGCTATAAGTTCTACCGATGGAACTGTGGGCGTGACCAGCGCTTGGAAGAAATTTGGGGCGAGAAAGCCTTGGGTAAGAATAAGTCTTAGCCCAACAACTTAACATCTACGCGCAACGCTAAACCAAAGCGATACCAAAAGCCACACCAAAAGAAAGCACGCCGCAAAACACTGGCAGCCCTAAGCTTTTGAATTTGCGCCAAACAAGCACAGTGACAACAGTGCCTATTGCGGTTGCAATCCAACTCGCCGCTGACGGTGCTTTTGGAATAAGTGACGCTCCTAGCATAGCGGCAATCATCAACGGCCCTAACACGCTTAGCCACGTAGGTAAACGCGCCTCAGTGTTATTGGCCTTGTGTTTATTAAAGTGACGCTGAGTCCACAGCAACGGGACTACGCGCAATGCATATGTTCCGATGGCCGCAACAACAATAGCTATCCAAATATCAACGTGCATGAGATTGCTTCCTTTCAACGTGCGAGGTGAGAAGATAAAAGGTTATTGCACCGCATAGTGCTGCCAACGGAATTGCAGCGTTTTTAAAGGCGCTGAGAGCCAAAAAAAGAGCCGCCGTCATTGTAACGAGCAAGGTAGCGCTCCATAATTTACTTGAGAATTTAGGCGCGAGTAGCACAAGAAAAAGTGCAGGTAAGGCAAAGGGCATCACGCTGTCTAATATTGGCCATTGTTGGGTAAGGGAGTCCCCTGCGATACCGCCAAGCGCCGTCCCTACGATCCAACTAAGCCACGCCACCATCGATACACCTTTAAACCAATCTACCTTGTTAGCATCGTCCATTAGCGGCAAGCGAGTATGGGCTAGCGCAAAAATCTGGTCAGTAAGGCCGTGCATTAAATAGGGCCAAGCTTTACTTTGCGGTAAATAAGGCACCAAGTTGGGCGCATAAACCACATGACGTACATTAACTAATAACGTCATACAAACCGCTAGCCAAAGTGGCGCACCTGATGCCACCATGGCTACCAAAAGAAACTGCGACGCGCCTGCGTAAATGAATATGGAAATTAGCGTGGCTTCCAACGTAGAAAAGCCGGCTTGAACTGCGATCACGCCAAATGAAATGGCTACAGGAATGTAACCACCTAACAAAGGTAACCCGTCAATAACCCCTTGCTTAAGTCCGCTTTTTGATGAAAGTTGGCTCATTCCTTTGCCTCTTTGTGATAAACGATTGTGATAAGACATGTCGCCCACTCGTCTCCCGTTTTGTATACGTGAGGCAAATCAGCGTTAAATGCTAAACTTTGTCCCGGATGCAGCCATTGAGTAATTCCACTATTCCCAGCTTCTAGAGAGCCGCTAACAACGGTAATCGTTTCTTCTGTTCCTGTGGCGTGAGCTTCTGCCTCTCGAAAAGTATTGGGTGCAACCGACATCCAATAAGCATCAACGTTCGGGATACCTTGTCCTTGCTCAATTAAACGAACTTCTACCCCCTTTTCTCCAACGCTTGCGCTAAGAGGCTGAACTAGCTGACCGAACGGAACGTCTAGTTGTTTAGCTAATCGCCAAATGGTGTCTAGGGTCGGGTTGCCATTGCCCTGCTCCAATCTTGAAAGGTTAGATTTAGCGATACCTGCCCCTGCTGCCAATTGCGACAGCGAGACACCTTTGTCTTGCCTGAGTTTCTGCAAATGCCTTCCGAGAATGTTGAGCGTTGATTGATTCACACCTTACCAACTTCATTTTGTTCCATTTAAAGAACGTTCTATATATAGAACACCTCAAAGTCAAGACGTTTGTTTTCAACGGAGGCATAGATACGGCGTTGTGCTCACGCCACGATTGGAAAACGTGACAAATGTTAAAAGATGACAAAGTGATGAACTAAAAGGTAACCAATGTTTTTGCACAGAAAACAGTCACCTTCGATTTTCTTAAACGCCCATTCGACTTTCTAACGCAAAAGGTCCGACGTAATTTATTAACAAAAGCACTACATTTAAATCGCTGAATTGATTAAGAAACCTTATCAGTTACCGTTACTTGCTATCTGAGCGATGCTACGATCTCTTGCAGTAAACGAATACGAAAAGCACGAACCTGTGCGCTGTTGCTCATTGCTAAATATTACCGATGGTTGCTAAATATTATCGATGATAAGGACGACTATTCGAAGAGAACCGGCAAACATTCTGTTGAGCCGGTATTTGCGTTTCATCAAAGCGCTAGTCTGCTGAGAGCCTTTTATCTTTGATGACACACAGACATTGTAAAAATGCACAGCAAAGCTCAACAGACCCTCGCTAAAACAGCCACTAAGTACGTGATTGAACTCAATGAACAAAAGGACGTTTATGACGAATCAAACTGACAAGATTCTTTCTGACCAAGCCTCTCCAAAGCAGGCCTCTTCAGAGCAGCCCTCAGCATTGGGTGAATACTCACTGGCCACTATAACCTTTTGGCTGGCTTTCGGAACCTTTGTGATCGGTTGCAGCGAATTTGCGGCAATGGGTTTATTGCCTTACTTTGCAGAAGATTTTGGCATTACTGAAAATGTCGCCGGTCACGCAATTAGTGCTTATGCCATTGGTGTTGTAGTGGGCGCGCCGCTTATCACTATCTTTTTTTCCAGGCTTGCAAGACGCACCATGCTTATTTCAATGATGGTATTTTATGCTGGCGGAAACTTGCTAACAGCACTAGCGTGGTCAGAATGGACAATGAATATAGCGCGCTTTATTGCTGGCCTTCCTCATGGCGCTTACTTCGGCATTGCCATGCTCTTTGCTGCAGACATTGCCGGTAAGAATAAACGGGCGCAAGCTGTCAGTAACGTCATTTTAGGCTTGGCTATTGCCAATATTATTGGTGTGCCGTCAATTAGCGGTATTGGGCAAATGTTCGGATGGCGAACTGGCTTCTTTATTATTTCAGCCTTTGCGTTAGTTACTGCATTAATGGTTTGGAAAACCGCACCGTACCGCGGCCCTAATCCAGATGCCAAACCGCTTACCGAGCTTAAAGCTCTGAAAAACAAAGACGTGCTGCTGGTACTACTTATGGGCGCGATTGGCTTTGGTGGCATGTTCTCCGTATATTCTTACTTCAGTGCCTCTTACCTCAATACAACCTCTTCACCTGAGTGGGGAATCTCGGCCACATTGCTTATCTATGGCATAGGCGTAACCTTGGGCAATATTATTGCAGGCCGCTATTCTGAGGGCAGGCTACTGACGTCAGCGATTACGTTTCAGGTTTTATTGGGCCTATCAGCTGCAGCTTACGCTGCGTCGATGGGAAATCCGTACTTAATGGCAGCATCACTGTTTTTCATTGGTATCGGTGGTGGCATGGTGGTGCCGCTGCAAACAAGGCTTATGGACGTCGCTGGCGAGGCTCAGACTTTAGCCGGCGCCATGAACCATGCGGCTTTTAACACCGCTAATGCGCTTGGCCCTTGGTTGGCAGGAATGACACTGTCAGCGGGTTACGGCTATACATCAACGGGTTGGGTAGGCCTAGCGCTTGCCGGTGGTGGTGTACTGGTGTGGCTGGTCATTGTTATGACTGCTCGCAATACTCAAGTACAAACAGCAACCGTATCTGGTTAAATGAAGGTTGAGCGCTGACAACCTTCGTTGTTAGCGCTTGTCAATTATATTCCCTCGGTATTACTCGGCGTCGTTTTCACGATCAGAGTTATTGCGAGAAGCACTTCCCCATACATCTTCGGGAATGTCTCTTTTGGGCGCTGGCGCACTAGCTATCGCTTCAGCCTGCTTCTTCTCTTGATTTGACCACTTAACACGAATTTTCTTACCGTCGATAACTTTGGCGTTAAGTTTTTCAATGGCTTTATCGGTTTCTTCTTGCGTGCTCATTTCTACGAAACCAAAGCCTTTCGATAAGCCAGAAGCCTCATCCATCACCAAGTCGCACGACGCTATGGTGCCAAACTCGAAAAACAAGTCTTCAAGATTTTCTTTTGTAAATGTCTTTGGTAAGTTTCGAACTAATATACTCAAGATTTTGGCTCTGCTTTAAGGTGGTTTGTTCTGTACCTATTGTAGCACGCAGCAGCATGTTTAATAGAGGTATTAACCGCTCAACGCTAATTGTTGAACAAGCGCCCTAAACTACGTTAACGCCTATTCGTTGTTTGCTGATAAGTATCTCGCCAGCGTGAAACATTCATTCCAAAAGTTCGTTTAAAAAGTCGATTAAAATGCCCTGGGTCTTGATACCCCACTGCCCATGCAATTTCTTCTGCACTCTTATCGCTGTGTTTCAGAAACTCTTTCCCCTGTTCTATTCTAAGTTGTTGAATGTAACCAAGAGGAGTTTCCCCCGTAGCCTCTTTAAACCTGCGTTTAAAGGTGCGTTCAGTCATATTTATGCGCGCCGCCATTTCACCTATGGTCACTTTTTCTGCAAAGTGTATCTCTAACCACTGCTGAATATTTAAAATATCGTCGTCTTGATGATAGGTTTGGTGGTTGAGCGACGTTGCTTCTGACGTAACACCACGGCGAAAGTCGACCAGAAACGCCTGCTCTATAGCCTCCCCCACCGCTTTGCACGACAAACGCGATATCAGAAAAACAATTATTTCTAATGCGGCATTTAGCCCTGCAGAACAATACAGCTCGCCTGTGGCGGTAATGAATCTATCAGACCTAAGGTTTACTTTGGGAAAAGCTCGTGCAAAGTGCGATTGTTTATGCCAGTGAGTGGTGCCCATTCTCTCGTTGAGCAGCCCTGCCTGTGCGAGAAAAAAAGCGCCCGTGGCTGCCGCCATTATTGGAATACCTTTGCTATGCCACTGCCGTAGCTTCGGGTATAAAGCGGTTTGTTGAGCCAATAATGGTTCCATGTCCCCCCACACACTGTGCAGTATTACCAAATCAGTCTCATCAATATCAGCCAGCGCACAGTCTGGAGTAATCGCAAGGCCACTAAACGTTGTCGTAGGATTACCGTCTATCGTCACTAGCTTTACTGTTATCGCGTTTCCCAGCAGTTTATGCTGAAGGTCTGACGCAAATTTCAGCACGTCATGGGTTAAGCCCATGCTAAGCCCCATGGTGTTTTCGCTGGCATATAAAGTTACGTGTTTAAGCATGGTCTTTCCCTGTTCAAGCTAGCTATTTTGATCTCGCCACTTTGGCCCGATTGGCCAATCTATTGTCCCAACTCACACTGTTAACATTATTTTCACAAAATTACTATGAAGTCAGTCACAATTTCGTAGAGATAGAAAAATGCAATTTACTGAAGAGCACAACGCACTTAGAAAAACCGTTCACGATTTTGTAAATCAAGAGATGGACCCGTTCATTGACGAATGGGAGCAGGACGGCATTGCTCCCCTTCATAGCTTGTTTAAAAAGATGGGGAATTTAGGTCTCTTAGGTATTCAAAAGCCTGAAGCCTACGGCGGCGCGAGTTTAGATTACAGTTTCAACCTGGTATTTGCTGAAGAAATAGGTCGTGCGTATGGCGGTTCTATTCCTATGGCTATCGGCGTTCAAACCGATATGGCCACCCCTGCCCTGGCGCGATTTGGCAGTGATGAACTAAAGCGTGAATTTTTAGCGCCCGCTATTGCCGGCGACATGGTGGCATGTATTGGAGTGAGTGAACCAGGGGCGGGGTCAGATGTTGCAGGGTTAAAAACCACAGCCCGTACAGATGGTGACGACTTTATTATTAACGGCACGAAAATGTGGATCACGAATGCCACGCAAGCAGACTGGGTTTGCCTGCTAGCAAACACAAGCGACGGGCAAGTGCATGCTAATAAATCATTAATTATCGTCCCCCTTAACACCCCAGGCATAACCATTTCAAAGCCGTTAAACAAACTGGGGATGCGCGCCAGCGACACTGGCCAAATTTTCTTCGATGATGTGCGCGTTCCAAAGCGCTTTTTAGTTGGAGATGAAAACAAAGGCTTCACTATGCAAATGATGCAATTCCAAGAAGAGCGCATGTATGCAGCAGCTAGTTCGCTGAAAGGAATGGAACGCATTATAAGCGACACCATCGAATGGACAAAAGACCGACACACATTTGGTCAGCCTGTTATCAACAACCAAACCGTCCATTTCAAATTAGCTGAACTGCAAAGTGAAATTGAGGCTCTGCGCGCTTTAACGTGGCAGGCATGTCAGGACCATATTGAAGGAAAAGATGCCACTTACTTGGCGTCAATAGCAAAACTGAAAAGCGGCCGACTGTGGCGACAGGTTACCGATGGCTGCCTTCAGTATTGGGGCGGTATGGGTTTTATGTGGGACAACCCTGTTGCGCGTGCATATCGCGATACCCGAATATTATCCATCGCTGGCGGTAGCGACGAAATGATGCTCGGCATTATTGCAAAGTACATGGACATTTTCCCTAAACGTAGATAGCGACGTATTTTTATGATGAAAACAGTTCAAGATATGCTGAATAAAAATATGCGGCTACCCGTGATTTGCGCCCCCATGTTTTTAGTTTCTAGCCCAAATTTAGTGGTTAACGCTTGTAAAAATGGCGTGGTAGGTAGTTTTCCCGCCTTTAATACTCGCACTCAAGCAGCGTTAGATGAATGGTTGACCACCATCACCGTGGCCTTAGATGAAGAGAAACGGACTAACCCAGCAGCAAAAGTGGCGCCGTACGCTGTAAACCTGGTGGTGCACGCCTCGAACAAGCGCCTTCATGCCGACTTTGAGATAGTCAAAAAGCACAAAGTGCCGTTTGTTATTACCAGCCAAGGTAACCCTAAATCTGTTATTGATGCAGTCCATCAGTGGGGAGGCATTGTTTTTCACGACGTAATTACTGTAGCCCACGCGAGAAAAGCCATTGAAGCAGGTGCAGACGGCCTAATCTTAGTTGCTGCTGGTGCTGGCGGGCACTCAGGAGAAGTAAACCCTTTCGCGCTTCTGCGTGAAGTGAGAGAGTTTTGGCAAGGCCCACTGGTACTTGCTGGCGCTATTAATGATGGTTACGGAATTAGAGCCGCAGAGATTTTAGGCGCTAATTACAGCTATATGGGCACACGCTTTATTGCTACGAACGAAGCCGAAGTAGACCCTGATTACAAAACCATGTTGGTTAACGCCAACGTGAACGATCTTGTGTTTACTGACACCTTCACTGGCGTCAAATGCCACTTCTTAAAACCCTCTATCACTCGAGCTGGCGTAGACTTAGCGTCGGTTGAGGGTAAAGAAAACGTCGACTTAGACTTGGGCGGCAGTAACGCTTGGAAAGATATGTGGAGCGCAGGGCATGGTGTAAGTGGAATTCGCTCAGTGATTTCAGTACATAGCCTTATTGAACAACTTGAAGGGGAATACAATAAAGCGGCCACAACGCCATTGTTTAATCACGTTACGGAACATCAAACCGCGCACGCAGGAAGCTAAGTCATGGCCATTCTTCAGTCTAATATTGACGTTAAAAGTACATCTTATAGTAACAATTACGCCGCTATGGAAGACGCCGTTGCCGAATTTCGCACTATCGAGCAAAACGTCATTCAAAACGCGCAAGAAAAAGCACCGCGTTACGAAGAAAAAGGGCTACTGTCACCACGCAATCGACTCACCTTATTGCTTGACCCCAACATGCCGTTTCTTCCCCTTTCAACATTATGTGGATATCTGCAAGAAGGCGACAAAGACGGCAGTGCTGCCGGTGGCGGAGTAATAGCAGGCATTGGTTATGTCGCTAACACTCGCTGTATTGTTATGGTTGATGATTACCTCACTAAAGGTGGCAGCATAACCGAACTTGGTAGCAAAAAGCGGCTGCGCTTGTATCACATTGCCCTTCAGCAAAAATTACCGGTAATAGCGTTATCGCAAAGCGGTGGCGGCGACCTTACTTCGCTAGGTGATTGGTTTGGGTTCTCTGCTGCAGGTTTCGCTATGCAGGCTCGCTTGTCGGCCGCAGGTATTCCGCAAATAACAGTTGTGCATGGCAGTGCCACAGCAGGCGGTGCGTATCAGCCTGGACTGTCAGACTATGTAATTATGATACGCAACCAATCTACGGTGTACCTTGCAGGCCCGCCTTTACTAAAAGCCGCAACAGGGGAAATAGCCACTGACGAAGAAATAGGTGGCGCAGAGATGCACAGTGAGGTTTCTGGCGTAGCAGATTTCATTGCTCAGAGCGATGCCGATGGTATTCGCATTGCCCGTGAAGTTACGCAAATGCTGAACTGGAATAAAGATTTTTCTGAAGCAACAACACCTTGCGATGTTGCCCCTGTTTATACTTCAGATGAACTACTTGGCATCGTTCCCAAAGACGCCAAGACTCCATTTGATGTGCGCGAAGTCATTGCCCGTATCGCTGATAAATCAGATTTTGTTGACGTTAAGCCCGAGTTTGATATGGGCACCGTGTGCGGATACATGGCCATTGAAGGGCAACCGTGTGGTGTTATAGGCAACAATGCGCCTATTACTGCGAAAGGCGCAGCGAAAGCAGCACAGTTTATCCAGCTGTGTGAACAAGCTGGCACTCCTTTGTTGTTTCTACATAACACCACCGGCTTCTTAGTGGGCACAGAGTCTGAACGCGCAGGCATCATAAAGCACGGCGCAAAACTCATTCAAGCAGTTACCAATGCTACCGTCCCCAAGATAAGCATTGTTCTGGCAGGTTCATTTGGCGCAGGAAACTACGCCATGGCTGGACGGGGCATTGAGCCTGACTTTATGTTTTCATGGCCCCGCTCAGTGGTCGCCGTGATGGGCCCCGCCCAAGCTGGTAGTGTGCTGCGCACCGTTGCTCACGCCAAAATGATGCGAAGTGGCAGCGTAGATGAGGAAAAGCTAACCGCACTAGAACAACATACCGTCACGGTAATGGAAGCAAAATCACGTGCCCTCGCTAATTCTGCTCGCTTGTGGGATGACGGCATTATAGATCCAAGAGATACCCGCTCTATTGTTGCTTTTGTTCTTTCTATTTGCCAGCACGCTAAAACGAAGCAACTTCACCCTACTAGCTTTGGCGTAGGCAGGCTATAGGCCTCAATTTGACTAAAGAGGACAACAGGATGCCCCACTTAGAATCAATGGTATTCGAAGAAATTACCGCACGGCTTACTGACAACGTGTTGCACATTCAATTTAACCGCCCGCATAAGAAAAATGCCATGAATTTAACATTGGTTGAAGAGGTCATGCAGTGTTTTGAACGCGTTGAAGATATGAATAATTTACGGGTCGTCGTAATACAGGGAAGCCATGGCAACTTTTGCGCTGGCGGCGATATTTCTGACATGCATTTATCGTCGTTAAGTGAATCTGAACGAGAAGACACTATTTGGCACTTCAATCGTAGTTTTGGTCGCATGATTACTCAAGTAAAACACTCTGCCACACCAGTCATTGCTGTGGTTGAAGGCGCGGTACTTGGCGGCGGTTTTGGCTTAGCTTGTGTAGCAGATATAACCATTGCCTCTGACAGCGCCTTTTTCGCACTTCCTGAAACAGGGTTAGGTGTTATTCCCGCACAAATAGCGCCATTTGTGGCTAGCCGCATTGGGGTCGATCAAACAAAAAGATTGGCACTTACTGGTGAAAAGCTAAATGCCGAACAGGCATTGCGCTTGGGTTTAGTGCATGGCGTTTGTCAATCAAACGCCATTTCCGAACAGGTAAACAAAGAAATTACCCGAATAAAACAATGCGCACCGCAAGCAAACTCAAATACCAAGCGTTTGTTATTAGGATTAAATAACACGCCACTTGAACAGATCCTTGACGGCGCTGCTACGGCGTTTGTTAAGTCGCTAACGTCTGAAGAAGGGGTAGAAGGAACCCAAGCCTTCATTCAAAAACGCAAACCTTCTTGGTGTGAGTGAACACATTATGACGCGAAACATTCAAAAAATACTCATTGCTAATCGCGGCGAAATTGCCTGTCGCATTATTCGAACCGCACACAAGCTGGGCTTTTTTACCGTTGCTATTTATAGCGAGGCTGACCGCAACGCGCTGCACGTACAGCAGGCTGATGAAGCTGTTTTCGTTGGTCCTGCCGATCCTACATCGTCGTATCTTCACAGTGAAAAAGTGATAAACGCCGCAATTCAAACACAGGCAGATGCTATCCACCCTGGGTATGGCTTTTTATCAGAAAATGCTGACTTCGCACGTGCATGTGAAAAAGCTGGCTTAACCTTTATTGGCCCTAACGCAGACGCCATAGCCTTAATGGGTAGTAAGCGTTTGTCAAAAATAGCCATGCTGCAGGCTAATGTTCCCTGTATTCCAGGCTATGAAGGTAGCGACCAAAGTGACGAGGCACTCATTGAAAATGCCAAAAATATTGGCTTTCCTTTAATGGTGAAAGCCAGCGCTGGTGGTGGCGGCAAAGGTATGCGTTTAGTGCATGAAGCCAGTGATTTGGCAGCTCATATTTCTACGGCTCGCTCTGAGGCCTTAAACGCATTTGGAAATGACGAACTTATTTTAGAGCGTGCGTTAATTGCGCCTCGGCATATAGAGATTCAAATTTTTGCAGACGGCTGCGGCAACACGCTTTATTTAGGTGAAAGAGATTGCTCAATTCAACGCCGGCATCAAAAAGTGATTGAAGAAGCCCCGTCGCCGTTTGTGGATGAGCAATTACGCAAACGCATGGGAGAGGCGGCTGTGGCTGCTGCAAAGGCTTGTAACTACTGTGGTGCAGGCACGGTAGAATTTCTAGTTGATAGCGACAAACAATTTTACTTTTTAGAAATGAACACGCGCTTACAGGTAGAACACCCGGTTACAGAGTTAGTGACGGGGCTAGATTTAGTTGAATGGCAACTGCGAGTAGCCTGTGAAGAATCGCTTCCCTTCACACAGCAAGACATTCAAATAAGCGGTCACGCCATTGAAGTCCGCCTGTACGCTGAAGAGCCGCGCCAAAACTTTATGCCGCAAACTGGGAAGGTAAAAGTATGGAAACCTGCCACGAACGCTAGAACCGACCACTGCGTTTATCAGAACATGGAAGTAAGCAGTCATTACGACCCCATGCTTGCCAAGATAATTGTTAAAGCTGAAAGCAGGGAGAGCGCGGTTAGAAAAATGGCGAGAGCGCTTCGCGAAACACAGATAATTGGAATAAATACCAATAAACACTTTTTACAAAACCTTGTGCAAAGCCCTGCGTTCTTGGGAAGCGATGTAACAACGGCATTTATTGAGCAACACGCACAAAACGACAACACGAAAGGCAGCCTTTCGCCATCGTTTTCGTTATTAGCGAAAGCTGCGCTGCTGTTTGCGTTAACGCAAAATAAACATGCCAGTACATTGGTTTATGGTAATGCATTGAATAAGCTCACACCCACTTGGCAACACTCCATGGGCTTTGCTTACCCCATCATTATTACTTGCAACGATGTCACCGCATCAATGACTGTTACGCCTTTCACTAATCACTATCGAATCTGCGATACAAGTACTAAAACAGAAGTAACACTTACGTTATTAGACTTAACGCCACAAAGCTTAGTAGTAGAAGCAGATAAGTTGCGAAGCACGGTCTCATACGCTGGGAACGGTAACACATTATTTATTGACGATGGCACAGGTCACTTCACGTTTAGCTGCGTAACGCACAGCAAAGTAGATAACCAAAAAACACAGGGCACAGCGCAAGTGAATGCAGTGATGGACGGTGTCATCGTTGCTCTTCTTGTAAAGCAAGGTGATACCGTTAATGCAGGCGATACGGTGGCCATTATGGAAGCGATGAAAATGGAACACCCCCTTAAAGCAGGCATAAAAGGTACGGTTCACCTTTCTTCAATTACAGCTGGCGATCAGGTTAAATCTAAACAAACCATAGCCACCATACTTCAAGCCGACGAGGTCATCCATGAACAAAAATAAGGTTCGTATAGGCGGTGCTTCAGCGTTCTATGGTGACAGTCAGCTTTCTGCAAGGCAGCTAGTTGAAGAAGGTGACATCGATTACCTTGTTTTTGATTACTTAGCCGAAGTGACAATGGCCATTTTATCGCAAGCCAAAGCAAAGAATGAAAAGCTAGGCTATGCCGTCGACTTTGTAACCGTGGCCATGAAAGACGTACTGCAAGACTGTGCACAAAAAGGCATAAAAGTAGTTGCAAATGCGGGGGGAGTCAATGTGCCGGCCTGCATAGAATCGCTTAATGCCCTGTGTGCACAGCTAAACCTAAATTTGAATATTGTAGGCGTGTACGGTGACAACTTGCTTAACGAGGTGCACCGCGAAACTCTAGCTGAAGCTAATACCCATGACCTTGATAATGGCAATGAATTACCTAATACCCTTGCGTCGATGAATGCGTATTTAGGCGCCCAGCCAATTGCCGATGCGTTAGCTGCCGGTGCTGATATTGTGATTACGGGTAGAGTGGTAGACAGTGCGCTCGTGCTTGGGCCCTTAATGCATGAGTTTTCATGGAGCTATGACGATTACAACGCGCTCGCGCAAGGTTCGCTTGCAGGACATTTGCTCGAGTGCGGTGCTCAATGCACCGGGGGAAATTTTACCGATTGGGAGCAAGTGCCTGACTTTTCAGACATGAGCTACCCCATTGCCGAGGTTAAACCAAGCGGCGAGTTTACTATTGTGATCCCACCAAACACTGGTGGACTGGTAACAACCTTCACAGTGGCCGAGCAGCTGCTGTACGAAATTGGCGACCCTGCAAATTATCTTCTACCCGATGTTTGTTGCGACTTTACCCACGTATCTTTAGAGCAAACGCATAGCAACGCTGTACGTGTGTATGGTGCCAAAGGCTCAGCGCCTGGTAACGACTACAAGGTATGTGCAACATACATAGACGGCTATAAACTTACTGGCGCTTTTTTTATTGCAGGCTTTAACGCAAAACAAAAAGCGCTTACCAATATTCATGCGCTGGTTGCACGAACCGAACGCGCGCTCATTGAAAGAGGTATGCCGCCCTTTAAAGACACCTGTATTGAAATATTAGGCAGCGAAGCAACCTTTGGCCCCCATGCTAATGCAGAGCATACGCGAGAGGTCATTGCCAAATTCACACTTCATCACAGTAATAGTAAAGCCCTTTATTTTTGTGCCAGTGAAATGGCGTATTTGGCTACATCGGCTGCGCCTGGTATGGCGGGATTTGGCGCTGGTCGCCCTAAGCCACAACCTCTTATTCGGGTGCACTCGTTTTTAATCAACAAGAATAAGGTTTCGGTAAGTATTCAAAAAAATGATGTCATTGTGGCGCACGCTACTTACCAAACTGACGCTGCTCCCATTCAATCTCAGAAAGAAGCATGTCGTTCTGAACCGACTCAAGAAGCACAGCTTGATAATGAACACTCAGTCTCTCTTCCATTAGTTGAGTTGGTTTGTGCCCGAAGCGGCGACAAAGGTAACAACTTAAACATTGGGGTGATCGCGCGACATCCAAAGCTCTTTCCCTTTTTAAATCGGGCTCTAACTGCTGATGTGGTGAAACATTTTTTTGCTTATTCAGTAAAAGGAAGTGTTTCTCGGTATGCCCTACCTGGCATTAACAGCTTTAATTTTTTACTCACTGATGCATTAGGAGGCGGCGGCACCGCATCTCTTCGCACTGATAGCCAGGGAAAATCAGCCGCGCAAACGTTGTTAACCATGCCTATTAACGTGCCAGTGTCGTTGGTCCCTTTTACCAAACACAAAGGTGAGTGAATGCCATATCAATCAACGTTAGCAGCAAGAAGCTTTTTAAAACAAACGATTGTTATCACCGGAGGAGGCAGCGGTATAGGACGATGTACTGCCCATGAACTTGCCTCATTAGGTGCAACCGTTATTCTGATTGGCCGAAGTGAAGATAAGCTTATAAACACCACTGCAGAAATCAAAAGCGATGGAGGCACAGCCTGTTATTACACGCTTGATATACGCAGTGAAGAAGACGTATCAGACACCGTAAACGCATTGCTTGAGAAGCATAAACGCGTGCACGGGTTGGTAAACATGGCGGGCGGCCAGTTTCGCGCCCCACTCTCGCACATATCCCAAAACGGTTTTGAACGCGTTATTCAAACTAATTTAATTGGTGGCTTTCTAATGGCGAAAGCCCTATTCAATAAGCACTTTAAAACTCATGGCGGCAATATTGTCAACATTACCGCTGACAACAAAAATGGCATGCCGGGTATGGGACATTCTGGTGCCGCCCGGGCAGGCGTCGAAAATCTCACTAAAACCGCGGCGTGGGAATGGGGTTCATTTGGCGTTAGGGTCAATGCTATTGCGCCTGGATGGGTAGCATCGTCAGGGCTAGACACCTACCCCGAAGATATGAAACATGCTATTCAAAACCTAAAGCACGCGGTTCCGCTAGGACGAATTGCCAGCGAAGCTGAAGTTGCTTCTACGGTGTGCTTTCTTCTAAGCAAGGGAGCGAACTTCATCACTGGGCAAACACTATTTGTAGACGGTGGTGCCAGCATGGGGTCGGCTCCAGCACTCTTCCCTTTGCAGAACCTTCACCAGCCTGCCAGCGAAACGTGGGATGGCTTCCACAGAAGCATTACACCTGAGGTTTTGCGTTAACGACAAGGACACAAGTATGAGAACACAACAATTAGAAAGAAACTTGGTAGAACGCGTAGCCATGGGGGATTTGTTGCGCAGGCGCGCGCGAGATAGCGGCAGTTTACCTGCACTAGTTGACTTTTATCACAATGAACGCCGCACCGTTACCTATAACGAGCTCAACAAAAAAGTTAATAAATTAGCCAATGCGCTGATGCGTGAAGGCATTAAACAAGGCGATAAGCTGGCGATATTAGCGGTAAACCAGATAGATGTTGTTGTTACTTACTTTGCCTGCTACAAACTGGGCGTTATTGCGGTGCCTATTAACTTTATGCAAAGCGTTGCCGACGTGACCTTTAATCTTGAACACAGCGGTTCCAAAGTAGTCGTTTTCGATCCCCTCCTCTCAGATCTTGTGTTTGCAAGCATAAGCAATAATGACGACATACGTTTTACCATTCAATTAGGCCAAGATAAGGGCAAGGCTACGTTCGCATTTGAGTCCTTTATCAAAGAGCGTAGCGACGCAGAAATTGAAGACAGGATAATAAACGACAGAGACACAGCCCATATGATTTACACGTCTGGGACCACCTCTAAACCCAAAGCGGTTGAAACATCTCACCTTTCATTAACCATTGCAGCGCTTACTGCGGCAATAGAACTAGAACTAAGCGCACAGTGCAGAATGTTACTCGTTCTTCCTCTATTTCACTGTACCGCCCTTTCAATACTCTACCCAACGTTTTTAAGAAGTGGATGCTGTACGCTTCACGCTACATTCGATCCTATTCAAATAGCGAACAGCTTAGAAAGTGAAAAAATAGAGACGTCCGTGCTTTTACCTATGATGTGGAATGCACTAATGGCAACAGATAACTTTCACGAACGAAACCTCAGCCACTTTAAATTAGCCATTTACGGTATGGCGCCAATGAGTGAGCAGAGTCGTCAGCAAATTCGTGATGCTTTTGGCTGCAAAGTCCACTTAGGCAGTGGGCAAACAGAATTTAGCCCTGTTTCTAGTTTGTTCAAAGACGGTTGTGAAACTGAATTTGCAGAGGGTAATTACTGGGGTGTTCCCCTGTGTTCTAACGAGCAAGCAGTGATAAATGAGGAAGGTGTTGAAGTGGAACAGGGCGAAACAGGTGAAATAGTTTGGCGAGGCCCGCAGGTCATGAATGGATATTATAAGAATGAAGACGCCAGCAAAGCCGCTTATAAATTTGGTTGGCACCACACGGGTGACTTAGGATTTATTGATAGTAAAGGCCAACTAATGTTTATCGACAGGGTAAAAGATACCATTAAGTCTGGAGGAGAAAATGTGTCGTCTCAAAAAGTGGAGCAAACGCTTTGCTTAATGAAAGAAATAGAAGCTGCAGCTGCGATAGGAGTGCCCCATCCTCACTGGGGTGAAGCGGTTTGCGCATGCATAGTGGGTAATGACTTAACACATGAGATGTTGCCAGCCATCAATGCATTTTGTAAGGAGAAGCTCGGCAAGTTTGAAGTACCCAAACATATATTTATTTGCGAGGCATTACCAATGACAAGTACAGGGAAAATTCGCAAAGTAGAGCTAAGAGAGCAATATAAAAGCTTTTTTATACAGTGAGTAAACTAAAAGTGGGTATTCCGTAATGATGGTTTACCCACTTCAGCACGCGCAGAAGAAAAAAAGAGAGCGCCATTGCTTTAAGGGACAATAGGCAAGCTTGCTTAGAAAGCCCCCTATTACTGGGCTTTCTTTTAGCTTTCCTGATTGCGAAGAAACACAAGTTCCGTCGATGAACTTTGTTCTTCGCTAAACTGATAGCCGTCTACGTCGAAGTTTTTTAAACCTTCAACGTCTTCTACACGGTTTTCAAGAATATAACGCGCCATCAAGCCACGGGCTTTCTTCGCAAAGAAGCTGATAATCTTATACTGGCCGTTCTTGCAGTCTTTAAAAGTGGGCGTGATGATCATGCCATCTAAAGACTTCTTCTTCACTGCTTTGAAGTACTCATTTGAAGCAAGGTTGATCAACACATTGTCACCCTGTGCTTCTAATGCTTTATTTAGCACATAAGTAATGCGATCATCCCAAAACGCATACAGATCTTTACCTTCAGGGTTTGCTAATTTAGTGCCCATTTCTAAACGATAGGCCTGCATTAAGTCTAAAGGACGAAGTAGTCCATATAGGCCAGACAAAATTCGAAGATGTTTTTGCGCATATTCGACCGTTTCGCTATCAAGCGAGTAAGCATCTAACCCAGTATACACATCACCATTAAATGCATACATTGCTTGGCGTGCATTATCGGGCGAAAACGGCGTAGAAAACTCAGCAAAACGGTTGGCGTTCAACGTTGCTAACTTGTCGCTTATTTTCATCAGCGATGATAAGTCAGCAGGCGATAAGGTGCGGCAAACTTCCATCAAACGTTCAGTGTCTTCAAGCATGGCAGGCAGAGTGAACTGGCTCACAGGAATTTCGCTTTCAAAATCTAAATTTTTTGCTGGGGATACTACAACTAACATTTCGACTCCTTAGGTTTTTATACCAATCCGCATAGATCATTGCCCACTCAGAAGGCGCTGGCAAGTTTCCTAACGAAGCGTGGGAATGCAGGAATGGCTCTTCCCTTTCAAATTCCCAGAATGAAGCTAGGAAGCTTGTCAGACCTTCCCGAAGGGCGAGTTTAAAATGCCCGTACTCTTTGTTGTGCCACCTTGATGTAGAACCACTATACCTGCGGTAACACGCCGCGATTACGAACATTTTAACTCTCGCTGAGTGGGTAATGATCTATACGGAATGGTATTACCCCTCTATTGTACCATCTGATACGCTTTAAAAAGCAAAATGGCATAAGAAAGACGTAAATTGGCTTAACAGAGAAATCCGATTAGCCATTTTGTCGCTATTCAATGTATGAATTGTCACACGGGTTTGATATAAATAGCGTTACAAATAATTATTCAAACAATAATTGAGATACACCTTCCGTGAACGTACCTCAATTACCAAAGCGCTGCATGTACCAGTACTTATTAAAGAACTAAGAACTGGTAAAAAAGAACGCAAGCGCGAAGCCCTACACACGCGCAAGCGAACCGTTTTATTCAACTGGCTTTTCCAGCGAGTTGTCCAAATTTATTTTGATAAAGAACAGAGAGAATTATGAGCAATCAGTTAGCTTCATTACGTGATATCACTACCGTTGTTGCCGACACGGGCGACATCGATGCCATTAAAAAGTATCAACCAGTCGATGCCACAACTAACCCGTCGCTACTTTTAAAAGCGGCTGGTCTTCCTCAATATGCAAGTCTAATTGATGATGCTGTAGCATGGGCAAAACTTCAGTCAAACGATGCTGACCAGCAGCTTACCGATGCCGCAGACAAACTAGCGGTAGCGATTGGTAAAGAAATCTCTGCAACTATTCCTGGCCGAATCTCAACTGAAGTAGACGCACGCCTATCGTTCGACACTGCCGCCACTATCGAAAAAGCGGAACGCTTGGTTCAGCTATATGAAGACGCGGGTATCGATAAGTCACGCATTCTTATCAAAATTGCGTCTACTTGGGAAGGTATCCAGGCAGCAGAAGAGCTAGAGAAGAAAGGCATTCAGTGTAATTTAACGCTTCTATTTAGCTTCGCCCAAGCACAAGCTTGTGCAGAGGCCGGTGTTTATCTTATCTCTCCATTTGTAGGGCGCATTTTAGACTGGTACAAAAAAGCGACCGGCACTGAGTCTTACGCACCAGATGAAGATCCAGGCGTAGTATCTGTAACTAAAATTTATAACTACTACAAAGACCACGGCTACAATACCGTAGTGATGGGCGCAAGCTTCCGTAACATTGGTGAAATTCAAGCGTTGGCAGGTTGTGATCGTCTAACCATTAGCCCAGCACTGCTAGAAGAACTGGCAAACGAGCCTGGCGATCTAGAGGTTAAACTTAAAGACAATGGCGCTACAAAAACACCAGGTGACCGCTTAACAGAAAGCGAATTCCGCTGGGCAATGAACGAAGATCCAATGGCAACCGAAAAGCTTTCTGAAGGCATCCGCAACTTCGCTGCAGATCAGGAAAAACTTGAAACCATGCTTCGCGAAAAACTAAGTGCGTAAGGGCTATTGAAACAATGAGTGTTTTAACTTCTCTTCCTGAATGGAAAAAGCTGTCTGAACTTGCTGCAACGGTAAAAGATGCGCACATGCGCGACTGGTTTGCACAAGATGCAAATCGCGCAGATAAGATGCAGCTTGAAGCCTGCGGTATTTTTCTTGATTACTCGAAAAACCGTTTAAATGATGACGCGCTTAAAGGACTTTTCGACCTTGCCCGAGCGTGCAAACTAGAACCCCTTCGCGACGCGATGTTTTCTGGTGAGCAGATTAACTCAACAGAAGGTCGCGCTGTGCTTCACACCGCACTTCGTAATTTCTCAGACCGTAAAGTACTGGTAGATGGCGAAGACGTAATGCCTGAAGTGCATGCTACGCTTGCAAAAATTGAAGCGTTTACTGCATCGGTTCACAGCGGTGAACACAAAGGTTATACCGGCAAGCCTATCAAGCACATTGTGGCAATTGGTATTGGTGGTTCGTTCCTTGGTCCTAAGATTATGACTGAGGCACTTAAGCCGCATACAGTTGACGCCGTGAAAGTTCACTTTGTTGCCAACGTTGACGGTTGCCACATTCACGATGTGCTATCTAGCGTAGATTTTGAAGAAACTTTGGTGGTCATGTCATCAAAGTCGTTCTCTACCCAAGAGACGCTTCAAAATACACTTACGGCTAAAGACTGGTTCTTAAAGTCTGGCGGTACACAAGAAGATATTGCTAAACACTTTGTAGCCGTGTCTTCAAACGTTAAAGCAGCCACCGAGTTTGGTATTAGCGCCGACAATATTTTCCCTATGTGGGATTGGGTAGGCGGTCGTTATTCGCTTTGGTCTGCTATTGGCCTACCTATCTCACTAGCTCTCGGCTTTGAAAACTTTAAAGGCTTGCTTGAAGGTGCGTTTGAGATGGATACCCATTTCACTACTGCACCACTTGAAGAAAACATGCCTGTATTGCTTGCGTTGTTAGGCGTCTGGTACAGAAACTTTTTCGATGCACAGTCTCATGTGTTGCTGCCTTATTATCACTATCTTCGCGGCTTACCAGCTTACGTACAGCAGTTAGATATGGAAAGTAATGGTAAAGAAGTGACGCAAGAAGGTGAGCACGTAGATTACCCTACTGGCCCAATTATTTGGGGCAGTGAAGGTACAAACGGCCAGCACAGCTTCCATCAGCTTATTCACCAAGGTTCTGGCGTTATCCCAGCAGACTTCATGTTGCCACTTAACGTTCCTAACCAGGACGACACGCATCACGCTATGCTTGCGTCTAACTGTTTTGGTCAAACCCAGGCACTAATGCAGGGTAAAACCTTTGAAGAGTGTTATGCAGACCTTGACGGTAAAGGCCTAGACGACGCAGAACGCAAACGCTTGGCCGCTCATAAAACCATGCCTGGCAACAAGCCTAGCAATACTTTCTTGTTTGATAGCCTTACGCCTAAAACACTTGGCGCGCTGGTTGCAATGTATGAACATAAGGTATTCGTTCAGGGTGTTATCTGGAACCTTAACTCATTCGACCAATGGGGCGTTGAGTTAGGTAAAGTACTAGGAAACCAAGTACTTGCAGGCATTCAAGGCGAGGCAGACAAAGAGAATTTCGACGCTTCAACACAACAATTGATTGCCAAATTCAGAGCAGCGAATGCACCAAAATAAGGAATGCGAGGTGATTTAAAATCACCCAATTGGTGCAAATAACAAACTGAACGGCTAGCTTTTTCGGAAGCTAGCCGTTTTTTGTTGCGGTTTTCATCGACAATACGACAGACATTTTTGATATCCGTAACACTGTACAATTGATTACTAACAAAACAAATAGGATCAATTACATACAGTTATTGTTCACGCTTTAAACACACTGGACATTTCCTTACCGTTGTCATCATATCGTCACAATTTGTTAATAAAAGGTAAATTAAACTATTTTATTTTAGTGGCGGCTGTGATACAAAATTGTACAGAGGGAATTAAAAACAAAAACTCTGTATTAGTTGTAGTGGTATAAAAAGGAGATCCCAGTGGATAAATCAGATCTATTTGCCATGTTAGACATCGAAGCAAGCCCAGCAAAAACCAAAAGCAAAAAACGTAAGTGGAGAGAAATCGAAGCGCTACAAGATCGCTACAAATTAGAAAAAGAACTGGCCGAACTCGACTGTGGTTTCGAGTACGAGCTAGAGACACTGGAAAGATAAAACGAAGGCCGCCTGTTAAACAGGCGGCCTTTTTACTTTCTAGCGTGCTGTAAATGCTTCACTTGCAAGCATGGTGTCTCTTCGCTGGCTCTATGTAATAGGGTAATAGCTAAGGAGTATGCTCTGTGCCTAATTGCGGTCAGACCGCATAACATGGTCTCATAGCTATTTAGGCATTTATCTAATGAGCTAGCTATTGATAGGGCGCAGAATGGGGCAATCACACTTGCTGTGTGGCTAGCTGCTATTTCTGCCAGTACTATACCTGCCAATTAATGGGTTCTTTGCCCTTAGCAATAAGGTATTCGTTTGTTTGGCTGAAGTGTTTGCAACCTATAAAGCCTCTGTGTGCTGAGAGTGGCGACGGATGAGGCGCATGTAAAACGTAGTGTTTTTCACGGTTAATGTGCTTACCTTTCTTTTGCGCATGGCTACCCCACAGAAGAAACACAACGTTTTGGCTGTGCTCATTGACCACATCGATAACCTTATCGGTGAAGGTTTCCCATCCCCATTTCGCGTGGCTATGTGCTTTGCCCTGCTCAACGGTCAATACAGTATTAAGTAGCAATACGCCTTGCTCCGCCCACGACGTCAGCGTGCCGTGATTAGGCTCGGTGAAACCATCAATGTCAGACAACAGCTCCTTGTACATATTTTTAAGCGATGGCGGTGTTTTAACGCCAGCTTTTACTGAAAAACAAAGTCCATGGGCTTGATTAGGACCGTGGTACGGATCTTGACCCAAGATCACCACTTTTACTTCGTCTAGCGGCGTGTATTTAAGCGCATTGAATACGTCAGACTGAGGCGGGTAGATAACGCTTCCCGCTTCACGAGCGTGCTTCACGCGCTCAAGCAACGTAACAAAATAGTCTTTTTGCTTTTCATCACTAAGCGCGCTTTGCCATGTTGTAGCCGAGGGTGTCATTACTTAAGCAAATCCATCATATGCTGCTTAAGTGCATCGTAAGACGCTGGCAAGTCTACCGCTAAGCTGTCTTCGCCTGCTACATCGGCCAACGCTTTCGGTAAGCTGATTGGATTACCTAGCACGTTTTCAACGGTTTCTCTGAACTTAGCCGGGTGCGCTGTTCCTAAGAACAAACCAATTTCGCCGTCTTCTAAGTCGTGACTTACTGCGCGATAGGCAATCGCGGCATGTGGCTCGCTGGTATAGCCTTGTTGCGCTAATTGACGCATAGCAAGCTGCGTATATTCTTCGTCAACCATCTCACCTTTAAGACACGCTTTGTCGATATAGCCACGCTCAATAAGCGCCTCTATTCGCGGCCAGTTATTAGGCTGACTCACATCCATTGCGTTAGACATGGTCGCAACCGTCGCCTTAGGTTCCCACTCGCCGGTTTTAAGATATCGAGGTACCGTGTCGTTTAAGTTAGTTGCTGCGATAAAACGCTTTATAGGTAAACCTAACGATTTAGCAATCATGCCAGCCGTAAGGTTACCAAAGTTACCACTAGGTACTGAAATAACGAGTTGGTCTCGTTTCTCTTTTGGCAACTGACTTACTGCTTCAAAGTAATAGCAAACCTGCGCTAGTAAACGGCTGATGTTGATTGAGTTTGCTGAGTTCAGGTGAAGGCCTTCACGTACGTCAGGGTCGTCAAACGCGGTTTTTACTAGTGATTGGCATGCGTCAAAGTCTGACTCAACAGCAACGGTATGAATGTTACCACCTAGCGTAGTGAACAGCTTTTCCTGCAGCGCGCTAATCTTGCCCTTTGGAAACAAAATAACCACGTTGATATTGTCGATGCCGTGAAATGCATGTGCGACCGCTGCGCCGGTATCACCTGAAGTCGCTGTTAGAATAGTAACTGGCTTCCCTTCGCTAATACGCGACAGGGTTTGCGCCATAAAACGGCCGCCAAAATCTTTAAACGCCAGCGTTGGACCATGGAAAAGCTCTAAGCAGTATACGTTCTCGTTGACCTGCTCAACTGGTGCACCAAAAGCAAATGCGGTCTGAACAATTTCTTCTAGCTCGCCATTATTCAGCTCATCGCCGATAAGGGCGCGAAGTACTTCAATACTGCGCTCTACAAATGGCTTTTCCAACAATTCGTCAATATTTTCTAGGGTAGGAATATGCTCTGGAAAATAAAGCCCTTGGTTTTTACCTAAGCCCCGCTTAACGGCTTCAGCAAAATTTGCTGTGTCCGATGAATCTTTTAAATTTACCAATTCCACTTGCTGTTACCTTTTTATGTGGGCAAGTACTCTGCCCTTTTAATCTTTTAAAAAATTATTGTGCTTTTAGGAAATCATTTGCCTTTAAGAAACCATGTACCTTGAAAAGCTATGTACCCTAAGAAACAATGGTGCCTTGGCTTGGTATTTGGCACACATGGCTAAAGCCATCTTCATTTTGAATGTAGTTCTCTGTTAAATAGGCGGCGACTTTTTCCGCCTGCGCTTTACTTGGACACACGGCAAAAACCGTAGGTCCCGAGCCAGAAATACCAAAAGCGAGCGCACCCGCTTGCTCACTAAACGCACGAGCGTCATCAAAGCCAGGCAGTAGCGATTTTCTGTAAGGTTCGGCTATGACATCGTTCATTACCGATGCTGCCAAATCAAAGTTACCTACATGTAAGGCATGTACAAACACACCTAGCTGTCGACCAAAGGTTAGTGCCGTCGCCATTTCCACCTGTTTAGGTAAGATATCGCGAGCCGCCGCCGTTGATACGCTAATGCCTGAATAACAAACGGCATAGTACCAATCGTCGTTTAAAGGCAACGACAGTGTGACCGGCGCATCGCTACCTGTCATTAACGTCATACCACCTAAGTAACAGGGAGCAACATTATCATAGTGAATACTACCGCTTATTTGGCCTTCTAATTCGCCCATCATTATAAGCAGAGTATCTTCATCGAACGGGGTGTCGAAGTAAGCATTTAGCGCTGCAAACGCTGCCACTATAGAGCTTGCGCTTGAACCCAACCCGCTGCCTATTGGAAGGTTTTTATGAAGCGTAAGCGCAACAGGAGAGGTTGTTTTTCCAGCCTTTCCCATTTGCTCACAGAAATAGTGATAGCACTTGGTTACAATATTACTGTCTGCATCGCCCGGGAGTTTGTGAGCAAAGCGCCCCACCGTTTCTAGTGAAAATGACTCAGCCGCCTTTATTTCAACTTCATCACCTAGCTTAGTGCCATCAACGGGCGCAAGCGCTGCGCCCAGTACGTCAAAGCCTAAGCTCACATTTCCAATTGATGCCGGCGCGAAGGCCGTGAATGCTTTCATATTATTACTCTTACTTCGCTTGTAGCGTGCTCTTTATATTAGCGCTTCAAATTAGCTCAATAAATTAGCGCTTTAAATCGATGCCACAACATTACTGGCCTAAGTCACACCTTCGAATATTTTACTTTAGCCGCCTATCTACGCTAAGCAAGCTAAGCGTTATTTAGCCCTTAGTGCGCCATTTGCTTCCACGGCATAGTACGCAGAATGTCAGCAAACACCCCAGCTGCTGTTACCGTACCACCTGCTCCATATCCTCTAATTACATAAGGGATTGGGCTATAGTAGTCACTGTTAATCGCCAGCGCGTTTTCACCGTCTTTTACCTGCGAAAGAGGGTTACTTGCCGGTACAGCCTGAATGCTTACTCTGCATTTTCCGTCTTCAATGCTGCCGATATAACGAAGTACTTTACCTTCTGCTTTAGCCGCTTCAACCTTTTCACCAAACGACGCATCTAACTCTGGCAGCTGCTGCATAAACTCGTCAATTGAACAATCTTCGGCAAAACCTTTTGGCAGTACAGACTCAATTTCAATGTCAGATAGTTCTAACGCTAAATCAGCTTCACGAGCCATGATAAGCAGCTTGCGCGCTACGTCCATGCCGCTTAAGTCATCGCGCGGATCAGGCTCTGTGAAACCGTTGTCTTTGGCTGTTTGTGTCGCTTGCGACAGGCTCATGCCCTCTTCAAGTTTGCCAAATACATAAGACAAACTGCCCGATAGAATTCCTTCAAAGCGGTGTAAGGTGTCGCCGGCGCTGAATAGCTTTTGCAAGTTATCAATAACCGGTAGCCCTGCGCCGACAGTGGTTTCGTAAAGGTACTGACGATTTGTCGATTGCGCGGTCTTGCGAAGCTTACGGTAGTAAGACATTGCGCTCGTGTTCGCCTTTTTATTTGGCGTTACCACGTGAAAACCGCTTTCCATCATATCTACATATTGCTGTGCAATCGCTTCGTGACTAGTACAGTCAACAATCACCGGGTTTACCAGACTATTGTCGTTGGCGAACTGATGCAGGCGCTCTACGCTTAATCCTTCGCTTGCCGATTCAAGTGCCGCTTTCCAGTCACCGCTTAAATCAATACCTTGACTGTTTAACAGCAGTTTCCGGCTATTTGCAATGCCATAAACTCTCAGCTGAACATTGCGTTTTAACAATGCAGGCTGTTGTTTTTCAATTTGACCTAGCAGTTCGGTTCCCACATTGCCACACCCTACTAGGAATACGTCAATGGTATGGCGGTCAGAGAAAAAATTCTGGTGAATAACCTTTACCGCTTTCTTAGCACGCTTGCTTTCAATTACCGTTGAAATAGAGCGTTCTGAAGAGCCCTGAGCAATAGCAACGTTGTTTACCCGCGCTTGGGCAAGCGAGTTAAAGAAACGCGCTGCCAAGCCTTTGGTTTGACGCATACCGTCACCAACCAAAGTAACAATGGCTAGGTCATGACGCACTTCAATGGGGTCTAGCAATTGATTTTGAAGCTCTAGCGCGAACGCATCTTCAAGAAGCGTTAACGCTCGGCTGGCGTCTTTGCTTTGGATACAGAAACTGATTGAGTATTCTGAAGAAGACTGGGTAATAAGGCTTATTGAAATATTGGCGTTCGACATCACCTCAAACACACGACTTGCCATACCTACCATGCCTTTAAGGCCAGGGCCTGCAACGTTAAACATGGTGACGTTATCAAGCTGTGAAATACCTTTAACTGACGTCCACACCTCGCTTTTTTCATTGCTGATTAGCGTACCTGGCGCAGCTGGGTTTAGTGTGTTTCTGATCAAACAAGGGATGTGGTGTTGGGCAATAGGACCGATAGTTTTCGGATGAAGTACCTTGGCACCGAAATAAGACAGCTCCATCGCTTCTTGATAGGTAAGCTTGTCTAACAGCACTGCCCCTTCAACTTGATTCGGGTCAGCGTTATAAACACCGTCTACGTCAGTCCAAATTTCACAGCAGTTTGCATCGATACACGCCGCTAGAATGGCCGCTGAGTAGTCTGATCCGTTTCGCCCAAGTGTGACTTTCTCGCCCGCTTCGTTAGCCGCCACAAATCCTGGCATGATAAGAAATTCACTGCCGTCAGTAGGTACATCTGAAAAACGCGCTTTACTTAGCGATACATCGGCGATGCTATCTAAGTAGTCGCCTTCGGCAAGTACATATTTAACCGGGTCGATTACGCGGTTAGCGATACCTTTGGCAGATAGCATAGCGCTAAACAGCGTTACCGAAATGTACTCGCCAATACTTAGAATACCGGCAGCGACATTATCAGGTGCAACACCAAGCAACTTAATGCCTTCAAGGTGCTGTTTTAGTACTGATAGGTGGCTATTAATGAAGTCTACTACGCTTGCATGTGCAAACCCGTCGAGTTCTTCGTTTAGGTTGTTGGCGATGCCGGTAACCGTGTCGTTCAACTTATTGAATAAAGGCTGGAAATCTTCACCCGCGGCTGCTTGTTCACATAGTAGTGAAAGCGCGTTCGTTACCCCCTTTGGGGCAGAGAGTACAACCGCAGCACCGTCGGTTTGGTGGGTCGCCGTGCTAATCTCCATAACGCGCATGTATCGCGGTGCATCGGCTAGAGAAGAACCCCCAAACTTTAAGACTTTCATATGCTGCTCCTTAAGGTTACGCATGCTAAAACGTGTGTAAAAAAAAGCCCGCTCTGTGTTAGGCGGGCTTTCGTTGTCTTTTGCTTACTTGCACTAGTCAGCGACCGCCCTTTTTAAGGTGGTAATTAACATAATGGTGGTGCGAGTAAGTAGAATCTTTTTCATACAAGCAATTTGCCGTATAGACGTCTATATGTCAACCGCAGTTTTCACCACACTGTGTTGCAAAAAGTGCAACACTCTTTAGTTATTATTTCTTTTTAAGGTACAAATACGAGTTCAAGCAGTTTCTTTGCTGGCTTACTAGTACTCAAGTAACTTTAAACAACGACTTATTTCTAAGATCATTCAAACCTAACTCAATCAAAATCTTTCTTTAAGCCAAACTCGCCTTCAAAAATGGGGCTGTTGCACTTTGCTGGACTTTAGCAACCTCCTCTGGTCTGCCTTCAGCAACTATTTCTCCTCCCTCGCCACCAGCGCCTGGCCCCATATCTATAATGTGGTCACATGACCCAGCCACCTGCATATTGTGCTCAACCATCACCACCGTATTTCCCGCTTCAACAAGCGTGGTTAAGTGCTGCATAAGTAGCGAAGTGTCTGAAAGATGTAAACCTGTTGTAGGTTCATCAAGCACGTAAAGGGTATTGGTATTTTGAGCGCGCTTAAGTTCTGATGCTAATTTAATACGCTGAGCCTCGCCGCCTGATAACTCAGTGGCACTTTGCCCAAGGGTTAGATAGCCAAGCCCTACGTTCATTAGCGTTTTTAGTCCCCGCGTAATAACTTGATTACCACTAAATACAGATAGTGCTTCTTCAACCGTAAGCGATAATACATCAGCGATGGAATGTTTGTTGTAACCAACTTCCAGTACGTTATCGTTAAAACGCTGACCGTTACAAACGGTGCAGGTGGAATAAACACTCGGCATAAACAACAGTTCTACCGATACCACACCCAAGCCTTCACAATGTGGGCACCGCCCTTTTGCAACGTTAAACGAGAAATGACCCGCATCGTAACCACGGGATTTTGCTTCTTCGGTTGAAGCAAATAAACCTCTGATTTGGTCAAATATGCCGGTATAGGTTGCCAAAGTTGAACGGGGTGTCCTGCCGATGGGAGACTGATCGACCACAACTATACGACTTAACTCTTCAAGTCCGCTTTCAATAAAGCCTTGCTGCAGCTCACTTTCGTGTAAAAAAGTGTCTTGAGCGAGAAGAGAGTTGGCGTCGGTAAGCTGTTCTTTCGTTTTTCTCGTCTCTTTCGTTTCTTTCGCTCGCTTCCTTTCTTTCTCGACTGGACTTAAACCGTCTTTGACTAGCTCAACTAATGCTTGGCTAATCAAACTCGATTTTCCAGAGCCGGAAACGCCTGTAACACAGGTCATTACGCCAAGTGGAATATCAATATCAACATGGCTGACATTATTTCTGGACACGTCTTTTAAACGCAATGCCCCTGATGATTTACGTTTGATACGCTGGCTTAGGGCTTTATTGTTAAAAACATAGTCTGCCGTTGGGGAGCCTTTAATGCTTGCCAGTTCTTTTACCGGCCCACTGTAAACAAGTTCACCTCCGTTAACTCCCGCTCGCGGCCCCACATCCACAACCCAGTTAGCGCCTTTGATGACGTAAGGGTTGTGCTCGACAACGAGCAGCGAATTTCCCGTTTCGGTAATATTGTGAAGCGCGCGAATAAGCCCTTCTACATCGCGAGGGTGAAGACCTGATGAGGGTTCATCCATCACAAAGACAACGCCAAATAAGTTCGATTTAAGCTGGGTCGCCAAACGCAATCGCTGTAGTTCTCCTACTGAGATACTTGTTGTACTTCTATCTAACGAAAGGTAATGAAGCCCAAGTGCTATTATAGGCTTCACTCTTTCAATAATGTCGCCCGTAATATTGCGTATCACCTGACCACGCTCTGACGTTTCGCCTTTGACTGACTTTCTTAACGCCTTAAGCTTTTCGTAAACTTGCTGTAGTGGCAGCCTTGAAAAATCAATAATATCTAAGCCATCAACTTTTACTGCCAGCGCATTTTGCTTAAGCTTTTTTCCACGGCAAACAGGACATGCTTCAACAGATATAAAGGGAGCAATTCGCTGCTTCATCTTCTCTTTTTGAGACGTTTTGAAGGTATCGAGCACATGACGTCGCGCGCTGATAAACTTGCCATTGTAGCTGGCAGGCTCGCCCTCTCGCTGTGCTTTTCGGGTTTGCGCTAGGTTATAGTTTCGGTATACAGGTAACTGAGGCATTTCGTCGGTGTATAAAATCCAGTCACGCGTTTTTTGAGGCAGTTCACGCCATGGAATATCAACATCGATATCTAGCGATAACAGTACCCTTACTAGGTTTTTGCCCTGCCACGCACCAGGCCAAGCTGCCACAGCGCCCTCACGTATGGTGAGACTGTCGTCGGGTACAAGGCGATGAGCTTGTGTGTCAAAAACTTTTCCAATACCGTCACAGTGTTCACATGCTCCTTCAGGCGTATTAGGAGAAAACCCGTCTGCGTAGACAATGTTCTGCCCTTTGGGATAATCCCCGGCCCGGGAATAAAGCATTCGCAGGCTATTAGAAAGCGTGGTGATACTGCCAACGGAAGAACGAACGGAAGGTGCGCCACGGCGCTGATGCAGGCCCACAGCAGGCGGTAATCCCTCAATCGCGTCTACGTCAGGTTTCTCCACCTGCTCAATTAGCCGTCTGGCATAAGGTGATATTGAATCTAAATACCGATGCTGAGCCTCGGCATAAAGCGTACCGAAAGCCAAAGAGGATTTTCCTGAACCCGATACACCGGTAAACACCACCACTTCATTTCGCGGTATATCGATACTGATATTTTTTAAGTTGTGTAAACGGGCGCCGCGTACGTGAATTTTTCCCTCATCATTGTGCACTTCATCACCTGCATATCACCAATATTAAAGAATTTTTAGATACAGACGCTATATTTCGATCACTATTTTTGCGAGGGCGCTTCAACTGTCTGAAACAAGATGTTGGGCTAAAAAATCCACCAGCAACCTAATTTTAGGTGCAACATTTCGGTTTGAAGGAAATACAGCCCATATCGCCTCTTGCTTGTCTTTGTACTCGGGGAATAGCTCAATTAGCTGACCTGAGGCCAGTGCCTTACGCACGTAAAATCCAGGTAGTTGTGCAATACCCAAGCCAGCAACCGCGGCGCTGCATAAGGCATTTCCGCTGTTATACCGTACTCTCCCCTGTACAGGAATTGATTGAATTTTATTATCGATAAGTAAACGCCAATAGGGTTGTGACCCCACCAGCAGCGAGTGCTCTTTTAACTCTTCAATACTTTTGGGCTGACATTGCTCTTTAAAATAATCCTTACTTCCGCATACAAACAAATGACGTGTAGCCAGCTTTTTGGCAACCAGCGTCGAGTCTTCTAGTTTGCCAATGCGTATGGCAAGGTCGAGGCCTTGCTCGACAATATCGAGCTTTTCGTTTGAGAAAGTGCATTGCACGCTAATGCCAGCGTACTTCTGCATAAAGGTATTGAGCAAAGGCGCGATGAAGGCTTCGCCAAACGCTACTGGAGCGGTAAGTTTAATTAGCCCTTGCGGCGATGCTTGCAGTGCGCTCACCGCAAGTTGGGCATCTTCGAGCGCCTTTAACGCAGGCATTGCCTGCTGAAAATACTGCGTACCCGCTTCAGTAAGCGATACGCTGCGCGTTGTACGCTGTAATAATTTTACGCCTAGCTGCTTTTCAAGTGATGCGACTTTACGGCTTATCTGCGCCACTGACGTATCTAGCTTATTTGCAGCCCCAGTAAAATTGCCAACGTCAGCTACGGCACAAAACTCGGCTATACCTTCTAGATATTTCATTATCGCCACTCGTTAGTTTAGCGTTGTTCAACACAGCGCTGATTTATTTAAGTACATTCTATTTGGCCAAATCAATTATTACAAATATGAAATAGTGTTTTACTAAAATCGTATTTATCATTAGTAATCCGTCTCCTATACTTTGGCCTATAAAACATCATCGTATATTTATGATTAAGGAGTCATCACATGACATCGTTTAAAGATTCGTTGCAAGAAGGTCAAACGCACATTAAGTCAAAAGCTGCGGTGGCTTGGGGCCCGGGTGAGCCGTTAAAGATGGAAGAAGTTGACGTAGAGCTTCCTAAGAAAGGCGAGGTACTTGTACGCATCGTTGCAACTGGCGTATGCCACACTGATGCATTTACGCTGTCCGGTGATGATCCTGAAGGCGTATTCCCTTCAATTCTAGGCCACGAAGGTGGTGGTATTGTTGAAATGGTGGGCGAAGGTGTAACCAGCGTAGAAGTTGGCGATCGCGTTATTCCTCTTTACACTGCAGAATGTGGCGAATGTAAGTTCTGTAAGTCAGGCAAAACTAACCTTTGCCAAGCGGTGCGCGAAACACAAGGTAAAGGCTTAATGCCAGACGGCACAAGCCGCTTCTCTAAAGAGGGTGAGCCAATTTATCATTACATGGGCTGTTCAACGTTTTCTGAGTACACAGTTTTACCAGAAATATCGCTAGCAAAAGTAAACAAAACAGCCCCGTTAGAAGAAGTATGCTTACTTGGCTGTGGTGTCACAACCGGTATGGGCGCCGTGCTTAAAACGGCGAAAGTACAAGAAGGCGACACGGTTGCTATCTTTGGGTTAGGTGGTATCGGTCTATCTGCCATTATTGGTGCACGCATGGCAGGCGCCGGCCGCATTATTGGTATTGATATTAATGAAAGTAAGTTTGACCTAGCAAAACAGCTTGGTGCAACTGACGTGGTAAACCCACAGAATTTCGATAAGCCTATCCAGGAAGTGATTGTTGAAATGACTGACGGCGGCGTTGACTACTCGTTTGAATGTATCGGCAACGTAAACGTTATGCGCTCTGCACTTGAGTGCTGCCATAAAGGCTGGGGTGAATCAGTCATCATTGGTGTTGCGGGCGCAGGGCAAGAGATTTCAACACGTCCATTCCAGTTGGTGACAGGTCGTGTATGGCGCGGCTCTGCATTTGGCGGTGTTAAAGGTCGCTCAGAGCTGCCAGGTATTGTAGAGCAATACCTAAATGGTGACTTTGGTCTCCAAGAGTTTATCACTCACACCATGGGTCTTGGTGACATTAACAATGCCTTTGATTTAATGCATAAAGGTGAAAGTATCCGCTCTGTTGTGCATATGGATAAATAAACATTAGAACCAAAGCGCAGATATTTTTGCATAAAAAACAAAGGCCCGCATAAACGCGGGCCTTTTCGTAATTACCATATGTGTAAATCTATTTGGCTCTCCTGCGTCTTATAAACGCAAAAGCTGAAAGAGGTAGCAAAATAGCCAAGCTCGCTGGCTCACTAACTGAAACACTGGATACACTCGCTAAACTAGGCGCTTCAGTTACCACGATATCATCAACAAAATTGCCATAGGTTCCTGTATTGATGGTAGAAAAACGGATGGTTGTCAGCGCAGTTTGCGCAACAAAATCACCGTAGAATTCAGACCAAGTTTTAATGGCGTGATCGTCAAACACTTTACTGAACAAAATGTTATCCATATCGCTGAATATGTCTAGCTGAAAACTTTCACCTTTGCCTCGTGCTGCATAAGCAAATGACACATCATAGGTAGCATCTGCTTCAGTAGAGAAGCTTTGAAAAATAAAGTATCGTCCATTATTGCCATTGGCATTAAGCTCAGCATATTGGCTACCATCAAATGCATTTAACCCTTGGAAATTATCCCATAGCTCCATATTTGTGCCGCTCCACCCATCAACTGTTCCAGCAGTGAAGGCTTTCCAGCTATTACTCTTAATATCGTTGTTCTCAAAGCTACCGTTTAAAATCAAATTGGCGTGAGCTGTCTTGCTCACACCAAAAACTAAAGATAAAACTACTAACCACTTGCTCATGTACTTCTCCGAAATCACATGTGATCCTATGATTGTATTTTATCAAGTGGTCCAACCTGTGTATCTTATTCTTTAGCATGTTGTATAAAAGTATAACTAAATAACTCCCTGCTCTAACGCCTTGAGCACTGCCCTCGTTCTATCTCGTACACCAAGCTTAGCCATGACTGAAGAAACTTGGTTCTTAATGGTGCCTGTTGATTTGAACATCGCATCTGCAATTTCTTTATTACTGTAACCCGCAGCGATCAAACGGAGAATTTCGACTTCTTTCCCAGTAAGGGGCTCTGGGTTTTCAAACGACTCAAATTCTACGTTCAGTCCTTTCAAGCCTTGTAACACTTTTTCGGTCACCGCGGGCTGAATCATCGTTTTGCCGTTTTTTATTTGTGTAATAGTGTCTACCAGGGTTTCTAGCGACACATCTTTAAGTAGATAGCCTTTTGCACCGGCGCGCATAGCACCGTTTACCAGCTCGTGATCGTCAAACGTAGTAAGCATTAGCACCGGGGTTTTAATCCCCTTATCTCTCAGCGCAAGTAAAGTATCGATACCCGATAATTTGGGCATGCGTATGTCCATCAATATCACATCGCAATTTGTACCGTTTTCACTGTCAATGAGCTGCTGACCATTTTCGTATTCGCCAACAACCTCAACGCTATCATCAAGTCCTAAAAGCGATTTGATGCCTTCCCTCACCAGCATTTGATCTTCAACTAAAATAAGGCGTGTTTTCATTCGCCCTCCGGAATTTGAATTGCGATGCAAAAACCCTGTTCGGTTTGCTGCCAGCTGATAGTTCCACTTAGCTCATGAACCCGTTCCTGCATTCCTTTAAGGCCATTGCCAGCCACCACACGACTTGAAGTGTCCGAGTCGCTTGGCCCTGCTTTCGTTTGAACGCCTTCTGTATAAGCGCCTTCTGAATAAGCACCTTCTGAATAGCTACATGGTGCTTTGTCGAAAAGCGGTATGCTACTTGGCTGTTCGCCATTTAGTTTCTTATCAGCAGCATGCGGCACCATACTGTCTTGCATTAGTAAGTTATAAGCGCCGTTGTGTTGCGTCAGTGATATGGAAAAATAATGCGCCTGTGTATGGCGAATCACGTTTGTTAGCGCTTCTTGCATACTTCGCAACAGGCAGTCGGCAATTCGCACGTTGGTTAACATTAAATCATCGTCAATGTGCAGATTTACCATCGGCCTAGGCAAGTCTTTAATCAGTGTGTTTACCGCTAATGAAAAATCGATTGCCGCATTTTCCCGAATATCAGAAATCGCTTCTCTGACATCAGAGAGTAAAAGCTTTGCGATACTGTGGGACTGCTCAACGTGTCGCTTTATAGCTTGCGATTCAGTGCTCTCTAATAAATCCGCCTTTCTAGACGCGACTTGAAGGTTGATGGTAAGCGCCGTCAAATGATGCCCTAAAACATCGTGAATGTTTCGCGCTATACGCAGGCGTTCATCTTGAGTAAGCGCCTGCTTCATTAGTTGCTGAGTACTTAATAATTGTCTATTAAGCGCGTCAGCTTCTTCACGTGCTTTCGATTCTTTAATGGCCGTGTTCGACATGATCATGGCAAATAAATTGAATGTCCAAAACAGCGCGCCGGTTAAGACAGCTTGCTGCTCTTGCCACACTGCCCCTTGGATGAGGATGGTGGGCAAAGCCAATGGTATTGAAAGTACGACGCACTTTTTCCAATTAACATAGTAAGGAAGAATGGCGGACCAAATAACAATGAAGATGGCAAGGTAGGCATAGGGAAGCAAAAACTGGCACAGTACCGCCAATAGAAACATCGCCCATAACGTTGGCAGCCTTAACGAAGACATACTCTGGTCATGCCTACTGACAATCACAAAAGTCACAGCTAGCATACAAAAAATAGCGATGGCGGAGAGGGTTCGCCAATGCATGAATGAGTATTGAAGATACAATAAGTAAAGTGCAGAGCCGCTTACAAACAACCACGTAATGCATGCAGACGCGCGCTCAATATCGATGCTCACCCGCCAGTGAGCAGGGATTGAGATTTTCATTCGTTTCTGACTACCTATACCTTTTCGTTCTTATAGCGCTACTTTGACAAAAAATACGGTTCAATGCATGGGCCAGAAGTCACTTTTTATTTCATGACTTCTGGCACTGTTGTCAATCTCGTGAAGTTATCACTATAAGCCTACAATTTTGTTCATTGCCAAAGGAAAGCAAGATGCAAACAATTCATGGCTTTATAGTAGCGCTTCACGTTTTAACGGGTGCATTGTCACTTTTACTATTTTGGGTGCCTAGTTTTACGAGAAAGGGTGGAAAAGCCCACAAGCAATTTGGTGGTTACTACATAAAAGCGATGCTATTTACGTCTATTAGTGGCGTTATCAGCTCTACAATGGTGTTGTTTATTCCGCTAGTCATCTACCCAACAATGCCCGAGCACTTTGAGTCTGTTGCTTATTTCACTGCATACCTTAGAGGTCAATATATCTTTTTGCTGATGTTAAGCCTGTTGGTGTGGAACAACGTAAGACATTCTGTAGCGGTGCTTAAAGTGAAGCAAAATCTTGAGCAGCTGCGCACAATTGAATATTTATGGGTACCCGTACTGCTTTTTGTCGTCGCTTCCATTGCGTTGTATCAGGGTATTACGTACGGCATCACGCTAACTTGTATCTTTGCCCCTATTGCACTGTTAAATGCCATTGGTATTGTGCGCTATGTTTATCAAAAAAACATCGTTGCAGGTTCGTGGGTAACTGAGCACATTGGGCATATCATTGGCTCTGGTATTGGTGCATATACCGCATTTTTTGCCTTTGGAGGACGCGCATTATTCGAAGGCTCGCCGTCACTGCAAATTGTCAGTTGGGTTCTACCTGCTCTTATAGGCGTTCCTTTTTCAATCTGGCTTAGCTGTAAATACAAACCCAAATCATCTGGCCGTAATACGCCTTCTTTAAAACCTAAGGTAGTGAAAAGTTAAACTTAAAAGTGATATATAAAAATTCAATTCAGCAGTTGTTATCAATGCCACGGTTAGGGCCTGTTTACATAACAATGGCATTGCCACTTGGACAACAAGCCATCAAATGTGTAACGTAAGAAATGGCAATAACGCCACCAGTAACCAGTGTGAACATCGAGCGCTAAATTATGAAAAAGCACCAATCAGCAGCACTTAAAATATTGAAAGATACACTATCATTTAAAACGTATAAGCGTAGTCTCGCTGTCAGTGCGGCCTGTATTAGTTTAGGGCTAGGTTTAAGTGCACATGCGAACGCATATCATGAGGACAATTCTACACGGCAAACCAATGACCAAGCGCAAATGAATACCAAACTAACACTTGCAACGCTCACCAACTACCAAGAAAACGCGCCATATATGTTCTCTTCGGGCTTACCCGATGCCTCTCACCTTTCTTTACTGAAAGAAAAAGGAGTGACACACGTTGTAGATTTGATCCCGGGGGATAGAACCAGTGAAATCTTAACTACCTCAGAATTAGGACTCGATTACTTTAATGTGCCCGTGGATTGGGAAGGCCCCACATTAGCCAACTTTTTAAATTACGCTGCATTTATGCAAACCGTCGATATCAAAAAAGACAAGGTACTCACGCACTGTAAACTGAATTGGCGAGGTGCTGCTTTTACGTATCTATACAGAATTAACGTACTTGGTGAAAATGAACAAGCCGCCCAAAAAGACCTTATGGCTATTTGGCATCCGAATCCAACATGGTTCGCCTTCATGAACGAAGTAATCGCCCACTACAATGAGATAAACGGTAAAGAGGTAGCGATGTCGTTCGAGGCTGCCACTCCTGAAAACCACTAAATTTCTGGCTTACCGAGAATAATGGCGGTTTAAGACCCTCTCGTCCCTACCAAACATATATGAAATTTCAGATTTATCATTGACACATACGGAATTTCATATACGATAAATCACATACGAAATTTCATATGTGATGTGGTTTATGTCGACTTGTTCTGATTCTGCGCAGCTACAGCCTTTAACATTTTTCAAATGCTTGTCGGAAGACACCCGCTTAAAGACGCTGCTTATGCTCAGTGTAAAAGGTGAGCTATGCGTGTGCGACCTTACTGATGCGCTTCAATTAAGCCAGCCCAAAATTTCACGCCATCTCGCTGACTTACGAAAGTGCGGTTTAGTTCTCGATACTCGTAAGGGTAAATGGGTGTATTACCAGCTCCATCCTGACCTACCCGCTTGGGCACTGGAAGTCATTAAAAACACCGCTATTCATAACAATGAATATATTAGCGAGGCGTTAGCGAATTTGTCCTGCGAGAATTGCTAGATTCCAAACTTTCTGGATGACAACACTAGTTTTAATTGCAGCTTAATATGTCGCCAAGTATCTGTTTTTTCGAAGTCTTATTCTATTTATTACAGCTACCCACAGTAGCCTCGACCATTAAATAAGGTTTTATATGAAGATTTTATATATTTGTACGCACAACCGTTGCCGCAGCATTCTTTGCGAGGCCATCACTAACGCCTCGAACGGCAATGTTAAAGCACGTAGTGCTGGCAGCCAGCCTGTAGGGGAAGTACACCCTCTTTCTCTTAAGTACCTTGCAGAGCGCGGGTTTAGTACAGACGGCCTTCAAAGCCAGTCGTGGGATGAATTTGAAGATTACGATGCTGATCTTGTTGTCACGGTTTGTGATTCAGCGGCGGGCGAGTCATGCCCTGTTTATTTCGGTAAATCTCTTAAGGTGCACTGGGGCTTAGAAGACCCGTCTAAGTTAGAAGGTAGCGAACAAGAGAAAGCAGAGGCATTCAACAACACCATCGATATTATTGAAAAGCGTGTAGCGGCATTAGCAGAACTTGCTGAGAAAAACTTAGATAAAGCAGCGCTTAAAGAGGCACTATCAAAATTAGGAGCCCAGTAATGGGTAACAGTAAATCAATGAGCCAAGATATATCAAGCAACCAAGAAAGCTCAACGGCACAAAGCCCATCTGATAACGCGGTAATGGCGCAAATGCACAAGCCAATTATGGCTAACTTTGCATCAAGGTTCTCAGATCACAAGCCGCGTATTTTGCTACTTTACGGCTCGCTCAGAGAACGCTCGTACAGCCGCCTAGTAATTGAAGAGTCGGCAAGGTTGCTTGAGTACTTTGGCGCTGAAGCCAAAATCTTTGACCCTCGTGGATTGCCGCAGCCAGATACTGAAGATGACTCACATCCAAAAGTGAAAGAACTGCGTGAGCTTATGATGTGGTCTGAAGGGCAAATTTGGTGTTCACCAGAGCGTCACGGCAGCATGACTGGCATTATGAAAAGTATGATTGACTGGGTACCGCTTAGCCTTGGCGGCGTTCGACCAACCCAAGGTAAAACGTTGGCGATCATGCAGGTTTCCGGCGGTTCACAATCGTTTAATGCTGTAAACCAGATGCGCATTTTAGGCCGCTGGATGCGCATGCTAACCATCCCTAATCAGTCTTCTGTGGCAAAAGCCTTTCTAGAATTTGAAGACGATGGTCGCATGAAGCCGTCACCTTACTACAACCGCATTGTGGACGTAGTTGAAGAGTTGGTGAAATTTACTTTGCTCACCCGCGACAACAAAGACTTTCTCGTTGACCGATATTCTGAGCGCGTTGAAAGCGCAGAAGAAGTGAGTAAGCGTGTTAATCAAAAATCGTTGTAAAGTAAGACAAAGGTGAATCAGAATGGGTTTCTTTGAACGTTATTTATCAGTTTGGGTTGGCCTTTGCATTGTTGCAGGGGTGGGCCTAGGCTATGCCATGCCGGGTGTCTTTGCGTCTATTGCGGCGCTTGAATATGCGCACGTAAACCTGATAGTGGCAGTACTTATTTGGCTAATGATTTACCCAATGATGGTACAAATAGACTTTGGCTCAATTAAAGACGTTGGTAAAAAGCCGAAAGGCCTTGTACTGACCTTGGTGATTAACTGGCTGATAAAGCCCTTCACTATGGCACTATTGGGTTGGCTATTTTTTAAGGGCATTTTTGCCGACTGGGTAGATCCGCAAACTGCCACTGAGTACATTGCCGGCATGATCCTACTGGGCGTCGCTCCATGTACAGCGATGGTATTTGTGTGGAGTCACCTTACCAAAGGGGATGCTAACTACACGTTAGTCCAGGTATCAATTAACGACTTGATTATGGTCGTTGCCTTTGCACCGCTTACCGCCATGCTGCTGGGCGTAACAGATATAACCGTACCATGGGATACCCTGCTGCTTTCTGTTGCACTGTATGTTGTATTGCCATTGGTCGCGGGTTATATCACGCGCCGTCACTTAGAAAATAAAGGCAATAACGCACAAGGAAATGGCGCTGTTGACGCATTGGTTAGCAAGTTCAAGCCCTTTTCAGTTATCGGCCTGCTACTCACTATTGTTATTTTATTTGGTCTTCAGGCCGAAACTATTTTATCGCAGCCGCAAGACATCGTGCTTATCGCAATACCGCTACTAATACAAACTTACGGTATTTTCGCCATTGCTTATTTTGCGGCAAAACGTATGAAACTGCCGCATAATGTTGCAGCACCTGCATGTATGATTGGGACGTCTAACTTTTTTGAATTGGCGGTAGCTGTCGCTATTTCGCTATTTGGTTTACACAGCGGCGCAGCACTTGCCACTGTGGTGGGTGTATTAGTTGAAGTGCCCGTTATGCTTTCGCTAGTGTGGTTTGCGAACAAAACGCGCCACTGGTTTGACTAAGCGCTGTGTCGTCCTGATATAGGTTGACATAAAGAGGACTTCTTTATGTCAACGTATTTCGGGACGGGACAAACGCAAAAAAAAGGGGAACCTAGCGGCTCCCCTTTTTCCTGGAATTTTGAGTATCCTTCTCCGCGATCCTTTGCGACAAAAATCTTCCCGATTAAAATCCGTATACGCCCCTTTCCATCTACTCTCGCGCCTTCCTGTGCGAGCTACACATCCATGCGTAGGTCCCTTTCCTTTTATCCTAATTTACTGTACATCCTTCATACAGCGTTCCTCTTCCTGAGGCTGTCCTTATCAGACTCCGCTGACGTTCCCTTCCCTCGTTCCATTATTTGCTGCACATCCTGCTACAGCTTTGCCAATCCCTTAGCATGTCCTTCTTTCGTCCTTGGTTTGCTCGTCCATGCAAACTAGAAATTCCTTGATGGCTATCCTGCCGTTGGCCCCTTGCCTCTAGCTCCTTGCTAGCTCTCGTCCATTTTTCCCTGCTACGTCCTGTATGCGAAGTCCTTTCACATTTTACGTCCCTGAATCCCTTTATATCCTTTAAAATCCGTTTCTAACATCCTGTTAATGCAGTGTCCTATCTGCTTTCCTTTCCCTCTCCCCACTGCCTTGTGGGAGTCTCATCCTTAAGTTGTCCTAACTTATTCCGTTGATGATCCTTAACTCAATCCGTGACTCGTCGTGTTTCCTTGTGACATGTTCATAGTATCCCTTCCAATTCTGTCTCTTATACACATCT
>NZ_VTYM01000025.1:0-95203 GCF_013113925.1 Alteromonas sp. 07-89-2 | reverse complement strand
CTTATTATGTATTGCACAACTTTTGTATATTATCAATAGCATATATGCGGAAAATTTGAGAAGCGTCTCTTTTTAATAAATTTTTATTGTTATTTTAGAAAAAGTTTAATTTTTCGTGTTTTTTTGTATTTTTTCTGTACAGCTGTGTGGTCTGGAAAATTCATGGACATGCGCAAAAATTGTTTGATTTGGTACAGCAAAATGCGTCATAAAATTTTATTTTTATACTTTCGTCGCATTTTTTTTAAGTGCTTCGTGTAGTAGCTTTAATCTTAGAAAAGCAGTGCTAAGCAACATTTACGGCGAGGTTTGGCGCGAAGTTCGGGCAAATCGCGCTAACAACCGAAGAGGCAAAAAAGGCATTATTTGTGTGGAGTTTGGGTGAGACAAAGCGAAGCGAAATTTGCAAACCCCACTCTCATCGTGGTGGACCCAGTTTACACTTAGCGAGATTTAAGCGTTTTTTGTTCCGGCAGAATCTATCCATCAGTTAGTTTTGAAAAAATTGGACTTGGAGCGTGGAACGAGTAATTAACAGTTGCGAACACTACCGAAAACAATCGAGTTAAACGAGAAAGCCAATGATAAGCCCGCTGACGTGCGTTCAGACGGGTAAAAATAAAAAACAACGCTAGTTTCTATTTTTAAGATGCAGATTTCAAAGAGTCTACAACTGCAACAGCGACTTTAACTTTTTGAGATATCGACGGCTCACGGGAACTGAATCTCCCGTCTTCATTAGGAGCGTAGCAAGGCCATTATCCAAGAGTTTAATTTCCGCAACGCATGATAACCTCACCAAGTATTGCCGGTGACATCGAACAAGCGCGGTTCTCTCTTCTAAGGTTTTCAATGTGAGCTGCGTGTCTGCTTGTTGTTCTAGCGATCTAACATGTACGCCCGCCACATCGCTGTAAGCAAAATGAATATCAGATTCGGGTAGCAGTAATATGCGCTGATGACCTACGCAAGGAATATGTACTAATGTGGGGGAGGCAATGGCGTCAATGTCAGTTTGGGGCTGAGTTCTCTTTTTAAGCCTGGCAAGTGTTTTATCAAGCCGCTCTGGTTCCACAGGTTTGAGCAAGTAATCAAACGCGTTATCTTCAAATGCCTGAAGGGCATACTGTTCAAATGCGGTGACCAGCACAACATAAGGCATGGTGTTTAAATCAAGCATAGCCAGCATATCGAGTCCAGAGAGCTGGGGCATTTCTATATCAAGAAATATAACATCCGGACGGTGTTGTTTAATTAATGCCAACCCCTCTATGGCGTTCGCGGCTTCGGCTAAGACATATACTTCATTGGTTTCGTTGAGTAACTGGCAAAGCTCCTCTCTGGCGAGCGGTTCATCGTCAATAACAAGCGCGCGAAATGCTGAGTTCTTAGTCATTGTTAGCCCTGCTGATAGTGAGTGTGTGGAATGGAAAAGGACATCCGAGTGAACTGGTTAGTTCGACACTCGATCACCAGGCCTGCTTGTTGACCAAACTGGTGAATAAGCCGTTTATCTACAATATCCATCCCTAAACCTGCGTGTTGTTCTTTTTTGGGTTTGTACAAGCCTGCATTATCTTCAACGAGAATGTGAATGTGGTTATCTGTTGTACATCGTACATTCAAAGTTAAATGCCCACCCTCTATTCGTTGGGCGATACCGTGTTTAACCGCGTTCTCAACCAGTGGCTGTAACGTAAAACTTGGTAGAAGCGCTGACATGGCAGCATCGTCACACTTGATGGTAACCTGTAGGCGTTCGGCAAAACGCGCCTTCTCGATTGCCAGATAAGCATTAACGTGGTCAATCTCTTCTTTTAGTGTCACCACCGCGGTGTTTTGCTTTAAGTTTATTCTAAAAAAGCGTGACAAGCTTAGCACGAGCTCTCTGGCCCTTTTGGGATCGCGACGAATAATAGCGCTAATCGTATTTAGCGCGTTAAATAGGAAATGAGGGTTGACTTGTGCATGCAGCAGCTTGATTTCAGACTGTGAGAGCAGATCTTTTTGCTGCTGATACGCGCCGTAAACAATCTGACTAGACAGTAATTGAGCGATGCCTTCTGCCATTGACAGGGTAACCGTCGACATAAACTTCCGTTTGGGTTCGTAAAGCTTAATAGTACCTACCACCTCAGAGCCAGAGTGAAGTGGAATAATCAATACTGAACCCAGCGGACAATTTTTGTTTAATGTGCACTGATAAGGGCGCTCGGCTCCGTCTAAATGGACTATTTTGTTATTGTTCAGTGACTCCATCGTACTTGATGACGATATGGGGGTGTTTGGTAGGTGATGATCGGCACCCGTTCCGATAAACGCCAAAATCTTCTCTTTATCAGTAATCGCTACCGCTCCCACATTCGTTTCTTCATAGATAATGCGTGCTACTTTTTCTGCATTAATTGGGGTGAATCCAGATGTGAGCACGCCCACTGAGCGATCTGCTATGGATAGTGCACGTCGTGAAAAAGTGGCAGAGTACTTTTCAAAAATCGTTTTTTTGTCAGATAAAATACTGATAAAAAGTGCGGCCCCCACAGAATTTGCAATAACCATAGGTGCGGCTATAGCGCTGACCAGTGCGTAAGACTTTTCAAAAGGCTCAGCGACGGTAAGCAGTATAGTCATCTGAAACAACTCTGCTATGAAGGTAATGACACCAACTTTCCATGGGTTGAAAAGAGCTAGACTCTTGTTCTTGCGAACATAGTAAACGTGCATGAGGCCGCCGATAAGACCTTCCAGCGTGGTGGAAATAGCGCAGGCAACATCAGTAAAACCACCCAATGAATAACGATGGAGGCCGCCGGTCAACCCTACGGCAAACCCAACTACTGGACCGCCTAGTAATCCTCCTATAACTGCCCCAATGGCTCTGGTATTGGCAATGGCGTCGTCTATTTGCAGACCAAAATACGTGCCCAGAATACAAAAGGAAGAAAAAACTACATACACCAAGTAGCGGTGTTTGCGATGAGAAGAAATGCCGAGAATAGGGAGAAAAAGCGGTGTTTTACTCAACATATATGCGAGCACAAGATACACACACATTTGTTGAAGTAGCGAGAGTATGAGTTCCATGCTTGCCAATATTACCGCCGGTTAAAAATGAGCCTCATTATAACCCATGTCAAAAGTACAAAATAAATAGCCGCCCTAAATAAAGGGCGGCTCATCATATTACACGTGTTTAGTGTAGGTAGTTACGCGTCTACCGGTTGGGAGGGCTTTTCAACATTCACAGATGATGGCTCAAGCGGCGCTTCACCTTTCCCCTTGGAAATTCGAATGACGTAAACCGTGGTTATTAGCGATGCGATAAGCCCGATGGTTGTCGATACATTCATCGCCATACCGAAACCCAAGGTGTCGTTGTTTAGAATAAAGGTAACGCAAACGGCCGTCATAAATATTGCTGGTAACGTAGTTATCCAGTGCATTTTATTATGTCTTAGTAAGTATGCAGACGCGGTCCACAGCATCATGACGGCTGTTGCTTGGTTGGCAAATCCGAAGTAGCGCCAAATAACGCCGAAATCGACTTGGGTAAGAATACCGCCAAGCACAAACAAAGGGGCGGCCATGAACAAGCGGTTACGTATACCTTTTTGTTCAACGTTAAAGTACTCGGCCATGATAAGACGACTTGAGCGAAATGCGGTGTCGCCAGACGTAATAGGAAGAATAACCACGCCAAGAAAAGCCAGTACGCCACCAACAACACCTAAAAGACCGAATGATGAGGCATAGACAACGTTTCCAGGGCCACCATTGGTAATAGCTGCCGATAGTCCTTCTAAATTGTCGAAGTAAGAAAGGGCAATGGCACACCAGATAAGGGCAATCACACCTTCACCTATCATCGCACCAAAAAACACAAAACGTCCGTTCTTCTCGTTCTCCATACAGCGAGCCATAAGTGGGGACTGGGTGGCATGAAATCCAGAGATAGCGCCACAAGCGATAGTGATAAAGAGCGCCGGCCAAAGAGGCATATCGTTAGGATTTAAATTCGTCAGCATATCACTTGCCGAGAATTGGCTAAGTATCGAGTGCTGGTCAGAATAGCTGGCCGCGGCTAATAATCCCACCGACATGAAAATAAGAAGGGCTCCGAAAAACGGATAAAAACGACCAATAATTTTATCTACGGGAACAATGGTAGCCAAAATATAGTAGGCAAAAATAATGGCGACCATGGTGCCAACTTCAACATGCCATGATGTCTGATCATTAACGAGATTTGTGATCATGCCTGCGGGCGCTGAGACAAAAACTACACCTACCAGTAGAAGCAGCACAATAGCGAACAAGTTCATAAAGTGCTTAGCGCCTCGGCCCAAATAACGGCCAGATAAGCTAGGCACAGATTCACCATTGTTGCGAACTGACAGCATGCCTGAGAAATAGTCGTGAACAGCGCCGGCAAAAATGCACCCTAATACAATCCAAAGCATGGCAGCTGGGCCATATAGTGCACCCATAATAGGACCAAATATAGGGCCTACGCCAGCAATGTTGAGAAGCTGAACGAGATACACCTTCGGTGTAGACATGGGAACAAAGTCTACGCCGTCTTTTTGGCTATGTGCAGGAGTGGGGCGTGCAGGTGTGACGCCAAATACCTTCTCAACAAAGGCGCCATATATAAAGTAGCCAGCAATAAGCGCGGTTACGCAAATTAGAAACAATATCACAGGGCGTTGTCCTTATTCTTATAAATAGGGTCTATAAAAAGGGTCTGTCACTTGTGTTGTAAACGGTGTGTACAACAATGTTCGAAATAGGTTAACGATGTGAAAGTGTGTATGCATGAAAAAAAGCAGTGAGTGGTCGCATAGCAAATTAAGCGGTAGGGAGTATGTAATTTCGCTCTACTGTTACGTGCAGTAAAATGCTAAAATCCGCGCAATTAATTACCAAGCCGTATCAAGCGTTTTACCGCAATACTGAATTTGCGCGGAAAAGCATTGCTTATCCGTTATAAAACGCGCCTGTAAGTAATTGGTTTACAGGGATAATAGATAACGAAGATAAGTATTGATGTCAGATAAGAAGCTTCTAGAAGAGATTAAAAAGCGACGTACGTTCGCAATCATATCGCACCCGGATGCGGGTAAAACCACGATTACCGAAAAAGTATTGTTATTCGGACGCGCCCTGCAAACTGCCGGTACCGTAAAAGGTAAAAAGTCAGGTCAGCATGCTAAATCTGACTGGATGGAAATGGAAAAAGAGCGTGGTATCTCGGTAACCACCTCGGTCATGCAGTTTCCATATAGCGATCACTTAGTAAACCTGCTGGATACTCCGGGGCACGAAGACTTTTCTGAAGATACCTATCGAACACTGACGGCCGTTGACTCATGCCTTATGGTTATCGACGCAGCGAAAGGTGTAGAAGACCGAACCCGTAAACTTATGGAAGTCACCCGTTTGCGCGATACGCCGATTGTGACTTTCATGAACAAGCTTGACCGTGATATTCGCGATCCTATGGAACTGCTTGATGAAGTAGAAACCGAGCTTGATATCCTGTGTGCACCAATCACTTGGCCAATTGGCTGTGGTAAGAGCTTTAAAGGTGTATATCACCTTCACCGCGACGAAACTATTTTGTATCAAAGCGGCCAGGGTCACACTATCCAAGACGTGCGCATCATCAAAGGGTTAGATAATCCTGAGTTAGATACTGCAGTAGGAAGTGACCTAGCTGAAACCTTGCGTGACGAGCTTGAGCTTGTACGCGGTGCATCTAATGAATTTGAACAAGAGCTTTTCTTGGAAGGCCAGTTAACGCCAGTATTTTTCGGTACAGCATTAGGTAATTTCGGTGTTGATCATATGCTTGACGGTTTGGTTGAATGGGCACCTGCGCCACTTGGCCGCGAAACCGAAGAAGGGACTATTGAAAGTACCGATGGTAAGTTCAGTGGCTTCGTATTTAAAATTCAGGCCAACATGGACCCGAAACACCGTGACCGCATAGCATTCTGTCGTATTGTGTCGGGCAAGTACGAAAAAGGCATGAAAATGCGCAACAGCCGTTTAGGTAAAGATGTGCGTATTTCGGATGCATTAACCTTCTTGGCTGGTGACCGTTCATTGCTAGAAGAGGCCTATGCCGGCGATATCATCGGCTTGCACAACCACGGTACCATTCGCATAGGGGATACCTTCACGTCAGGCGATAACTACCGCTTTACGGGTATTCCAAACTTTGCGCCTGAGCTATTTAAACGCATTCGCTTGAAAGATCCGCTTAAGCAAAAGCAATTGCTGAAAGGGCTTATCCAGCTTTCTGAGGAAGGGGCGGTACAGGTGTTTAGACCGCTTGCCAACAACGATTTGATTGTTGGCGCAGTAGGTGTGCTTCAGTTTGACGTAGTTGTCGCTCGCTTGAAAGCAGAATACAACGTAGACGCGCTTTATGAGCATATTAACGTGAGCACTGCCCGCTGGGTTTACTCTGACAATGAGAAGAAGCTTGATGAATTCCGCCGTAAAGGTGAGCAAAACCTTGCACTAGATGGCGGCGATAACTTGACGTACATCGCACCTACTATGGTGAATTTACAGCTAGCGCAAGAGCGCTACCCTGATATTCAGTTCAAGAACACGCGCGAAAATTAAGCTAATAAAGATTAAACAAAGACACAATATATTATGAATATACATGCACTATTAGTTAACCGTTTCACTGAAGCTCTACAAGAAATGGGCGTAGAAAATGCGCCAGTGCCAGTTTCGCGCAGCGCTCGACCTGAATTTGGTGAGTATCAGTTTAACGGCGCGATGGCGCTAGCCAAGCAGCTTAAGCAAAAGCCGCGCGATATTGCAGAAAAAATTGTTGAGACTGTAAAGCTCGACGATATTGCCAGCAAGCTAGAAGTGGCGGGCCCTGGTTTCATCAATGTTCATTTAAATGACGAATGGCTGTCTAATCAGTGTGAGTTGTCGCTAACCGACCCACGTCTAGGCATTGCTAAGTCAAAAGAACAAAACATTGTTGTTGATTACTCATCGCCTAACCTAGCTAAAGAAATGCACGTGGGCCACCTGCGTACTACTATCATCGGCGATGCTGTGGTTAAAGTGCTTGAGTTCTTGGGCCACAACGTTATTCGTCAAAATCACATGGGCGACTGGGGGACACAGTTCGGCATGTTGCTTGCGCACCTTTCAGACAAGCTACAAGATGAAGTGGCTGAAACTGCGCTCTCTGATCTTGAAGACTTTTACCGCGAAGCGAAAGTACGCTTTGACGAAGAAGAAGGTTTTGCCGACCGCGCCCGTGAATACGTAGTTAAGCTGCAGGGCGGCGACGCTCAGTGTCTGGCGCTGTGGGAAAAGTTCATTGACGTGTCTATTGCTCACTCAGAAGAAGTGTACGACAAGCTAAACGTAAGCCTGACCCGTAAAGATATTATGGGTGAGTCGGCTTACAATGACGACTTGGCCAACGTAATAAGCGACCTTAAAGCGAAAGGCCTTGCAGTAGAAGACCAAGGTGCGCAGGTGGTGTTTATACCTGAGCTTGCTGATAAAGAAGGTAACCCTGCGGTTTACATCGTTCAAAAGTCGGGTGGCGGCTATTTATACGCAACGACAGACCTTGCGGCAATGCGCTATCGCAGCGGCAAGTTAAACGCTGACCGTACGCTGATTCTTACTGACGCGCGTCAGGCACTGCACTTCAAGCAAACTGAAATTGTGGGCCGTAAAGCGGGCTTTATGAAAGAAGAGCAAACCTACGAGCATTGCCCATTTGGAATGATGCTAGGCAGTGACGGTAAGCCATTTAAAACGCGTACTGGTGGTACGGTTAAACTGGTCGAATTGCTTGATGAAGCCGTTGAGCGTGCGGGTAAACTTATCGCAGAGCGCGACAACGATTTAAGTGAAGACGAGCTTAAAGAAGTCGCTCACAAGGTGGGTATTGGCGCTGTGAAATACGCTGACCTATCTAAGAACCGCACAACTGATTACATGTTTAACTGGGACTCCATGCTAAGCTTTGAAGGTAACACCGCGCCTTACCTTCAGTATGCCTATACCCGTGTGAAAAGCTTGTTCAGAAAAGCGGGTGTGGATATGGCCACCATGCCAGTAGATATCAATATTGCTGAGAAACAAGAGCACGCGCTAGCTGTATTACTTATGCAGTTTGAAGAGGTGATTGGTACAGTATCTCGTGAAGCCACGCCTCATGTACTGTGTACTTACCTCTATGATGTGGCTTCAGCATTTATGTCATTCTACGAAGCGTGCCCGATGTTAAAAGACGGTATTGAGCCAGCTGTACGCGATAGCCGTCTAGCGTTGTCAGCTCTGGTTGCCAAGACGCTAGAGCAAGGATTAACCCTACTTGGCATCGAAACACTAGAAAAAATGTAGTGTTCGCGGTACAACATACATATTGATAACAAAGAGGCTGACATTGATTGTCAGCCTTTTTTTATGCGAAACATAAGCGTCAACCCTACTACGCTCGTTTGCGCTAATTGTGATCCTTATACCAGTGGGCATAGATAATTGCGTACTCAGCGAGATTTAAAATGTTCGTAATCGCGGCGTGTAACCGCAGGTACAGTGGTATAACATTTCGATTAGAACCGATAGGGCGATAGCTTCCTATAAATCAGACAACTAGAACACTACTTAAATTAACGACAGGAAACTCAAATGACTAAGATCCTTGCATTTGCAGGTAGTACCCGTAAAGGTTCATTCAACCAAGCTATTATGAAAGTTGCCGCAGAGGGCGCACGTGAAGCTGGCGCAGAGGTTACCGTTATAGACCTCGCTGACTTTCAAATGCCGTTGTTTAATGAAGATGAGGAAGCCGAGTTTGGTATGCCTGAAAAAGCACAGGCGTTCAAAGAATTGCTAATGAGCCATGATGGTTTTCTTATTGCTTCACCAGAATACAACTCAAGCTATCCCGCACTGCTAAAGAATGCCATCGACTGGGCATCGCGTATGGGGGAAGGCGAAAAGCCATTACAAGCATATCGCGGTAAGGTGGCTGGAATTATGGCTGCGTCTGCTGGTGGGCTAGGCGGCATGCGCGTGCTGGTGGTACTGAGAATGCTACTTGAAAATCTAGGTACTATGGTGCTGCCGAACCAAAAAGCTATTGCGAAGGTAAATACGCTTATGGAAGATGGCGCCATTACGGATGAAAAGACGATTAAGCAGCTTAAAAATTTGGGTAAAGAAACGGCTGAGTTGGCAGGTAAAGTGTCTTAGACGAAAGCGACCTTGCTAGAGTAACCCCAAGGGGGCTCTAGCTTACCAGTCAATAGGACAGTTTATACATTCGTCCATGAAAGTGCCCTGAAATGTTGCGTAGTGGATGCGCGTGCCGGTTAGGTTCGCTCGATACAAACTTGCATCGTTCAGTTTTGCTTCCTGAATATTGGCGTTAATCAGTGAAGCACCTTCAAAGTTTGCTTTGTTCATCCAAACCCGCTCTAAGCGTGCGGCACGTAAGTTGGTGTTTACCATTGTCGCACCTGATAAACGCGCTTGGTCCAAGTTAGCACCTGAAAAGTTGGAGTTAGTGAAATCAACCCCTTGACCGAAAAGCGCCCAGCCATCTACGCCTTCTAAGTTAGCGTTGCGAACTTTTGAGCTGCGTAAATCGGCGTGTTTTAAGTTGGCGGTAGCTAAATCAGCGTGATCTAGGTTACTTTTCTTAAACGTCGCATAGCTTAAGTTGGCGTGCCTTAAATCTGTTTTGTTGAACTTAACGTTGGTGAATACTGCCCCGTACAAATTTGCATGGCTCAAATCAGCACCGCTTAAGTCTGTATCGCTACACACTGCCTTTGGTTTTATTTCACATCCGTTGATAATTTTCACGTCATCTTCGAAATCGGGAATGGCACTGGCAGTCGCTGAATGTAGGACAACTAATAATATGGTGAGTTGTTTGGTTGCTTTAAAACGTAAGCGCATAAGAGCTCCTTAATGCCGAGAAGCGTTTTCACCGCCTCTCGGTTTGGTTTGTTGCAAAGATAAAGCTATTGTTTAGCTACGTTTTGCTTTTTATTGTGATTAGGAAGTTTAAATACCCAGAACGAACCACCTTGCGCGACAGGTTTGGTGAGTTCAGCCATATCTCCTCCCCATAGAGGTACTGCACCACCATACCCTGACGCTAAGCCGATGTATTGCTCACCATCCTCTTCCCAAGTGATAGGGCATGAAATGATGCCCGAGCCCGTTTGGAACTTCCAAAGTTCTTCACCGGTTTCTTCGTCGAAAGCTTTGACATAGCCATCGCCTGTTCCGGTAATGATTAGTCCGCCTTTCGTCGCCAGAACTCCAGCCCACAAAGGGAGTTTCTCTTTGTGCGTCCATTTAATTTCACCTGAAATGGGGTCTACGGCACGAAGTACGCCCACATGGTCGTCATACATGCGCTTAATTCTAAAACCCTGTCCTAGGTAAGCGGCACCTTTCTTATAGGTCACTTCTTCCGTCCAGTAGTCTTCTTTCCAGTGGTTTGCGCCCATATAGAACCAGCCGGTATTCTGGCTGTAGGCCATCGGGTTCCAGTTCTTCCCGCCCAAGAATGGAGGCGATACCTCTATTGACTTTCCTAGTTTTTCACCCGGCTCAGGCAGTGGTGGGCGTTGTCCGTCTACTTCAACTGGGCGACCCGTGTCAGGGTCTATATGTGTGGCCCACGTAATGTTATCTACAAAGGGAAAGCCTCTGATGAATTCACCGTTTTGTCTGTTAACTACATAGAAAAAGCCATTTCTGTCTGCATGAGCCGTCGCTTTTATGAGCTTTCCATTATCGTAATAGTCGAATAGAACAAGTTCATTGTTGCCAGAGAAATCCCATGCGTCGTTAGGTGTATGTTGATAGAACCATTTAACCTCACCAGTGGTTGCATCTACACCCACTTGTCCGGAAGTATAAAGGTTATCCCAATCTCGCGGATTGCCGCCTTTGGCGGTGCGTTTCCATGTATTCCAAGGAGCGGGGTTACCTGCACCTATGATGATAGTGTTAGTTTCAACATCGAAGCTTGCACTCTGCCATGGTGCACCACCACCGTGGTGCCAAGCCTCAACCATTTCGCCGTTTTCATCCTTTGGCCACGTTGTCACTTCGTATGAACCACCCGTAGGTGTGCTGTCTTTTCCATTTAATCTGCCCATGTGTCCTTCGACAAATGGACGCATCCAAATCTCCTCACCGGTTTCAGGATCGCGTGCAAACAGTTTTCCTACAACACCAAACTCATCACCTGATGAACCGTGAATAAGCATAACCTTTCCTGACTTTTGGTCTTTAACAATCGTAGGTGCCCCCGTCATGGTGTAGCCTGCACGATAGTCTTCAAAGCGCTTCTTCCATTTTACTTTGCCCGTTAGTCGGTCAAGGGCAACAACGCCAGCATCTAGCGTACCGAAAAAGACTAAGTCACCATAAATGGCTGCGCCGCGATTTACCACGTCACAACACGGTCGAATACCTTCTGGAAGGCGGTGGGCGTAGTCCCACAACTTCTTACCTGTTTTTGCTTCATAGGCGTAGATACGGGAGTAGCTACCGGTTACATAGACAATACCGTCGTACACGATTGCCTGGGACTCTTGACCCCGTTGCTTTTCATCACCAAAACTCATCACCCAAGCCGGAGATAGCATGTGTACATTTTCTTTGTTGATTTGATCAAGTCCGCTGTAACGCTGAGCTTCAGGACCCATACCATACATCAGCACGTTCTCAGGCGTCTTGGCATCATTTTCAATGTCTGCCCATGTCACGCCATCGTCCGCATATAAATGTGAACTCGTACCTAAACCAATAATTACGCTTAAGGCCAATGAAGCCTTTGAATAGAACTTAGCCATAGTTTTATTTCCACTGTTACCTTGATGTTGTGTTAACAGTATGTAACTAATTAGAGGCTCTGATAAACGGATTCCGTCCTTCAAAATGCGGGAAAAACTCCCTTAGATTGAAGTGTAATGAAAACGCTAATATGTTGATTTACATGATATATCTTTATCATGAGACAAAGTCAGTACCAAAGGGGTATAAAAAAGATACGAAAGTACAGGGAAGTTTTCCCGACCTTGTTTAGTGGCGCTTGTTTAGCTGGCAATTTTGATATAACCCTGCTTTATGGCAAGGTGAACAAACTCGGCATTTGTCTGTAGCTCAAGTTTTCGCTTGAGCTGGGTGATAACGTTTGAGACCGTCTTTTCAGAAATATTGAGGCTTTCAGCGACCTGTTTTCGGCAAAGCCCGTTCGCTATACCAAGGAATATATCCAACTCTCTTTGTGTCAGATCTGTTAAGTTGCCTCCGGAATGTGACAGGTTAAATGTAGCGAGCTCAATGGCAGTATTGTGTTCTAAATAACGGCGGCCTTTAATGATAGATGTCACCGCGCTTATCAGTACATCAGGTTCACTTTGTTTACTAACATAGCCCATTGCCCCTAGTTTCATAGCTCTATCGATGATGGAAATATCATCGAACATGCTGAACATAAGTACTTTTGCGTGCTCCCAGCGCTGAACAATATATTCCGCTAGCGTGAGCCCGCTGGTGGTTCCTAAATTAATGTCTAAAATAATGAGGTCGAAGTGGTTGGTACGAAGTGCATTTGTGGCTTGCTGCGCATTTTTTGCATTGGTGACGACAGCGCCCTCGAGTACCGAAGATAACAGCGTAGAAAAGCCTTCTCTCACTATTGCGTGATCATCAACAAGTAAAATTTCCATAGCTGCGCTTTATTTATATCACCATAGAATGAGCATGCCACGGTAGGCGAGTGAGACGAATAGCACTTTAGTGCTCATTCATCTCACACTTTAGTAGGATATAAGTTAATTCAAACCGCCCTGTGATTCTAAGTAGCTGTCAAAGCTGCCAAGCCAATGGTTTAAACACCTACAAACGTCGCTCACTTTTTTCTGCGAAAATAAAACGCTAGAATAATAGTCATTTCACTATGTTTTGTTTGATTGTTCGCTAATGAGTAAGCTTGTTTAATTCTATGACCTAATATCAAATGGTCGTTGCTAGAATCGACAGTCACTTAGTCGCCTACCTAAAGTACAATTGCCATTCACGTGTTTTGAACTACTATTCGAACATACTTTCTAGGTTCTCATTTACTGATGTTAGCGCAGACCCGAATAATTTCATTTTTTACCGCTCACTTATCGCTGGTGACGTTGATTTTTTTTGCTTTGTTTGTTTCCTCCACGATTGCAAAAACACTCGTAACTACACCTACCTTTAGCGCACTTTCTACTGAGAATGGCTTAAGTCAAAATACTGTCAACGATATGCTTATCGATAAAGAGGGCCTACTATGGATAGCCACAGAAGCTGGCTTAAACAGATTCGATGGGAACCAAAACAAGCAATATGTCGGGCAAGACAATGAGTTTGCTGATGATGGAATTTACTCGTTGTTCGAAGACCAAAGGGGTGATTTATGGGTGAGTACTTACAGTAGTGGTATTTATCGCATCGATCGACAAACCGGCAAGTCGAAAAGATTGATTAATGTTCCTTACAAAGAGCAACCTTCGTGGTACCAATATGCTTCCCACTTTATCTCTGCGCCTGGAAACATCATATATGTCGCCCTTGACCATCTAATCATCAAACTTGATTTAGTCACAGAGAAAAAAGAAACCGTTTTTGACCTTCTTTCCTCTAATAGTGAGCTTTCAAATGACGATGTTATCCGTTACACCTATTTAACCCGTGACGTTTTATTCGTTGCCACTTCTGTAGGGCTTTATGCTAAAAACCTACAAACAGGCGATATCAAGAAAATTGATCATGTTAGTTCAGAGAGTGCCAATGTAAACAATATTAATACCAAGATTATCTTGGTTGATGAACATCAGAGGTTTTGGCTGGGCACGGTTGAAGGCCTCTATCAATTTGATTTCACTGGTTTAATAGACTTCGTAAAACACGACGGCGATATGCCAACCGCAAGACAAGTCGTAAAATCTTTGAATATATGGGATCTCGAACTAATAGAAAACACCCTTTATTACATGCCCACAGACCAAGGGTTATATACCATTGACTTGTCGTCCAATGAGCTAACACATTTATTTAGACCATCAGACTCGCGTCTACAAATAACAGACGATGACTTGTACAAAGTGGCAATAACCTCTGACGAGCAGGTGTGGCTTTCTACTGGAACATCTGGGGTATTGCTATGGGCACCTCAGTCTACTCTATTTAAAAACGTCATAGGCGATGGAAAAAGCAGTGACAAGTTAAGTAATAATATTGTTTATAGTTTATATGAGACCGATGATGAAAACTTATGGATAGGGACTAACAATGGTCTAAACCTGTATCACGCAGATACGGGGAAAGTAGAACAGTTTTTAGTGACCGACGATGATAAAGCCGTTATTTCTTCGGGCTCTATATTTACGATAAGGCCTGCCGAAAAAGACAGGGTTTGGTTGCTCACTTACGGTGGTATCGTAAAGTTTGATACAGAAAATAAACGCCCAGTACCTTACCCTTTAGGTAGTGAGCAAGACAAACTATTAAATTCAGACAAGGCATACGACCTAATTCGTACATCAAAAGAAAATTATATTGTTGCTTCAGATGGCAAATTTTGGAATTTTGATGACAGGAAAGGACAAGTAACTTTTTCCGAGACACTTTCTTTAAACTTGGAATATGACCAGTTTTATACGTTTCTTCCTGATCATGTGAAGCAGGATAATTCAATACTACTGTCTATGATTGGGGAACTATGGCGTTATGACACATCAAGCGGAAGTCTAGAGAAACTGCACCAAGCAAGAAAGTCTCAATCGGAATATGCTATCCATCCTACCGACACTATTTTGGATGACAACGGAATCCTCTGGATTACTTATCCTGGTCATGGTTTATATGGAATCGATGCAAAAACCAATGAGCAGAAATACTTTTTTGACACGAGTAACTTATTGCCGACTAACCTCGTTGTTAGTCTAGAGAAAGATCAAAATGGAGATATCTGGATTGGGAGCCACCAAGGCATCCTCAAGCTCGATCCTAAGGCCATTAAATTATCGCAATATAGCGCTACAGAAGGTTTGTCCACTAGTGAGTTCAGCTGGGGGGCAAAAGTAGGTTTGAGCGATGGAAAAATAGCATTCGGTTCACAAAAAGGTTTCACTATTTTGCAACCAGAGCGCTTTAATGACCAAGACAATGTGGCAACCTCAACATTTATTACTGATGCAAGCTTGCTCAGTCAGCCATTAGAGCTTGGTATTGGCAGCATTAATGACCGTTCATTATTACTAAAATATGACGATGTTGGGCTGACTATTCACTATTCCGATATGCGTTTTAAGAAGACATCGGTTTCCTACTATCAATATGAATTAAAGGGAGATGTTTCGGTTGTATACCCCCATACAAAGTCTACCGAAGTCACATTCCCTCAGCTAGAGCCAGGTGAATACGAATTTAGTGTAAGTCGAATTGACCCCGTAAGTAACGTTTATGGGCCGCGCGCAAATTTGAAAATCAAGGTGGCATATCCAATTTATGCATCGCCTTTGGCGTATTCTATTTATTTTCTTGTTTTCCTTGTGTCGACCTTAGTTATCTACACACGACGCAAGAAAAACAGCGAAGCACTTCGCGCTGCACATTCAGAGGCTCTAAAGCATAAAAACAGATTGTCTATGGCGCTAACTGCGAGCAATACCAAAGTTTGGGCATGGTATGAGGACTCAGACAAAATTACTCAAGAGCGTATTGTGGATGACCTAGGTTACTCAGAAACGGGAACAAGATTGTCGTTCAGAGAGCATATATCTCTCGTTCATAAACACGATATTACTGCGTTCTTAGAACAATGGGAGAAAGCGGTCAGCGGACAGTCTAAGGGTATTGATATCAGCTATCGAATGAAAGCGAAAGACGGTCATTATGAGTGGTTCAGAGATGTAGGCTCTTTAGTTTTCAACAATCAAATAGATAGCAGTAAAAGGTTAGTCGGTACTTATTCCAATATAACTGAGTCGGTGAATGCTGAATTCAAAGCGCGACTATTCGGTGAAGCATTTCAGTATACTCGAGACTGGGTTGTCATTTTCGATAACAATTTTCAGGCTATCGTTGTCAATCAATCTTTCAAAGACGCGCTTGGCATTAACAAAGACGCAAACCTAATAGAAGAGCTCGACCAGTTATATCGTGGCCAGAAACAGCAGCTCGAAGAAGCGTATACGGAGATGCGTAAGCTCGGTCCTAATGAACACTGGAGTGGCGAGGCTTATATAAACAGTTTCACAAACCAGCGTTACGCGGTAAGTATAAGAGTGACCGCAGTTTCGAGTGAGCGTAATGGGCAAGAGATTGATCGCTACTTAGTGATACTGTCGGATATAACGCAGCAAAAAGACGCACAGAACGCGCTTGTTCAGTTAGCAAACTACGACAATTTAACAGGTCTACCTAATCGCACTCTTCTGCTTGACCGCCTTCAGCACGCTTTTTATCAAGCCGCACCACAACAAAACAGAATAGGGTTATTCTTCATTGATCTAGACCGTTTTAAACAAGTAAACGATAGCCTTGGACACGAGGCAGGTGATGAACTTCTTGTAACGGTTAGCAAACGCCTTGAAAATTTAATCAGAAAGTCTGACACAGTAGCGAGACTTGGCGGTGATGAGTTTGTCGTTCTTCTTGAAGGTGTTGGTAATGTGCAGGACCTTGGCCATATTGCTAATGATATTATACAAGCATTGGGTCAACCTATTACGCTCTCCAACCAAGAGGTGAGCGTATCGGCGAGTATTGGTATTTCACTTTATCCAGATGATGCGCAACTTCCAGCAGAATTACTAAAGAATGCCGATATTGCCATGTACCATGCTAAAGAAGCCGGCAGCAATAATTTTCAGTTTTTTACCGAGCACATGAATGAGCAGGCGCGTTCAAAACTTCAATTAGAAAATAAATTGAAACATGCCTGCTTCAATAAATCTTTTTCAAACTACTATCAGCCTATTGTGTGTTGTGCGACAGGTACTATTGAAGGCTTTGAAGTATTGATGAGATGGAAAGACGGTGAAGAAATGATCTCACCCGATATTTTCATTCCAGTTGCGGAAAACATCGGCATGATAGCCGAAATGACGACGCAACTTATTGAGCGAGCTTTACCTGTTCATAAGCAACTGTACGCAGATAATAGCCGCGCTTACTTATCGATTAATTTAAGCGCAAAACACCTCATAAATGAGTATTCGTTAAGGGATATAGTGGCGCTGTTGCAATCAAATGGTGTTCCACCAGAAAACATTCGATTTGAAATTACAGAGAGCGCATTGATGGAAGATTATGACAGTGCCATGCATGTCATAGGAGCGCTAAAATCTAAAGGGTTTATCATAGCACTGGACGATTTTGGTACGGGTTATTCGTCATTGAAATATCTTAAGGATTTCCCGATTGACGTACTTAAAATAGATAAAAGCTTTGTTCAGGGTATTGGTCTTAATAGCGGCAATGAAGCAATTATTCTGGCGACATTACGTATGGCGGAAAGTCTCAACATCGAATGTGTGGCAGAGGGGATTGAGACCTTAGAGCAGGTTGAATTCTTTCAGCAAAATGGCTGTAGGTATTTGCAGGGTTTTTATTTCTCTAAACCTGTTGCCGCTGACAAGCTATCAGGCCTAATAAACGCAATGAATACGAATGGCAAGTCGCTAAACTAATAGCGACTTGCTAGCGCCGCGCTACATGTATACTCAGGTGTTTTATTTCAATCCGCGCTGAGTTTCTAAGTAGCTGGCAAAGCTGCCAAGCCAGTGGCTGCCCATATAGTGCATTTCACCAAAGACAGCGTTCAGTCCCGCCTCACGATGTGCACTTAATGCTTTCTTCAGTACAGGTAAGCGTTTGTCACCTTCAGGCAAAGCTTGCATTATGCCTTCTATCATCCACGCTCGGCTGATGTTAAGCCCGTCTAAGTGAGCGAGTTTACCATCTGTTTTGTCAGTCACTGTAGCGGGAGCGAGCCAATTTGATGTTTTTGCCGTGAGGCCGGGAAATAACGCTGAAAGCCATTGGCTATAGTCCTTTTTAGACATTACTCGGCGCATTAAGTCAGCTTCGGCCAAACATGGTGATAGGAAATCTTGACCAGAGGGTTCGTAAGCAAGAGGACATTGTTTATCTGCCAGATAATATTCTTTCACTCTAGATGTTAACAGTGCTTCAAATTCCTTGTTCCCTGCAGTTTTCGCCCAATCTAACATCAATCCAAAAGCAAAGGCGGTTTGGCTGTGTTCACCTGTTCGGATTGGGTAAGCTAATTTGGGTAACCATGCGCTTATTCTGGCGACAATTTCGTCCTCGAGAGGAAGCAACGTATTTAGCCATCTCTTTGCTTCAGGAAGGGAAGATTGACGCAGTTCAGCGGTTAGCTGCAAGAACCAAGCAAGACCATAGGGGCGTTCAAATGAGGCATTGTTTTCACGCTTAAGGCTCGTCAATTCACCTTGGATATTTTTAGGCGTAAAGCTGATGTTGAGCTTTTCAATGATATCATCCTTATCCACTGCATCTTGCGCAGTGTTTAACATTCTTACTAAAAGCCAATGGCCATGAACCGACGAGTGCCAGTCTAAACATCCATAAAAAGCTGGGTAGAGTTGACTTGGTGCCTTAACGTCATCGCCATTATTCATCATGTGTTTCACTACATTTGGAAACTCTTGATGAATACAATGAAGCGCGAGGTTAGCGAAAACGCTTTCGTAATTGTTGTTAGGAACGCCAGCGTTGGCGGTCGCGTTTGCGGCTTGGTTGATACTAGTGCTGCTTGTGTTCGCAGTTTCAACAGTCGACGTACCGCTAGCAGAGGCAGGGTGTACAGCAAACGCTGTGACGAACGCAACCGTACAGCTAACAACGTTTTTTATTTTGATCATAATTTTGTGCGCTTTATCAATGAGAAGTATATCGCCAATGTATAGAGATAAACGCTTTGAATAAAGTGCTGCGCGATATATAACGCTCAAGCACTTTAAACAGCAGAAACAGGCTATTTAAGCAGGGGCTCCGATGGCCTCTAGTTTGGTGGTGTATCCATCGAATGAGCCAATGGTCTTTTCTACCCAACCAGCATTATAGTAAGTTTCACCATACCGCTCTCCGCTGTCGCACATAAGCGTTACGATCGAGCCCATTTCTCCTCGCTGCTTCATTTGTTCAGCAATACTTAATGCGCCCCATAGGTTTGTGCCGGTAGACGGGCCGGCTTTAATTCCCATGGTGTTGTTTAACCAATGCATGGTTGCAATACTGGCGGCATCGGGAACGGCAATCATGTCATCTATAACGTCATGTTGAAAAGAGGCTTCCACTTTAGGGCGTCCTATCCCTTCTATGCGGCTTCCACGGGTAGCAGTAAGTGTATGATCGTTGTTTTTGAAGCTATCAAAAAACACACTGAATTCTGGATCTACCACGACAAGTTGAGAAGAGAGACCTTTGTAGCGAATGTAGCGCCCTATGGTGGCTGATGTTCCACCTGTACCTGCACTCATAACCACGGTGTGTGGAATAGGATGGGGCTCGGCTTTCATTTGCTCAAAGATACTCTCAGCAATATTGTTATTGCCACGCCAGTCTGTAGCGCGCTCTGCGAAAAGGAACTGATCCATAAAATAGCCATTGAGCTCGTGAGCTACCTTAGTTGCTTCGCTGTGCATTTGCGTAGGGCAATCTACAAAGTGACACTGCCCGCCATATCGCTCAATAAGCGCGATTTTACTTTGGGCGGTAGATTTAGGCATAACCGCAACAAACGGAACGCCAATCATTTTAGCAAAATAAGCTTCAGACACCGCTGTACTGCCTGACGAGGCTTCAACCACAGTAGTTCCTTCTACAATTTTTCCATTACAAAGGGCGTACAGAAAAAGGGACCGGGCTAGACGGTGCTTTAGGCTGCCTGTTGGATGGGTGCTTTCATCTTTAAGGTAGATATCAATATCTTTAAAGGCTATCTGCTCTAATTTGATTAAGTGCGTATCAGCCGAACGTTGATAATCTGCATTGATAATATTGATCGCTTTTGAAACCCAGCTTTTCATAACTTTCTCTCATTCACCCAAAATGCGAAACGTTAAGCGTAGTTCGCTTGACGCTAGCTGTATAAAACAAAATTAGAATATCAGTTTAGAACGAGTATTTGATTCTATTATTTTAGTATTAGTGCTTTATAGTAAAAAATATTTCTTTCATAGGTCTCATTTATGAAAATAAATTCCGTTTTCATGTAAGAGCGAGAGCATGTTTGTCTTGTTGATACAACGGTCTTTAATAAAACAAAAAAGTTCAGATAAGCCGCTAAAGTTGCTATCTTTGCATTTCGCTTTTACTTACAGGTAACAACATGAAAAATAGGGCGCTTCTCTGTGCAATAGCTTTTTTATCCGCATTATTCGTATCTACGCTGGCTAGCTCGCAAGAAGAGCAAATGCTTAAAATCGCAACGTTTAATGTAAGTATGGAAGCCACTAACTACAAAGCGTTGGGTATGAAGCCAAGCGATCAGGTACTTCAACACGTTCTTTCAACGGGTGAGCATAGCCAAGTTAAAAACATTGCTGAAATTATTCAACGCGTTAACCCCGATATCTTAATGTTGAACGAATTTGACTACATTGCAGATAAGCGGAAAGGGGTAGAAGCATTTGTTAAGAACTACCTGAATGTTTCACAAGGCGGCCTTGAGCCTGTGGATTACCCATATACGTATGTGGCCACAGTTAACACAGGGGAGCCCACGACATTCGACTTAGATAACAATGGCAAAGCAGAAGGTTTTGGTGGCGATGCATATGGCTTTGGGCTTTATCCCGGGCAATATGGCATGGCGCTTTTGTCAAAATACCCTATTGATGTTGATGGTATTCGCACCTTTCAGACGTTTAAATGGCATCACATGCCTCATCCACAGGTTCCAATTATTCCCGATGAGAGCGGAAGTACTGATAAGGGCAAGCCATGGTACGACGTAGAAGAGTGGGCCGCGCTAAGGTTGAGTTCTAAGTCTCACTGGGATGTGCCGGTGAAAGTAGCGGGTAAAATCGTACACATACTTGCTATGCATCCAACACCACCTAATTTCGATGGAAGCGAGGATCGCAACGGCAAACGCAACTTTGACGAAATTAGGCTTATGGCAGATTATCTTTCTCCGGATAAAGGGGCCTACATTTACGATGATAATGGCGAGAAAGTCAGCCTGTCAGAGAACGCGCGTTTTGTACTTGTTGGTGATTTTAACGCGGCGGATATTGGAGATAAACATCGCGAGGGTGTTATTGAACAGTTGACCGAGCACCCGTTAGTTAATAATGACATCATTCCAACAAGCGCAGGTGGTGCAGGCGCGTCAAGTGCAGAGTTTAGTAACCGCTTTACTGCCTATTGGGGAGCCAGAGCTGACTATGTTTTGCCATCTCGATTTGGCTTCGATGTGAACGATGCTGGCGTTTTCTGGCCTGCAAAAACCAGTGACCTATATCGATTAGTTAAAGACCGCGAAGCCAGCTCAGATCACAGGTTAGTCTGGATTAACTTGTCGTTGACCGAAGATAACTAAAAACCACAATTTTTGTGTTAGTTAATAGATAGAGGTATTATTACATCGTCTATCTAATAATGTACCGAGAAGCCATTGAAGTTTGTGTCTCTCACTTTTGTGATGTGTTTGCTGTGGGTGATACCCATAGATGGCTTTTCGGCAGAGTCTTCTCAGCTCATGCCGCTCAACCGGTATTTCCCTCAATCGTGGGGAACGAAAGACGGGCTTCCTCACAATAGTATCCACGCATTAGCACAAACGTCCAATGGGTATCTATGGGCGGGTACTTGGGAAGGTGTTGCTCGGTTTAATGGTCAGCAGTTCACTGTATTTACCCGCGGCGCGCAAACAGGATTACCAGACTCCGGCATTCGAAGTTTGTATTACAACAAGCCCCGCGACGAGCTACTTGTGGCAGGAAACCGAGGCGGTGTAACGTCGCTTATCGCAGAGCAGTGGCATGCTCAAGCACCTCTGTCTTCAATGGTTAATCATGCATTCAGAGACAGTAATAACGTGTTGTGGTTTGCGCTGGAAGACACGGGAGTTGCAATGAGAACGCCTGACGGCACTCAAGAAGAGTTCATTGTAAATTCGAGTGCTTACCGCATAATCGAAGACGGATTTGGAGTAATCTGGTTTGCAACAAACCAAGGGTTATTCAAATACATAAACGATAAATTTCAGCTAGCTGTACCCAACCATAACATACTCTCTGGTCCATCATTTACTCTCGCTCTTGATAGCGAAAAACGTGTTTTAGTTGGCACAGAACACGGTGTTTGGCAGCAAAGAAACGGTACCTTCGCGCTACTTCACAGCTCACTTGCCGACAAATCAATTAGTAGTATTTTGCTTGATCATCAAAATAGCGTTTGGGTAGGCACCATCAATCATGGCCTTTATCGTCTGAGTGACTTAGGCCTAGAAAAATTGGATGCGACAGCAGGTCTTCCCAATAACCGCGTTTTTTCACTGCTTGAAGATTTGGAAAAAAATATCTGGATTGGCACTAATGGTGGTTTGTTTAGGCTGCGTCGTGCTCTATTTACCACATTCTCGCAAAGCCAAGGAATGAGAGGAGACTTTTTGCGAACTGTTTTGCAAACGTCTGATGGCAAACTTTTAGCAGGTGGAAGTGCTGGATTAGATATATTTTCCAATGATGCGTTTTCCAGCGCATCGCTCACTACGGGTGAAGCTTTTTCTGTACTCAGTTTGGCAGCGGTAACTGAAGAGGTAACGTTAGTTGGCACCTATACAAAAGGTGTGCTGCGATATGAAAATGACCAACTTACTCCTTACCTCAATAGACATTTAGGGTTACCGAGTAATGAAGTAAGGGCCATTCTTTTAGCGAGTGATAACAGTGTTTGGTATGCTACGGCGCAAGGTATAGTTCAACAAACGCCAGATGGAAAGCTAATCCATTTTAATGAACAAAATGGGTTACCTGCTCATTTTTCGATGGGCTTGGCAGAAGATCGTGAAGGACGAATCTGGATTGCTACAGGGATAGGGCTCGCCTATATCCAACAGGGTATTGTGCACACAGTGTCGTTTCCTGAACATTCAGATGCGCAGCACGCGTTCAGTTTTAGCGTTGTTGAAAAGGGAACTTGGATTACAACCGATCGAGGCCTTGCGTATTTTGACAATGCTACTCAGGCACTTAGTGTAATCGAAAAGTCGCAGGGGCTTCCCGTAGATAAACTGTTTTCAATTGGTATAGATCACAACAGCGGTGTATGGCTAAGTTCAAACCAAGGGGTCATTCTCACTTCACTATCAAGTCTTAAGGAGTGTCTGACACATCCAAGTGCATTATTGGAATTTGAGCATTTTAAGGAAGAAAATGGCCTGGCGAGTATTCAAATCAATGGTGGGTCACAGCCATCTCAGTTTGTCGATGTAGACGGAAATGTTTGGCTTCCTACTGCGAAAGGGCTCGCCACAGTAACGCCTGCAAACCTTGCCATGTTGAGTGAATTCCCTATTCCGGTAAGTATAGAGGCGGTACTACTGGACGGTGCTGACCAGCAATTTGATACGGATAAAAGGGAAGTAGACGTAACGCCGTTAACCACGCGAGTTGCGTTTCAGTATGCAGGCTTGGGATTCGCTATGCCTTCGCGTATAGAGTATCAGGCTATGTTAGTAGGATATGACCAAGATTGGGTTAACCGTCATCAACTTAGAATGACTGAATACACTAATTTAGCACCTGGTCGTTATCAGTTTAAAGTACGTGCTCGTTATATTGGTGGTCCCTGGCAAGAGATTACGTCACCATTTTCTATTCGCGTGCTACCCAGTATTTATCAGACATTTGCTTTTAAATTCTCGGTTTTTGTTTTCTTCTGTTTTGTTATCTATGCACTTTATAAAGTACGTTTTCATCACTTGAAAAAATCTGAAATGATTTTAAAACAAAGGGTCGATGAACAAACCAGATCACTAGAATTACAAACCAAGCGGTTCGAGTTCCAAGCAACTCATGATGATCTAACGGGTATTGCAAATAGACGAGCATTCGACCTCTGGCTTGTACAATATTTTGAAGAGGCTAAAGCGAAACAATCTCCTCTATGTCTTGCCGTTATCGATATCGACCATTTCAAACAGGTAAATGATCAGTACTCTCACTTAGTAGGAGATAAAGTCATTACTGAGGTGGCCCGTATATTAAATCGCGAAGTTCCGCATTATGCTAAATGTGCAAGGTGGGGCGGCGAAGAGTTTACTGTGTTGTTACCCGAATATGACTTGATAAATGCAAGGGTAGCTATGGATCATGTTCGAAAAATCGTGGCAGCACATGATTTCAGTTTTATAGCTCAAACGCTGAAAGTCACAATCAGTATTGGTGTAGCAAGTGCAGATGGCGCGAGAGATCACGACAGAATGTTAACCCATGCCGACCAAGCACTTTACACTGCAAAAGAAAATGGCCGCAACCAAGTGACCATTTTCGAATAAACGATAAGTGAGGTAGTGGTTAATTACTACAACATCTTTAACTTGACTTTGCCGTAAAGCCTTACTGTGGCGATTGGCCCAACTGCGCTTCTTCGCGTTCTCGTGAAACTGCCTCGAACAGCGTAAAGTAAGCCACCACAGCAAGATTAGCGACAAACCAAAGGTCTTTAATAACGAACTGACCTAGGCGGTTGACGATAGTCGTGCTGTTAAAGGTATCCGGTACAGTAAACAAAAACGTTTGTGTCATCAGAAAAACCGATAAACAAGCCAGTCCGCTCGCAATGATCATCGGCTTGTTTTTAGTAAAGATGCCCGCACCCAATAGCAGTGCAAAGAGGACATCAAACCCACCAATTACATTCGATGCCCCCTGTACGCTAAACACAACATATAGCCGCGACATAAACGGCGATGTTTCAACTAGCCCCACAATCGCATTTGCTTCAAACTCGAAAAACTTCATGCCTCCTATCCATAATAAGACCATGGCTACAGGAGCAAAGTTAAGGTATGTCAGTTGCTTGTGCGAAAATTTTTCGCGATAAAACAAGAATAGGAAAAGCGGTAATACTGCGAAGTACTTAATGATGCCTTGACCGCTGCCAATAATCGGGAAGCCCCCTAAATCGGCCATCCATCTTGTTGGTGATAATAGTGTCAGCAATGGAATGGCAGTTACAAAAGTGGCATATAGTGTTACTGCTTTTGCTGAAACAAGGTTAAAACGTGCTGCAATGGTCATTAACGGTAGCAACAGCAACGCGATACCAGAAAAAGCACCAAGGGCACTCTCGCTCAACACAGTGTCTAACGAGTAGAAATTAAATGTAGCGATAAGTGCATTGGGGTTTGCACCAAGTAAAAATGTTAGGCCAAGAACTGCGAAGCTAAAAGTGAGCAATGCGGTGACCATGTTTTCGGTTCGGTTTAGTGTCATAAAGCGTCCGTAAATACTGCTAGTTTTGCGAAGTGTATGTAGAGACCCGTCGAGGTAGCACTAAAATTTCATAGGTTTGATAATTTATTAGGCATAGCGCAATAAGCAAATAAGGATTTATCGACAAAATAAGAACTTATCTAATAGCGGTTGTCATAAGTAGCAGCGGTCTTAAATAAATTAGGTCTTAAGTAGTGTAGGGCTTAAATGGTTTGGTTTTTAAATAGTAGTGGTTTAAAAAGTAAAATAAATTGAGAGAAAAAATGAAACAAGCAAGCAGTAGAGCACAGAAGCGTTTTAGGATCTGGTTAATAGCAGGCGTGTGTGCAGCCTTGTCTGCTTGTGGCGCTCAGCCCCCAGAACCTATTGATGAGCCAATTGCGAGTGTTGAAGACATCGAAAGATTAGAGCAAGTTGTTGATACCTCTTTGCCTTTGGTGCAGCAGGCCTATTCCATTGAGTCTGAAAAAGTATGCGATAAACACGGTGGTAACTGGAAGAAAGTAGGCCGACAGCAGGCGCATGCTTGTGTGCTACCAGCAAACGATGCTGGTAATGCGTGTAATGACAGCAGCGAGTGCGAAGTGGCTTGTGTTACGGAAAACAATAATATGGAAGCGGGAGAAAAGGCGCGCGGCGTGTGTTTAGAAAGTACGGACTTATTCGGCTGTAGAGCCTATGTGTCTAACGGGGTTGTGGAGCATACCTTGTGTGTTGACTAAGAGGTTGTTTAGCAAACGAACGTTGAATGAAGCGCGCGCCATCGGCAATGCGCTTCACAACAACGCGGGTTAATTAACGTTGGGGAACTCGATTTTGTCCAGTTCGCTCGCCGTTTCATTGCACTCACCTAATAGGTGAAGCCTATCTTCGGTTTGGTGTGTATCTATTTCTAGAAAGCCCGTTTGGCAGTAACCGGTCTCATCCAGTTTCTCATCAAGAGATGTATAGAGTTGCTCAGTCATTCTATCGCTGCTATGTTACGAGCCTTCGCGACTTTCCTGTCCTTGGCGACCGCCACGACCACTTCGTTCGCCTCCCTGACCACGGCCGCCTTTACCGCCACCTTTGGCACCGTCACGATGCTGCATTAACGGAATGCTAAACGCGAAGAGCTTGGTACCGTCTTGCTTGATCTTCGTTTCAAAAAATATTTCTTCCATGTCTAAAGGTGGTGGCCTATGAGCGCACGCACTGACAATCAAAGAGGTCGTTATTACTATTAGTGTTTTATTCATTTTATTTAACGCTTATTTGAACCACGTCACTTTGAGATTCGAACGCTTCTTTGGTTGCAATTTGCAGTGTAAGTTTTAGGTAAAGTATTTCCGACTTCTTTGACGTGTTTACTATTGAATGGATACCAAAGTTCAATGGCGATTTATAAATAAAAACCTACTTTTATTATAGAGAATATAAGAGTTAGCTAATGCCGTTGAATAAATTGAAGGTATTCATAATTTCAATACTTCCGTGTTTCGCACTTCATGTGAGTGAAGCGATTGCTCAAGATTTAACGAAACTAAGCCGCTACGATCAGGCAACGTATAGAGCGATAACCCTCTGGTCGAATAATAACGAACAATTGAATAATGAGTTAAGCGATCAAATTAAGTCGTCAGGTCTCCCTCAAGATGATTCCTCGCTGGGGCTTATCTTCAAACACGTTATCTGGGAAGGTTTTAACGGAGATAAAGTAGTTGAAAACTGGTTTAGCCGTCCAAGCAGGCTAATTGAAACGAATGATTGGGATGTCCTTAAAAGCCTAGATGCTGAACTCTATGCGGGAGTTCGCTCGTACTTTATTTATTCGAGTTCGGCTAAAAACGATGGACATGAACAACAAGCAACTCCAGCGATAGAAAAACTTAGACGCTTAAAATCTGAAATGCTCGAAGCCTCGAATAGTAGGGCTGTCGCTCTTGTAAGTGCATGGCTAGGCAATGAATTTCAATCAAAATCGCATATTGACGCATTAGTCGAATTTAAATATTCGTTTAATTATTTGAACGTTGAGAAAAAAGATTCGTTCAAAGCAATGCTAACTCAAAGAGAAATTGCAGCATATATAGCGAATATACTCATAGAGCTTCAGCTTTACTCTGAGGCCTTACAGTACGCAGATTATATTCTATCGATAGTGCCTGTAAGTGAGCGATATTCTGTAGACTATATTGCTTCAGTCCAAGCATTGACTCAATTAGGGCGCTTTTCGGAAGCTTTAGCAAAATCAGAATTGGCTGTTGAATTAGCAACAGAGCAGGACGATACAGATAATCTTATTGTCGCGTTAATACTTAATTTATCTGTATATACGCATTTTATGACTGAAGCCGAAGTCGATAAAATAAGAGGTTTAGCTGGGCGAATAGCGGCTGTCGTTGAAACAAGTACTAGCAGTAGCTCTTCGCCAATGATAGAGGCATATATTCAGACAGCTCTAACTCTAATTGAAGCATTAGATGGTAATGACCCTGTCAGGTTCTCTGAGGAGGTTGATACTCTTACTGAAAAATATGAGACTTGGTCAGCACAGCATCCCTCACCAACGGATATCAACCTGAGGCTTTATCAAAATCTCCAGAGAATTTATGAGGTAAAGGGAAATTACAAAAAAGCGTATCAATTCGCTACTAAATATCGGTCGCTAAAATTAGATAGAAACCAACTTATCTCATCTTCAAACACTAATCTCGGTAATGATTTTCTCTCAAAAGAAATTGAAATCACTGAACTTAGAAACATAAAAATTAATAGAGAAAAAGACCAATTGACCAACCAAGCTAATTTTCTAAAAAGTATATTGTTTGGAGGTTTAGCTATTATTCTAGGTTTCACCACGTTGTGGTACCGACGTCGACACAATATCGCTAAAGCCTTGGCAGACGTAGACTCTCTAACCGGTGCTTATACTAGAAGAGCTATCAACAGTTGGTTGACCTTTATCTCACCTGAACAGGTTAATTGTGCAGTCCTTTTAGATGTCGATCATTTTAAAAAAATTAACGACAACTATGGGCATAATTTGGGAGACGAAGTGCTCAAAACACTGAGTCAAATCATCATAAAACGCATACGTAAAATAGATCGCTTATGCCGGTATGGGGGAGAAGAATTTTTGTTGGTTATACAAGCTACAGATATCTCTGAGGCGAGCGCAATAATAAATGTTATTCGAAAAGAAGTAGAGGGCATTGAGTACTGGGGAGAACAGGAAGTACCATTTAACGTAAGCTTTTCTGCCGGTATTGTAACATTTAAAAGCACTGATAAGATTGAGTCAGTATTAGAGCGTGCCGATCATCTTTTATACGAGGCTAAAAGAACGGGAAGGGCAAAAACGTTAACAGAATAGCTCTGATAAAGGGGCATATGTTTGCGATCTACGCTTAGTTTAATAACCAAGAATAGAGTAAACTCATTAAGATCACTTTATGCTAACAGGGATAGGTTCCATGCTTTCCAACATCATTCGCTTTGTGAAAAACATCGTCGTGTCGTTAATTGCAATCTTTGTGTGTTTTGGTGTGCTCGACTTCTTGTGGCTTGGCGTTATTGCGGATGGCTGGTATCAAAGTGAAATGGCTCCTCTGCTTAGAAGTCAATTTATCACGTGGCCATGGGTGGTTTTTTACCTCATGTATGGATGTGTGGTGTTTGTACTTGCTGTGGTGGCGAACAGAGATAAGTCGTTACTTTATGCAGGGATCGATGGCGCGCTTCTAGGGTTGGCCAGTTATGGCGCCTACAATTTAACGGCGTACAGCATTATTGAAGGTTTTACTTTGTTTATCATGTTGATTGATTGGGTGTGGGGCACGTGCCTAACCAGCGCAAGCGCCATGGCCGGCTGGTTAGGGTTTCAACTGGTTAAGGGAAAGAGTAGCGAATAATGCGTTTTAACACGCTGGCGTATTGTTTTAAAAAGCCGCCAGTGTTGTAGTGCATGCCGTGTTCTTCGAATACGGCTTTTACCTTGGGCGCCATCTCTCGGTAGCGTCTGGCTGGGATATCTGGAAACAGGTGGTGCTCAATTTGAAAGCTTAAATGCCCAGTAAGCACGTGAAACAGGTTTCCGCCCTTTATGTTCGACGAGCCCAGCGCTTGTCGGTAGTACCATTGCCCTCGGGTTTCATTAACACAATCTTCTTGTTTAAACGTTTCCACGTCGCCAGTGAAATGGCCGCAAAAGATAATAGTAGATGTCCATAAATTGCGTAGCAAATTGGCGATAAGGTTGCCGGTAAATACCCATAAAAATAACGGCCCAGCTAACAAAGGAAATAGTACATAATCTTTTACTAACTGACGTGCGCCTTTACTAAAAAAGCGTTTCTTTAGTTCACTATGAGTAACCTGATTCTTACGGTTGTCTTTCTTCTTCCCAAAAAAGACCCGCTCAGCGGCCATTTCGTGATACGACACCCCCCACTGAAATAAAACACTAAGTACGATGTAAGTCGCAAACTGCCATAGGTTTTTTACACGCCATCCAAAATCGTTAGATAGGCGAAGCAAACCGTAGCCAAAGTCTCTGTCTTTCCCAATAATATTGGTATACGTGTGATGCTCATAATTGTGAACGCGATTCCAGCTCGAACCATCGCAGGCGATATCCCACTCATAGCCTTTCGAATTAATGTGTTTGTCGTTCATCCAATCGTACTGGCCGTGCATCACGTTGTGGCCTATTTCCATATTATCGAGAATTTTTGCTGTAGCTAAACTCAATACGCCGGCAACCCAGAGCAGCGGTTGAATGAACCCCAACATTAAAAGTATCCGTCCGCTCCACTCGCAAATTCGCTGAACAAGAATAATACGTCGGATATAGGCCGCATCTTCAGCACCCACTTTTCGTTTAATGTCAGCTTTAATTTCATCAAGCTGAGCGGCAAGTAACTCGTAGTTCGGTTTCTCTTTAGTGCTCGTTGACCGAATAGCTTTAGTTTCACTTATCGGAGAATGCGCTTGTTTGATGGCTTCTTCACGGTGTTGGTTGTCTATTGCAACGCTGGTGTTCATAGTTGAATCTCCAAATCAGTAGCGGCTTGTGATACACACAGCTGAATAAGTTGCTCTGCGCTATCTGAAAGCTCACCCGTGCGGGTATCTCTCACTACGCCCCGTTTCTTAACACATTGGCATTGATGACAAATTCCCATGCCACAGCCATAAGTCACAGGTTGTTCTGCTTGCTGAAGTTGTATAAGTAGGGTTTGCTGATTGTCGATAGCCAAAGATTGGCCATTGTGAACCAAAGAGAAGGTTTCGTTTTCGGTAAGGCTGGTGTTGCTCACCACAGGAAGCGCAGCGAAGTGCTCGCTCGAAACAGGTACGTTGCTCGTTTTTGCATAACTTTCAACTTGCTCGAACATGGCATGTGGACCACACACTAACCAGTGTGCATTGGCAAAGTTACACAAATGCGCTTCTACGTCTCCATCTTTTTGCTTGCTCAAAACATCATAGGTGAAGCTTTCACAGCGTTTGCTGAACGCTGATAATTCATTGAGCAATACATGCTCGCCTGGCTTAGCAAAATAAAGTAAGTGTACCGGTGTATGGTTTAGCTGCGCATTGTTGACGGCATCGGCAAGCATGGCAATGAAAGGAGTAATGCCTGAGCCACCCGCAATCATAAGAAGAGGCTTTTTAACCTTCGGCCAGATAAATTCCCCCATAGGGGCTGAGATATTTACCCATTGATTAGGCACACAAGAGTGAAGATAAGGTGTTAATGCGCCCTGAGCTTTAACCTTGGTTACAAGGCGAATCTGCTTTTCTTTTTGTCGGGTGTTAGCACCACTCGCTATGGTAAACACGCGAGTGGTGAGCCTGCCATTAATTTCTATGGTTAATGCGATATGCTGCCCTGCAATATGCGTAGGCCAAGAGCTCTCCGGTCTAAGTAAAACCTCCAGCATATCAGCGCTTAGTTTTTTTACTGCCACAACCTTGGCTCTGAAATACCCATCGCGCCACGCGGGTTTAATTTGCTGCATCAATACCTCCCAGTAGCCCTTCCAAGAGCCATGGTGGAGTATGCGATCAGTGAATTTATCGAGTAATAGTTTCAATGTAGAAATCACACCTGTATTTCGTCGGAATATCTTAAATACAAAAAGGATAAAAATGTTTTAGCTTACACTTGTACGCTAATTCAGCGAACAAGTGTAAGCTTAATTTTTTCTGCGTCAAGAGGGGAGGCGGGAAATTTGGGATAACGTCGTCGAAATGCACCGCTACTTTTGTGAAAAATGCAAAAGTGCTTTGTTAAAAGTACGGGTTTTAACCTTGCTTATGGACCTTACATTTAGCGTTATCTAAACGTGTAAATTTTAAGAGTAAAGTTTAAGGACCGTATTATGAAACTATTTGAAAGCATATCGCTGGCTGGAAAAACGCTGAACAATCGAATTGTTATGCCGCCAATGACTCGCTCCCGCTCAACACAGCCAGGAGATGTGCCCAACGCATTAATGGCTGAATACTACGCTCAGCGCGCAAGTGCAGGACTTATTGTGAGTGAAGGCACACAAATTTCGGTACTGGGTAAGGGGTATGCGTGGACACCGGGTATTTATACCAAGGCGCAAATTGAAGGCTGGAAGTTGGTAACAGATAAAGTGCATGAAGCGGGTGGTGTGATGTTTGCGCAACTTTGGCACGTGGGCCGCGTATCCCACCCTTCAAATACCGAAGGGCAGCAGCCAATTAGCGCATCGGCAATTCAAGCAAAAGGCGTTAAAGTATTTGTTGATGAAGGCGGCAACCCTGGCTTTGTTGAGTCGGTCATGCCCCGAGAAATGAGCATTGAAGATATAAAAGCCGTGGTGGAAGAGTATCGCGTTGCGGCGCGCAATGCCGTAGATGCCGGATTTGATGGCATTGAGTTGCATTCGGCTAATGGTTACTTGCTTAACCAGTTTATTGATTCTCAGAGCAATACAAGAACTGATGAATACGGCACACGTGTACAGAACCGTATTCGATTCTTGAAAGAAGTGGTACAGGCTGTGTCTGAGGAAATTGGCGCTGATAAAGTAGGTGTGCGTGTAGCGCCCCTTACAACATTAAACGGGACGGTCGACGACAATCCCGAAGAGACCTATCTTGCTATTGCTTCCATGCTTAATAGTTTCAAGATTGGCTATATGCATATTGCTGAAGCCGACTGGGATGATGCGCCGCAAATGCCAATATCATTCAAGATGGCTATTCGGGAAGCTTATAGCGGTCTGCTCATTTATGCCGGAAAGTACGACACAGAGCGTGCCGAAAAAGCTTTAACTGAAGGGTGGGCAGATATGATTGGTTTTGGTCGACCTTTCGTGGCGAACCCCGATTTACCCTACAGACTAGCGAATAATGTACCGCTGAATGAGCACAACCCCGATACGTTATTTGGCGGTGGTGAGAAGGGCTACACAGATTATTCTTTTGCTAAATAGCCGGAAATTCCAGCGGCTGTGTAAAAAACACTTTGCTCAGGGGAAAGGGGCAATCCATTAAAAATGAGCATGGCTCTTTTTTACCAGAACGAACAGCACTTAAAACATGTTGTTCGTTCTAAATCTTACTTTCGTCAGTCAGCAGTTCGACTCATTACGGAACAGCTATACGCAGTGATGTGTTAACACCGTTGATACTCATCGAGTCATTTCTGCACTGTACGGTTAATATTTACGATTGCGATATAGCCAAGTGAAAATTCCGCTTCCCGCTATTAACATTGATGTGGCAAGCCACAATTTAGAAATGGGTGTGCCGTTGGGGCACTGCAACGCCATCGTCGCCCCGGCAAGGTTCTGGCAATCGACGAGTTGGCCCAAGGCCAATACAAAAAGACCGAGAAGTACGCCGATAACGGCATAAGATAAATTATTGAACGACATACTTTTCCTAAAAGATTTTCCAAACAATTCGCACTCTAAACGCACGCGACACTAAGCAATAATGCTCCAAACTAGTGCAGCTGTAGGCTGCCTTTTCAAACATTTACTCTATTTGTATGGGCTAAGACAGCCTACCCAACAGTATGCGCGCGCCATTGAACGGTGAAAATACTCGCTTCAACGAAGGTCGTAAAATCCATACGAAAATTAGCACAAGCTCAGTGTCGCAATATTTGCGCCAACCCCTATCAAAATTCCTTCAAATTCGGTACTATCCGCGGTCTTAAATTTTTAACGAAATAAGCGGACTATGTTTGAAATAAACCCCGTTATGAATGCGATAAAAGATATCCGCGAGCGCACTGAAGCGCTTAGGGGGTATCTTTGACTTTGATGCAAAGTCAGAGCGTTTAGAAGAAGTTAGCCGAGAGTTAGAAAGTCCTGACGTTTGGAATGAGCCAGACAGAGCGCAGGCCCTTGGCAAAGAAAAAGTGGCCTTGGAGCAAATCGTAGAGACGATCCACAAGCTCGATCAGGGAACTGAAGACGTTGAAGGTCTTGTTGAATTGGCTGTTGAAGCCGAAGATGAAGATACCTTCGTTGAGGCCCAAAGTGAGCTTGAAGGCTTAATTGAGCAGCTAGAAGTGCTTGAGTTTCGCCGCATGTTTTCTGGCCCTAACGACGAAAACGACTGCTATATTGATATTCAGTCGGGCTCTGGTGGTACAGAAGCACAAGATTGGGCCAATATGCTGTTGCGCATGTATTTGCGTTGGGGCGAAGCGCACGGTTTCAAAACGGAACTTATTGAAGTGTCGGAAGGCGAAGTCGCGGGCATTAAAAGTGCTACGCTGCGCGTTCAGGGCGAATATGCGTTTGGCTGGCTACGCACAGAAACAGGCGTACACCGCTTAGTACGTAAATCGCCGTTTGACTCGGGCAACCGCCGTCATACGTCGTTTTCATCTGCGTTTGTATATCCTGAAATTGATGACGACATCGATATTGAAATCAACCCGTCTGATTTACGTATAGACACCTATCGCGCATCGGGCGCGGGTGGCCAGCACGTAAACAGAACAGATTCAGCGGTACGTATTACCCACGAGCCGACGGGTATTGTGGTGCAGTGTCAGAACGACCGCTCGCAGCACAAAAACAAAGATCAGGCGATGAAGCAGTTAAAAGCCAAACTTTATGAGTTTGAACTGCAAAAACAAAACGCCGAAAAACAAGCGATGGAAGATAGCAAGTCTGATATCGGCTGGGGAAGTCAAATACGCTCTTATGTATTAGACGACTCTCGCATTAAAGATTTGCGCACTGGCGTGGAAACACGCAACACTCAAGCCGTGCTGGATGGCGACTTGGACAAATTTATTGAAGCCAGCCTGAAATCTGGGCTGTAAACCGAACAACGAAGTGAAAGGTTATGACTGACCAACAAACAGACGATAACAAATTGATTGCAGAGCGCCGTGCTAAGCTAAGCGCTATTCGCGAGCAGTGCCGTGCAAACGGTTTCCCAAACAGCTTCCGTCGCGAAAACTATGCGGATGAGCTTCAAGCTAAGTTCGGTGAATTCGACAAAGAAACGCTACAAGAGCAGGGTAACAAAGTAAGCATCGCTGGCCGTATTATGGCAAAGCGTGGTCCTTTCATGTTGCTTCAAGATATGACTGGCCGCATTCAGGCATACGCAGATAAAGACACGCAAAAAGCGCTTAAAGCAAAATATGGCGCACTAGATATTGGCGACATTATTGGCGTGGCGGGTGACCTGCATAAGTCAGGTAAAGGCGACCTTTACGTGAACATGGAGCAATACGAGTTGCTAACCAAAGCACTTCGTCCATTGCCAGAAAAATTCCACGGTTTGAGTGACCAAGAAACGAAATATCGCCAGCGCTACGTTGATTTGATCACAAGTGAACAAACCCGCAAAACGTTCATGATCCGTAGCAAGATCGTAAACGGTATTCGCAATTATCTTACCGAACGTGACTACCTTGAAGTAGAAACGCCAATGCTTCAGGTTATTCCTGGTGGCGCGACAGCGAAGCCGTTTGTGACTCACCACAATGCGTTAGATATCGATATGTACCTGCGTATTGCACCAGAGCTTTACCTTAAGCGCCTAGTGGTTGGTGGTTTTGAGCGTGTATTCGAAATTAACCGTAACTTCCGTAACGAAGGCTTATCAACCCGTCACAACCCAGAGTTTACTATGCTTGAGTTCTACCAAGCGTATGCAGACTACAACGATCTGATGAACCTGACAGAAGATATGCTGCGCACGCTGGCAGAAGATATTCTTGGTACAAGCATTATCAAAAATACAACTAAAGACGCTGAGGGTAACGTAACGTCTGAAGTTGAATACGATTTTGGTAAGCCGTTTGACCGCTTAAGCATGGGCGAAGCTATTCTTAAGTACTGGCCAGAAGCTAACGAGGAAGCTATCCGCGACCCAGAGGCGAATCTTGACGCGCTTAAAGCAATGGCGAAACAGCTTCACATTAAAGAGCCTGAAGTTGACGGCATTTGGGGTGCGGGTAAGTACCTTTGCGAAATCTTCGAAGCAACCGTGGAAGAGAAGCTTATTCAACCTACGTTTATTACAGAGTATCCGTGGGAAGTATCGCCGCTTGCGCGCCGTAACGACAACAACCCATTCATTACCGACCGCTTCGAGTTTTTTGTAGGTGGACGTGAGTTAGCGAATGGCTTTAGCGAGCTTAACGACCCAGAAGATCAGGCGGAACGTTTTGCGAAGCAGGTTGAAGAGAAAGACGCTGGTGACGATGAAGCCATGCACTTTGACGACGATTACATTCGCGCGCTTGAATATGGTTTGCCGCCAACGGCGGGTGAAGGTATCGGGATTGACCGTTTAGCTATGCTATTTACTGATAGCTCAACAATTAAAGATGTTATCTTGTTCCCACACATGAAGCCTCAGGCGCCAAAAGACGCGCAAGAAGCGGGTGAACAAGAATAATCTTAATCCTTAAATAGCGTGATTTAGGTGCTCGGCGCTGTTAACGCTTCAGCGCCTTAACACGCTCTACTAAAAGGGTATTCTCGGGAACGTGAATACCCTTTTTTGTTGCCATATCTACAATGTAACCGTTGATGGCGTCTATTTCTGTTTGTCTACCGTGAGCAACATCCTGATGCATGCTTGAGTAGTTTTCTCCGGTTGCTTTGGCTACAGACAGCACATTTTCATGAACTGACAGTGCATCAAAATCTAGCCCGTAAGCATCCGCTACCTGAGTAAACTCATTGCAAATTGAAATACGGCTTTGTTCAAATTCAGGCTTAGCAATGTGCTTATTTTGGATATTGTGAAGCGCCGTTAGTGGGTTAATCACGGCATTAACGGAAAGCTTCGTCCATAATGCTCTTAGAATATTATTTTGGTATTGCACCGGCGGAAGTGCGTTATCTAACGTCGCAATTGCGCTGGCTAGCTGTGGCGCTATGTGAGAGAGGGCGGCCAATGTTTGAGGTGATGGCTTATCTACATTAGGCGCTCCAATTTGCGTTGCGCCAACGCCAGTATACTTAACATGAAAATCGCCGCTCGACGCGCTTACTTTTAACGCGCCATGACTGGTTGTAGCAAGAAGCAACGGATAATCGCCGCCTAGTAGATCTCTTGCGATCTCAAGTCCGCCCATACCGTTGTGAAGCAGCACAACGGTAGGTTGTTGTGTGAGATAGGGAAGCCATTGTAATAGGGCTGCTTTAAGTTGATATACTTTTAAGGGGATTATCAGCACATCACTTTTAGGTAACACGATAGGTGAAGGCTTCGCAGGTTTTAGCGCAGTGGTTTGGCCGTTTTGCCAGTGTGCGCAAGAGGGCATGGTTTTCATGTCTCTGGGGTAGCAGTCATACGGCACGCCATTTTTCTGGGAGCTTGCAGCAATTAGGCTTCCTATGGCACCGCCGCCAACTATATGTAGTTTACCCATTAGCACCTATTAAACATTCAAAGTAGCTTCTATTTTCTTATGACTATTAGCACCTATTAGGTTAGCACCTATTAGGCCGTTCGCGTTTTCCCCTAGCACGCCGGCAAAAAGCGTGTGGGCAGGGAAGGCCATGGATAAGTCTCAGGCGCATTAAGCCCGTTATACCAGGCCTGCACGTCCTCTTCGTTTATTACTTTACCGGTATCGAAAGGTGCAGTAACCGATAATTCACCAGAAGACAAAGGAAGGCGCAAATGCCATGCATGAAGATATAGTCTGTCTGATGCCTCACCCCCATAAAGTGTATCACCTAGAATAGGTGCGCCAATGCTTTTAAGCGCAACACGAATTTGATGGGTTTTCCCCGTGTGAGGCTTTACGATAAAGCCCCGTGTGCCGGGCTTAGCCGCGTTACTGAAAAACTGAGTAATAGCCGGGTTTTCTGAGGTTTTTAGCAAAATCCGCTGGCCGCCTCGACGATTTTTCATATCGCCCATTATCATGCCTTGTTTCTTTTTAGGCTTGTGATCGCTTAGCGCCAAGTAGTATTTGCTCACACGTCGTGATGAGAAAAGCTCGCCAATTTCTCCGGCTACAGCTGCATTTTTAGCAAGACATAAACAGCCCGACGTGCCCGTATCTAAGCGGTGGCAAAGATGCAGTTCTGTTACGGCTAACTGCTTTTTTAATCGGGTGACAATGCCGTCTATTTTTTCTGGTTCGCCGTTTTCGGCAATATCTTCTCTAACATCTGCCTCATTAGTGGCATCGTGCATAGCAATGCCAATAGGCTTGTTAACAATAATGAGGTCTGTATTTTCAAAGAGAACGGGGATCGGCTGCACTAGCTATTTTCTAACTCTGAAATGGCTTCTTCATAGTCAAGTTCGTCTACCGCATCGATAATAGCCGAGCGCTTTTCTTGTGGTAGGGCAAGGGCATCTAGCCATTCATCCAGTTTGTCCTGGGCGATAAACTCGCTCGCTTTTAGCGCTGTCATTAACTGTTTTCGCGCTTGCTCAGCTGCTGCTCCATTCGCCGGTGCCGGGGCAGAAGCTGTGACTTCTGGCTCTTTGATCAACGCATCAACCGCAGCAATGGTTTCATCGAGTACTGCGATAAAAGCAGGGTATTGTTCTGCAACGCGTTTGTCGTTTCTAAAGCCGCTTTCTACAGGCTTGCTCGCATTGTGCAAAGCAAAAAGCCCTAAGTTTCCTGTCACGCCTTTTAGTGTGTGAACAAGAGAGTAAGCCTCATTAAAATCACCCTTAGCAACATGCGCCTGCAAGTCAGCATCAAGAGAACGGTATTCGTCCGTAAACTTACCAAGTAGGGTGAACAACAGTTTTTTGTTACCACTTAGCTGTGACATTCCAAAATCAATATCGACTACTGTTGTTGACTGATCCATGCAACTATCCTTTTTATTTCGCAACTTCTATTGGGCTATTTCTATTCCAAATGGAAACCGTTTGTCAGTTCATTCGTACCACTTAGCGAATTCAACTGGCTAAAGCCTATTTTACAAAAGACTATGAAGTGTAAGTGTATTTCAGAAATACACAAATTAATACAATCATAGCAAAGTCGAAGCAAGTAAAGCGCTAAAAAGTCTGGTAGTCTTCGAAAATTCGCTTGCGCTATAGAGATAGCAACCTCTGTTTTCACCCAATAAGCCAAGTACCACTCAGTGAATATAGAGTGAAAAGGCAGAGTGAAGAATGTGTAGTAATTTAAAAGGAATCATCATGTCAGGAAAACTGACCCTACGTACCTTCGTTATGACCATAGGCGTCATTGCAGTAACAGCGTGTCAGCACGTACAGGAAGAGAAGACAAATAACCAACTAAACACAGTAGCTGATTCGTCCAACACCGTGTCTATTCCTTACGAAAAGTACACATTAGAAAACGGACTTACCGTCATTCTCCACGAAGACCATTCTGACCCACTGGTTCATGTTGACGTTACCTATCACGTTGGCTCTGCGCGAGAAGAGGTAGGTAAATCGGGTTTTGCTCACTTTTTTGAGCACATGATGTTTCAAGGCTCAAAACACGTTGCCGATGAGCAGCATTTTAAGGTTATTACAGAATCGGGCGGTAACTTAAACGGCACAACCAATACCGATCGCACTAACTATTTTGAAACAGTGCCTGCCAACCAATTAGAAAAAGTCCTTTGGTTAGAGTCTGACAGAATGGGCTATCTGTTAGAAGCCGTAGACCAAACTAAGTTTGAAAACCAAAGAGAAACGGTTAAAAACGAGCGTGCACAACGTGTGGACAATCAGCCCTACGGATTGCGTTTCGAGCTTAATGGTGAAGCGTTATATCCTGAAGGGCATCCATACTCGTGGATGACTATCGGCTATGTAGAAGATTTAGACCGCGTTGACGTCAATGACCTAAAAGCCTTTTTTAAGCGCTGGTATGGCCCGAACAATGCGGTCCTAACTATTGGTGGCGATATCGACGTAGCCAAAACCAAAGCGTGGGTGAATAAGTACTTTGGGGAAATCCCAACAGGACCGAAAGTAGAAGAGCCTGAGCCTCAGCCAGTAACGCTAGACGAAACCCGTTATGTAACGTTAGAAGATAAAGTTCATCTTCCGCTTCTGCAAATAACTTATCCTACAGTGTATGGTCGCCATGAAGACGAAGCGCCACTGGACGTGTTGGCCGATATTTTAGGCGGTGGAAAAACCTCACTGTTTTACAAAAACCTAGTGAAAGAAGGCATGGCGGTGCAAGCCGTGGTGTCTCACCCTTGCCGCGAACTTGCCTGTGAATTCCAGCTACTCGCTTTGGCTAACCCTGCAAAAATTACCTCACTTTCTACTCTCCAGAACGTACTGAATGAAACCCTAAAAGAGTTTGAGACACGTGGTGTAACGGCAGATGATTTAGCGCGTACAAAAGGACAAATTGAAGCGCGTACGGTATTTGGCTTACAAAGTGTATCGGGCAAAGTGTCAGCCCTCGCCGCTAACGAAACCTTTTACCAAACGCCAGATTTGATTGCCGAAGATATTGCGCGCTACAACGCCGTAACTGCTGAAGACGTTATGCGTGTTTACAATAAATACATTAAAGACGCCAACAGCGTTGTGTTAAGTGTGGTGCCAAAAGGGCAGGTTCAGCTCGCTGCGGCTAAGCAGACCTTTGAACGTCCGGTGAGAAATATTGAAATCGATACGGTAGATTTGTCTGATGACGAAGCTGTTACCAGTGCCCTATCTACCAATACCGCCCCTAGCTTTGATAGAAGCGTAATGCCGAAAGCCGGTGAGGCACCGGTTGTGGAAGTTCCTGATTATTGGGAATCTGAACTTGCTAACGGCATTGAAATACTTGGCGTAACCAGCACCGAAACGCCAACAGTAACGCTTACATTAGGTATGGATGGAGGCATGCTGCTAGACCCTGAGGGTAAAGCGGGTACGGCCTACTTAACCGCGTTACTTATGAATGAAACTACAAAGCATTACAGCAACGAAGAATTAGCCAGCGAACTTGCAAAACTGGGTAGCGCTATCCGATTTAGTACTGCAGGTAGATACTCACAGGTTTACGTGTCTACTTTAACCAAGCATTTAGATGAAACCCTAGCGCTGTTAAAAGAAAAGCTGTTCAACCCTGCGTTCACTCAAGAAGATTTCGATCGCATGAAAGAGCGCGTTGTACAAGGCTTGCAGCAACAAGCGAAAACGCCGTCTAGCTTAGCCCGCCGCGCGCGTGACCTCGTTTTGTTTGGTGAAGAGAACCGTGTGAGCCTGCCGGATGAAGGGACGCTGCAAACTGTGCAGAATATCACGTTGGAAGATGTTAAAACGTTTTATGCCAATTACTATTCGCCAGATAAAGCGAGTATCGTCGTTGTTGGTAACTTACCGAAAAAAGACATGGTGAATACACTAGACTTTATTGGTCAGTGGAAGGGGAATACCTATGAATTTGCTGATTACAGCGACTTTCCCAAGTACGAAGAAAACCAAATCTTCCTAGTGGATAGCCCAGAAGCGGTTCAGTCGGTAGTATTTATTGTTGATAGAAGCTTACCTTTTGATGCGACAGGCGATCACTTTAAGTCTCGCCTTATGAACTTCCCATTAGGGGGAGCATTTAATAGCCGCATAAATCTGAACCTTCGAGAAGATAAAGGCTTCACCTATGGAGCAAATAGTGGTTTCGTTGGTGGCAAAACCCTTGGCTGGTTTGAAGCAAGTACCGACCTCACTGCTGCTAACACAGGTGAAGGTATCGCTGAAATTTTAAAAGAGATTAATCGCTACCGCACTGAAGGTGTATCTGAGGAAGAAATTGCGTTCATGCGCAATGCCTTTACGTTAAGCGACGCACTTGAATTTGAAACACCTACCAGTAAAGCGCGCTTTTTAAGGCAATTGCTTAGCTATGGTCTTGATAACGGCTATCGTGAAGAGCAGCTTGCTATTATCAACAATATTGATAAGAAAACGATGGATACCTTGGCAAAGCAATATTTGAATCTTGATAAGATGCAAATTATTGTAGTAGGCGATAAAGCTAAAATTTGGCCTCAGTTAAACGCGCTATCGATGCCAATTATCGAGTTATCAGTAGAGAGTAACACCCGAGAAACGTTAAACTGATAGATTGATTTTTGTTGAATTTACATTATTGCCCCCCATAACAGGGGGCTATATTGACATAACGGACCACCATTTTGACTGTAGACTCATCCCGTTTTGAAGCGCGCATTGCTGCGCTTAAGTCACCCGAATTTCTCGCTGCGCTAAAAGATATTAAGCGCGGCGTTGAGCGCGAAGCCCTTCGTATAAACCCGAACGGTACGTTGGCACAAACACCCCATCCTAAACCGCTGGGATCTGCGCTAACCCATGATTCAATCACCACAGACTTTTCTGAATCGTTGCTTGAATTCATTACGCCGCCAGAAAACAGTGCTGCCAAAACGATTTCTCAGTTAAAAGATATCCATAAATTCGTTATTGATAATATTGGTGAAGAGCAAATATGGCCGCTAAGTATGCCATGCTTTATAGATGATGAAGCGCACATTCCCATCGCCTATTTTGGTGAGTCAAATGTGGGCAAGATGAAGCGTGTATATCGCATTGGTCTGAAAAACCGCTACGGCAGTATGATGCAGGCAATTGCCGGCGTGCATTTCAACTTTTCTCTTCCCGAAACGTTTTGGAAGCTATGGGCTGAACTGAACGGAAAAGAACATTCTCAAGAGCAGACTTCAGCCGATTATTTTGGACTTATCCGCAACTACCGCAGGTTGTGTTGGCTTATTCCTTATTTGTACGGTGCATCCCCTGCATTATGTGGATCGTTTTTAAAAGGAAAGCAGCATGCGTTACCTTTTAAAAAGGTAGGTAAGGGCACGGTATACATGCCATACGCGACATCACTTCGCATGAGTGATTTAGGCTACACAAGTGCAGAGCAATCATCGCTTAAGATTTGTTACAACAAGCTAGACAACTATGTCACCTTGCTGCGCGATGCGATGAATACGCCGTCATCCCGGTTCAGCCAGTTTGCTGCAGGCGAAGAGGGCAATTATCAACAGTTAAGTCGCAACATCATTCAAATTGAAAATGAACTGTACTCGCCTATACGCCCTAAGCAGCCCACTCAGTCAATGGAAAAGCCAACAGACGCTTTGGTTAGACGCGGTATCAGCTACATTGAAGTGCGCGCTCTAGATGTAAATCCATTTTCGGCAATTGGTATTTCACAGACGCAATTCGATTTCTTAGATGTTTTCTTAGTGGCGTGCTTACTAATGCCAAGTGCAGAACTTGACGAAGCGCAGCTTAAAGAAGCTAAAGAGAATATGAATAAAGTGGTGTTAGAAGGGCGAAACCCTGATTTGCTCCTGCAAAATGGCGGAGAAAATATTTCACTACCTAACTGGTGTGCCTCGCTGTTTAAGTCCTTCGAGCAAGCGGCCGAATTACTCGATTTGGCCAATGATACGTCGCGTTATACACAAGCGGTGAACGTCGAGGCTGAAAAAGTGGCGGATGCGGCGCTAACGCCGTCAGGTAAACTGCTTGCTACTTTGCTAGAAAGCGACAAAGATAATGGCGTGTTGGGCTTAGAACTGGCACAAGCTTATCAAGCTGAGATGAAGTCTTTTGAATACACGGATACGGATGCTGCTGGTTTTGCTGCCCAAGCTGATGTGTCGTTTGCTGCTCAAAAAGAAATAGAAGCTGCTGATGTGAAAGACTTTGATACATTTATTCGTGATTATTTCGCTGAAGCCCCAGCAAAAAAAAATGCCTGACATAGGTCAGGCATCGAAGGGTTCCAGGGAAACACACATTTTACTAGAACATTAGTTAAGACAAGCTATGAACCAAAAGTTCAAAAAATTGGTTGTTTTTTTATCAACTCTCATCGTTCTTTTTCCGCTGTTTATCGCTGGGTGTGCAACTACGCCTCCTAAAGACATCAGTAATTTGTGCGAAATATTCTACGAAAAGGACGATTGGTATGATGCAGCTGCTGATGCCCGCGATAAATGGGGTGTGCCTATACATGTTCCAATGGCCATGATGTATCAAGAAAGTTCCTTCCGCCACGATGCGCTTCCACCGCGTGATTACGTTTTCTTCGGGCTTATCCCTTGGGGGCGTGTTAGTTCGGCTTATGGCTATTCACAAGCGAAAACACCTACCTGGTCTGACTATATGAGAGAAACAGATAACAGTGGTGCGGATCGTGATGATTTCGAGGACGCTATCGACTTTATGGGATGGTTTATTTACAAGTCGCAAAAAGTGAACGGTATTTCTAAATGGGACGCCTACGCGCAATACCTTAACTATCACGAAGGATGGGGCGGGTACAAACGCAGAAGCTATGATAGAAAGCCGTGGCTTAAGAAAGTGGCGTCAAAAGTTAAAGCGCGCTCGCTGCGCTATGCTACTCAACTTAAAACCTGCGAGGAAGATCTTCAAAAAGGTTGGTTTATGAAGCTGTTTAGCTAAATTAAAGAAGCGACGTTATAGTCGCTTTTTTTATGCGTCTATGAACGTTGATTAAAATAAGTAGAAAAATATATTGAAGAAAAAAATTGAGGGATAGACGGGCGTCTATCCCTCAGCGACGCTAAGCCAAGACCGTTTTTTACCCAACGTCGAACAGGCATTTACAAGATAGTGTAAATGAGAATTATTTGCAATACCTTTTTGGTAATTAATTTGTTTTCTCAATATGGCTGTTCAATTAACACCGCAAAAATTCCATCTTGTCTTATACTTTTTAAGTGGAGGAGTATATGGATAAAGACAGGTTCAGTGCGCACGGAGAAGTTCACGCACACTATCAACCCGCGCAAAAAATTCTGCATATAGACTTAGTAGGTCCGTTCAATCTTGAGTTTATGCAAGAGTATGAGCGTGTGGTTGGAGCGCAAAGGAAAACAATCGACAGTCCGTGTTGGGGCAGTTTAGTGAATGTGCATGGTCTGGCGCTTGCGCCAATGCAGGCAACTAATGCGGGACAAGAGATTGTTAGCAAAGCGGTGGCCTTGGGGCTCGTTGCCACAGCAGTGGTACTCCACGAGCCAGAAGGTGTGGAAATGCAGAAGAAGTTTTGGTCTCGCGTTTACGAGTCTTCAACACTCGCATTTGAATATTTTGATGACACGACTTTAGCAACACAATGGCTTAGTGAAAGAGTACTGGCTAGTGTGCAAGCCCGCAGCGTTGATCAGCTCAATAATGCCAGACGATAGATATAACGCGTCTAAATAAGCGAGCTTGTTCTTCTATCGATATTGATCTTTGGTGAGCACATTACGCTACCAATTCTATGAAGGCATAACAGGAGGTAGCCATGGTAGGAAGTCAGCACCAATATCGCTTTTTCAACGTAAACAATGTCCTTTTCGACATACCAAGCAATGTTTATGAAGAGAGAACCGTTGAAGAGTGGTTTGAACACATTGTTAAAGAGGGAAGAAAGCTCGACGAATGGGTTATTTTCTCGATACCTGATAAGAGTCTTACTATCACTAACACTGCAGCGGCGCAACTTTGTTCACGTTTACCATTCTTAAAATCATATGGCTGTCTTGGCTTTCTGCTCCTCGCCACTCACACCAACGCCAAAATCTTTCATCACAGCTTGCGAGCAACCAGTCCTAATTTTGAAATTAAGATAAGTGAGTCTATGGAAGAGCTATGCAGAAGCGCCGAGCTGATGTTGGGGCGAGAAGGGAATTTGAATATTTTTAACCGCTACAAGTGACGTCATAATTATCAATAATAGTGAGTGCATCGATAGCAATGGGACTGTTCAAATACATAGCAAAATTGACCTAGATCAATTCACTAAGTGGTCTGTCATAAGCCGGAAACCTAGTTTGATCTGGATCACAACTTCTACTCAACGCCTCTTCTACTATTCACTTAGTTGAAGAGGAGATTACTTATGTTGTGGACTATGATGAAAGACCCCGTGGTATGGGGCTCACTGCTTGGAATAGGCATTATTGTAGCGATGATGATGTATTACACTTATTTGTTTATGCACAACAGTGCAGATGAAGACAAATAAATCATCGTGTATGGCTGCTCATGCGCAAATTAACGCTTGTTGTTTTGAAGCGGTATGTCGATGAGTACCAGTAGCGCTGCTTGTCCACCATATTCGAGTGGCGCTTGATGAAACGCACGTACGTGTGGGTGCTGAACTAAGTAATGGGGCAGGGCGGCTTTTAGCACGCCTTGACCAAAACCATGCATTACGCACACGCAATCTATCAGTTCTTTTCTTGCCGTGTGAATAAGTGCGGCAAGCTCGGCTTTTGCCATCTCTCGGGTAAGGCCATGTAAATCTAACGTCATTTCTGGCGAGTAGTCGCCACGGCGCAGCTGCTTCAAAATATGCGTAGACTCACCTTCTTGGCAAAAGCGCATGGGCCCTTCTTGCGGCAACGCTGCCTGGTACATATCAGAAAAGTCGAAGCTTGCCGCTAATTGCTTGCTGTGTTTTAGATGTTTACCTTTTACCTGCTGTGACTTCTTAAATAACTCAACTTGCTTATCAGGCTCAACTTTATCTTGTGATAAAGGCGTCACCCCCTGCATTGCATCGGCAAATGAAAAAGTCTCTTCCTCGGTATTCGTAGACATATTTCCATTACGGGCGCCTTCCTGTCTCGCCTGACTTTTATGGCGATGAGGTTCAGAAAGTTGCTTCTTTAATGCTTTGAGTTCTTTTTTAAAGGTTTTCATCAACAATAGCTTGGGTAAATACACTCGAGTTTAACGATTCAAAACGCCTAAATTATAACGAATAGAAAGATTCGGTACGTAGTTAATTATGTGAATCGGTATGAAGTTTGGGTATGATACCAGCTTTGAAATTTTTGATGTACCCAAACGCCATGACCGATAAGTTTTACCTCGAAGAAGCCATTGAAGATCTGCATACCCTGTTAGATATGACACGATGGGCAACCAGCCGTTTTAACGATGCGGCTTTGTATTTTGGTCATGGTACTGACAATGCATGGGATGAAGCGACAAGCCTAGTTATGCAAGCCTTACATTTGCCTCATCCTATATTGGAACAAGTTGGGGACAGCGTAATGACGTCTCGCTTAACGAAAAGCGAGCGAGAGAAGATTGCAGAGCTTGTTTTAAAGCGTGTGCAAACTCGCATGCCATTGCCTTATATCACAAACGAAGCCTGGTTCTGCGGTATGCCGTTTTATGTAGACGAGCGAGTGCTCATTCCTCGCTCTCCATTTGCTGAACTTATTCAAAAAGAGTTTGCGCCATTTGTAGAATCTACGCCTAACAGTATTCTTGATATGTGCACGGGCGGTGCGTGTATTGCTATTGCGCTTGCTCATGCATACCCAGAGGCGCAGGTAGATGCCGTTGATATCAGCACAGATGCATTGGAAGTGGCCGATATCAATATTCAGGAGCATGGTCTTAGTCACCGTGTTTATCCCATTCAGTCTGACCTGTTTTCAAGTTTAGAAGGGCAGAAATACGACCTTATCGTGTCTAATCCGCCTTATGTTGACGCAGAGGACATGGCTGACTTGCCAGAAGAGTATCACCACGAGCCTGAGCTTGCCCTTGCCGCAGGTGAAGACGGTCTGGAACTGGTTGATATCATGCTTAAAGAGGCGCCAACTTACCTTAATGACGGTGGCTGGTTATTCGTTGAAGTTGGAAATAGCGAAGTGCACATGAGCGAAAGGTTCCCCGGGTTAGAAGTGATTTGGCTTGAATTCGATAACGGTGGTTCAGGTATTTTCGCCGTGCGCAAAGACACACTAGTACAGTATTTTAGTAGTAAGGATTAATAGTTAATTATGTCAGGTAACAGCTTCGGAAAACTTTTCACTGTAACCACGTTTGGTGAAAGCCACGGCATTGCAATTGGCGGTGTAGTAGACGGTTGCCCTCCAGGACTTGAGATCACTGAAGAAGATCTTCAGGTTGATTTAGACAGACGTAAGCCCGGCACCTCTCGTTATACTACGGCGCGAAGAGAAGACGATGAAGTACAAATTTTATCTGGCGTATTTGAAGGTAAAACTACTGGCACCAGTATTGGTTTATTGATTAAAAATAAAGATCAGCGAAGCCAAGATTACGGCAATATCAAGGACCGCTTTCGTCCAGGCCACGCTGACTATACCTACGATCAAAAGTACGGAAGCCGTGACTACCGCGGTGGTGGTCGTTCGTCTGCACGTGAAACGGCTATTCGCGTAGCCGCAGGTGGTATTGCGAAAAAGTACCTTAAAGAAGTGCACGGTATTGAGGTATTAGGCTATTTGTCTCAGCTTGGGCCGGTAACAGTAGATAAGGTTGATCACAGCGTAACCAACACTAACCCGTTTTTCTGTCCTGATGAGTCTAAGCTAGACGCGCTGGACGAGTACATGCGAGACCTTAAAAAGTCAGGCGACAGCATTGGCGCAAAAGTATCGGTTGTTGCGAAGAATGTGCCTGTAGGCCTAGGCGAGCCTGTTTTCGATCGACTAGATGCTGAAATCGCCCACGCCATGATGGGAATTAACGCCGTGAAAGGCGTGGAAATTGGTGATGGTTTTGATGTTATAAATCAAAAAGGCAGTGAACACCGCGATACGCTTACTCCTGAAGGATTTACATCTAATCATGCAGGTGGCGTGCTAGGCGGCATCTCTACCGGTCAGGATATTGAAGTACACATGGCGCTTAAGCCTACCTCAAGTATTTCGGTTCCCGGTAAAACTATCAATAAAGACAATGAGGAAATCGATATCGTCACAAAAGGTCGTCACGACCCGTGTGTGGGTATCCGTGCTGTACCTATTGCCGAAGCCATGCTGGCACTGGTATTGATGGATCATCTGCTGCGCCACCGCGCGCAAAATGCCGGTGTGCAGTCGACCACGAAACCAATTGCGGGTCAGGCATAGCAGTTTTTTAAATCGCAAGACCGCAATGCCAAGACTGCGACGTTAACGCGGATTAAAAATACACGCTGCATGAGCGCATGTTGCGCTAATTAATTTTATCATTCGCCACTGCCGGTTCTGCGCTAGTGGCGTTTTTGCATATGGAGATGTGAATTGTCACCAAATGGCCTAAACGATGCCAACAACACTGCGGCGAGCCCAGCAAGCAGCAAAACCGGCCTCTTTATTCTTGCTATCACCTACTGGCTTTACTTCGGTCAGCTTGGCGTGCTTGTGCCTTATTTAGGTATCTTCCTTGATGGGCGGGGATTTTCCTCTGCCGAAATCGGTGAACTTTTTGCGGTTATAACGCTAGCGCGTATTTTAGGGCCAGGCCTGTGGGCTGGCGTGGCCGATAAAACGGGTAATGCCATTGGCGTAATGCGTTTAGGCTGCTTGCTCACCGTACTGACTTTCAGTTCGGTGTTTTACTTCACCAGTTTTTGGGGGCTTACGTTGGCGTTCGGATTAATGATGATGTTCTGGACAGCGGTGTTGCCTCAGCTTGAAGTTATCACGATGAACACGGTGGCGAAAACCAATGCCACGTATGGGCAGGTAAGGCTATGGGGGAGCGTTGGCTTTATTTGTTTGACGGTAGGTGTGGGTAAAGCCCTAGATATTTTTTCTACCGATACGCCAGTGCACGCCAGTATTGGCGTACTCGCGTTATTGTTCATCAGTACCTTGTTCATACGTGCGCCCAAAGAAGCTGTACCTGAAACGTCTACGGCGGGAAGTATTTGGAAATACGCCAAACAAAAACCTTTCGCCATCTTTATATTCGCTTCAGCGTGCTTGCAAATTAGCTTTGGTGCGTATTACGGATTTTTCGCACTTTACATGCGCGACCTTGATTACAGCGGCCAACAAACTGGCATCTTTATCGCGCTTGGGGTACTTGCCGAGGTGGGGATATTTCTTATTGCCCGCCGTCTGATTAGCCAGTTTGGCGTGTGGAATTTATTGTTTGTGAGTATCGCACTGACAGGGCTTCGCTGGTATGTCATGGCGGCATTCGCTGATACCTTTATGGTGATTGTGTTGAGCCAGCTTATTCATGCGTTAAGCTTTGGTTTAACGCATGCGGTATCGGTGCATTTTATCCACCAGTTCCTGCCGAAGGCGTATCAAAGCCGAGGGCAAGCGGTATACATCAGTATAGCGTTTGGATTAGGTGGCGCATTTGGAAACTACATGGCAGGGCAGCAGTGGCAGCAAGGCACTAACGCCTATGAGACGTTCGTTACCGCAGCCGTTTTTGCAGCAATAGGCGCACTGTCATTGTTACTGTGTTCCAGAAAAGAAATGGAAAGTGCAAAGGCGGCTTAAAATCTTGTTCTGAGGGCTGACCGCAGGCTTACGCCTGCGGTGCACGTTTACACTCTGATATCACGTCAATACCATCATCACCATTGTCTTGCTCTAAACGTACATCAAATTTCCACAGCCTGTGCAGGTGGCGCATGACTTCATCTTTTGAATCGCCTAGCGGAATTCCTCGCTGAGGAATATAGCGAAGAGTAAGCGAACGATCGCCCCTCACATCAACGTTATGTACCTGAATGTTGGGTTCTAAATTACTTAAATTGTATTGAGCAGACAGCTTCTCTTTAATAATTTGATAACCCATTTCGTCATGAATAGCGCTCACCGCAATAAAGGGCTTGGTGGTGTCATCTTCAAGGGCGAATAACTTAAAGTCGCGAATAACTTTAGGCGATAAAAACTGACTGATAAAACTTTCGTCTTTAAAGTTTTCCATGGCGAAATGCACGGTCTCAAGCCATTCTTTTCCTGCGATACTTGGAAGATATTTATAGTCTTCTTCAGTGGGGGACTGACACACCCGTTTAATATCCATGAACATGGAAAAGCCTAACGCATACGGATTGATGCCAGAGTAATAAGGGCTGTTGTACTCTGGCTGCATAACGACGCTTGAATGACTGTGCAAAAACTCCATCATGAAGCGGTCGCTGACCAAACCCTCGTCATACATCTCATTTAGAATGTGGTAGTGCCAAAAACAGGCCCATCCTTCATTCATTACTTGAGTCTGCTTCTGCGGATAAAAATACTGTGAAACTTTCCGTACAATACGCACAATTTCACGTTGCCAAGGTTCAAGTAAAGGTGCGTTTTTTTCAATAAAATAAAGCAGGTTTTCTTGCGGTTCTTGTGGAAAACGAATTTTTTCTTTGTGTTTGCTATGCGGGCTATTTGGCAGGGTGCGCCAAAGCTCGTTCACTTGCGATTGCAGGTAGGCCTCGCGCTCTTCTTGTCTGTTTTTCTCTTCTTGTAACGAAATTGTCTGCGGACGTTTGTATCGGTCAACGCCGTAATTCATTAGCGCGTGGCACGAGTCGAGCATATTTTCGACTTCATCAAATCCATATTTTTGTTCGCATTTAGCAATGTAGTTCTTAGCAAATACTAGGTAGTCGATGATAGAGCTGGCATCGGTCCAGGTTTTAAATAAGTAGTTGCCTTTGAAGAATGAGTTGTGACCGTAGCACGCATGAGCCATAACGAGCGCTTGCATGGTAATGGTGTTCTCTTCCATTAAATACGCAATGCAGGGGTCAGAGTTAATGACGATTTCGTAAGCCAGCCCCATTTGTCCACGACGGTATTGTTGCTCAGTTTGAATAAACTTTTTGCCAAAGCTCCAGTGCGTGTAGTTAAGCGGCATGCCGATGCTGGCGTAAGCATCCATCATCTGCTCTGCGGTGATCACCTCAATTTGATTGGGATAGGTGTCTAACTTAAATTTTTTGGCGATGCGATCGATATGTTGCTCATACTCTTCGATAAGTGGAAACGTCCAGTCGGGCCCATCGCTTAATAAGTGGCGTTTTGATGTTTCAGGCTTGCTGTTTTCTTTTGCCATAGCGTCGGTTGTCATATTAGGCTCCTTGCTGCGCATCTTGTTCAGAGCGTTTGAATAGCTCTCTGAACACAGGATAGATGTCGGCCTGTGTTTGTATGTGCTTACATACAAAGTTGTCGTGAGTGGCGGCCACTTTCTCGTATTCTCGCCACAAACTTTGGTGCTGCCTCTCGGTTATCTCGATATAGGCATAGTAACGGGTTGCGGGTAGCAGTTTAGCGGTAAGCAAGTCACGACACTGTGGCGAGTCATCAGCCCAGTTATCGCCATCTGACGCTTGTGCTGCATAGATATTCCAGTTCCCATCGCTGTAGCGCTCGCGAACGACTTCATCCATTAGCTTCAATGCACTTGAAACAATAGTGCCGCCGGTTTCTTGAGAGTAGAAAAACTCGTGCTCGTCTACTTCTTTCGCTTGCGTGTGATGACGAATGTACACCACGTCTACGTTTTCGTAAGTTCGCGTCAAAAAGAGATACAGCAAGATGTAAAACCGTTTAGCCATGTCTTTGGTGGCTTGGTCCATAGAACCAGATACATCCATTAAACAAAACATTACGGCTTTGCTTGAGGGAAGCGGACGCTTGTCATAGTTCTTAAAGCGCAAATCGAAAGTATCAATAAAAGGCACTCGGGCTATTTTGGCTTTAAGTGCTTCAATTTCTTCTTTTAATGCATTTATGGCTAACGTATTGTCGTGCTTGTCTTCTATAAGCAGTGCAAGTTTTTCTTCAAGCTCTCTCAGTTTCTTTCTATCACTTCCGCTTAAGGCAATACGCCTTGCCACAGAGCCTTTGAGTGAGCGAACAATATCTAAATTACTTGGCACGCCATCGGTCTGATAACCTGCGCGATAGGTTTCGTATTGGGTGACTTTATCAAATTGATTTTTCTTTAAGTTGGGAAGCGCTAAATCTTCAAAAAGTAGGTCTAAATATTCGTCTTTGGATATAGAAAATACGAACTCATCTTGGCCTTCGCCTTCATTGCTAGCGTCGCCTTCTCCTGCGCCCTTGCCACCGCCTCCTGGCGGTCTATCAATTTTATCACCCGCTGTGAATTGGTCGTTGCCAGGGTGGACAATATCTCTACTGCCGCCGCGGCCGGTATGAAAAATTGGCTCAGAGATATCTCTGGCTGGAATGCTAATTTGCTCGCCAGAATCTAAATCGGTAACAGAACGTTTACCCACTGCATCAGAAACAGCGCGCTTTATCTGCTGTTTGTAACGCTTAATAAAGCGCTGGCGGTTTACCGTACTCTTACCTTTGCTGTTTAACCTTCGGTCAATAAAATGCGCCATACACACCTGCTTGTCTTGTTGTGAACTACAAATACCCGTGCTGAAGCACGCATTACACGCGCTTCAGCACCACATGCGTTTAGCGCTAAGACGCTTTACGTACGCGCAGGTACCATTCACACAGCAACCGAACTTGTTTTTGCGTATATCCCTTCTCGGTCATACGATTTACAAAGTCGTCGTGTTTTTTCTGCTCCTCTGCAGAGCCTTTGGTGTTGAAAGAAATAACCGGCAGTAAGTCTTCCGTGTTAGAGAACATTTTCTTCTCAATCACGGTACGAAGTTTCTCGTAACTGGTCCATGCTGGATTTTTGCCGCCGTTATTTGCACGGGCTCTCAAAACAAAGTTAACGATTTCGTTACGGAAGTCTTTCGGATTACTTATTCCCGCAGGCTTCTCTGTTTTTTCTAACTCAGCATTCAGTGACGCTCTGTCGAACAGCTGTCCGGTTTCTGGGTCGCGATACTCTTGGTCTTGGATCCAGAAATCAGCATAGGTTACATAGCGGTCAAACAGGTTTTGCCCATATTCAGAATACGATTCTAAGTAAGCCGTTTGAATCTCTTTACCAATGAATTCCACGTAGCGAGGAATGAGGTAGCCTTTCAAAAACTCCAAATACTTATCAGCGGTTTCTTGAGGGAACTGCTCCCGTTCAATTTGACGCTCCAGTACATAAAACAAATGGACTGGGTTTGCCGCCACTTCTTGGTGATCGAAGTTGAACACCCTGGAGAGAATCTTAAATGCAAAGCGGGTGGATAACCCCTCCATGCCTTCATCGACACCGGCGTAGTCGCGGTACTCTTGATAAGACTTGGCTTTCGGATCGGTGTCTTTCAGGCTCTCGCCATCATACACGCGCATTTTAGAAAATAGACTGGAGTTCTCTGGCTCTTTCAAGCGCGATAACACAGTAAACTGCGCTAAACACTCTAGCGTGTCTGGCGCACACGGCGCGCCGTTAAGCTCGCTGCTGTCTAGTAACTTTTTGTAGATCTTAATTTCTTCACGTACTCGCAAACAGTACGGAACTTTTACAATATAGACACGGTCTAGGAAGGCTTCGTTATTCTTATTGTTTCTAAACGATTGCCACTCAGACTCATTTGAGTGCGCAAGTATAAGCCCATCGAAGGGAAGGGCAGAGAAGCCCTCTGTTGGGTTGTAGTTACCCTCTTGTGTAGCGGTTAATAGTGGATGCAGCACCTTAATCGGTGCTTTGAACATCTCCACGAATTCCATTAAGCCCTGATTGGCCTTACATAGTGAACCTGAATAACTGTAAGCATCAGGGTCGTTTTGTGCATATTGTTCTAAGCGGCGAATATCAACCTTACCTACCAAAGATGAAATATCTTGGTTGTTTTCGTCACCGGGTTCGGTTTTAGCGATACCCACCTGGTCGAGCACTGACGGATAAACGCGAACCACCTTAAACTGGGTAATATCGCCATTGAATTCATGCAGGCGTTTGCGTGCCCACGGAGACATGATGGTTTTTAAGTAGCGCTTAGGAATGCCGTACTCTTTTTGTAAAATGTCGCCATCTTCTTTGACATCAAACAGACAGAATGGATGGTCGTTAACAGGCGAGCCTTTCAGCATGTAAATAGGTACGTGTTGCATCAGTTCTTTAAGTCTCTCTGCCAGAGACGATTTACCGCCACCCACTGGGCCGAGCAAATAGAGAATTTGTTTCTTCTCTTCAAGACCTTGTGCGGCGTGTTTAAGGTAAGAAACGATTTGTTCTATGGCCTCTTCCATGCCATAGAATTCTGAAAAAGCTGGATAACGAGAAATAACGCGGTTTGAGAAAATGCGGCTAAGTGCCGGGTCGTTGGCAGTGTCGATTAATTCAGGCTCACCAATAGCTTGCAGCAAACGTTCTGCTGCATTTGCATAAGCGGTTTGATCCTCTTTACAAATTTCAAGGAACTCCCCAATGGTGAACTCTTCCTGTTTTCGCTCTTCATAGCGACTTTGATAGTGTTCAAAAATACCCATGAATACCCCTTAAATACGGAACCCCGTAATTTCAGCTTAGTAGGTATTTGGGAAAACGATAGTAATTATTATGTATAGTTTTTAATCTTTTCGTCTAATGAAAAATGCAACTTTAATAAGAATTTAGTGTCACTTAATGAACAACAGTGCATAAAAAAAGCCCCGCTTGGAGGCGGGGCTTTTTATAACTGATACTGTACGCTGTTAAGAGCGCAAGGCGCTTAACGCCTCAGTCTTTGGCTTATGCAAAGTTACTGCTTGCGAATTCCCAGTTAACCAGCGCCCAGAAATTTTCTAGGTACTTAGGACGCGCATTGCGGTAGTCGATGTAGTAAGCGTGTTCCCAAAGGTCAACAGTAAGCACTGGCGTAAGGTCGTCGCCAGAAATAGGCGTTTGCGCGTTGCTTGTGTTAACGATATCTAGGCTGCCGTCCGCAGTTTTAACTAACCACGTCCAGCTTGAACCGAAGTTGTTAACCGCTTTATCGTTAAATGCTGCTTGGAAGTCTGCAAATGAGCCCCACTTCGCGTTGATAGCTTCTGCTAGCGCGCCTGTTGGCTCACCGCCGCCATTCGGGCTTAGACAGTGCCAGTAGAACGTGTGGTTCCATACCTGCGCTGCGTTATTGAAAACTCCGCCGTCAGAAGATTTGATGATTTCTTCTAGGCTTTTGTTTTCCATGTCAGTACCTTCAACTAGGCCGTTAAGCTTAGTTACATAAGTAGCGTGGTGCTTGCCATAGTGGTACTCAAGCGTTTCAGCAGAAATATGCGGTTCTAGTGCATTTTGTTCGTATGGTAATGCTGGTAATTCAAAAGCCATGACGGTCTCCATGTTGGTTTAGTATTGTAGTCTAAAGCCCACTTATCTTCGCCTGTTCAATAAGTGCATATCAATTCTATGCTCAATATACTGCTTTAGACGCTAAAGCATATCCCAAATGTGGGGATAAAGTCCTATAACTCAATGACAAAAATGTGAATTTTTTTTCAAAAGTTAAAATGTGACACTAATTTATATTGCAATGTATGGGTAGATAACGATTCAGAGGTTGAAAAGATCAATTCAGCTATGGGTAATTAAACATAAAATTATGATACCCTTTCCCTTGATAAATCATTCATGCATTCCCATCTAACTGGGAATACACTTTTGTGCTCAGAGGAATCAAATGGATAATACTGAAAATCAATCAACGCTAGATAGAATCAAGCAGCAAATCGAAGAAAACCCAATTTTGTTGTATATGAAGGGTTCTCCTAAACTACCTAGCTGTGGCTTTTCTTCACAAGCATCGCAAGCGTTGATGTCATGTGGCGAACCATTTGCTTATGTAGATATTCTTCAAAACCCAGATATCCGCGCAGAACTACCAAAATATGCAAACTGGCCGACATTCCCGCAACTATGGGTTGAAGGTGAGCTTGTAGGCGGTTGCGATATCATTATTGAAATGTTCCAACAAAACGAGCTTCAACCGCTTATTAAAGAAACGGCTGCAAAGTACAAAGAAGCAGAGTAAATCTTGTTTCCATGTACAAATCTTTAGGTTTGTAAAAAACGATTTAAAAGCCGGCTTATAGTCGGCTTTTTTTATTAAAACCCGCCAAAAATCCCGCACTTTTATTCCCGTAAAAGTTATATAGACAGGTCAGAAATTAAAATCCTCTACGGAGTGAAAAAATATTTTTATTTTGTCGAAAAAGGTTTGTTTTTTAATATCTTGCGTTCTATAAAAAACACCATCTGACCGCAAATGAGTCAGTGTTGAAGGTAAAAAATAACAACTACTCTGAGCATTTTTTTAATGTGTTTAAAACGCTGAAGGTGTCTTAGAGAAACTCCGGGAAACCACCATGAATACAACCTTGTCTTTATTGACCAAAAACGTGCGTGGCGTATTAGCCGCATCAGCTGCGTTTTCAGTAATGGCCGCTGCACCTGTTTATGCGCAAGAAGCTGAAGAGAGTGCTAAGGCCGAAGATTTTGAACAAATTGCGGTAGTTGGTTCACGTGCAGCGCCTCGCTCGGTCGCTGACTCAGCGGTGCCAATTGATATTATTTCTGACGAAGAGTTTAAGCAGCAGGGTGCCACTGATATGGTATCTATGATGCAGACTGTTGTTCCGTCTTTTAACGTAAACGACCAGCCGATCAACGATGCTTCAACGCTTGTTCGTCCTGCTAACCTTCGCGGTATGGCATCAGACCACACGCTTGTGCTTGTAAATGGTAAACGTCGTCACCGTTCTGCGGTTATCACTTTCCTTGGTGGTGGTCTTTCTGACGGTGCACAAGGTCCTGATATTTCTGTTATCCCAGCAGCGGCATTAAAGCAAGTGGAAGTACTTCGTGATGGTGCAGCAGCACAATACGGTTCTGATGCGATTGCGGGTGTAATTAACTTCGTACTTAACGATGCATCAGAAGGCGGTTCGTTTGAAGCCCGTTACGGCTCTTTCTACGAAGGCGACGGCGACATGATTCAGATGTCGGGTAACGTAGGTCTTCCTCTTTCTGACAAAGGCTTTATTAACCTTTCAGCTGAATACCGTACTGCAGACGACACATCTCGAAGTGTACAGCGTGCCGACGCTGCTGCATTGATAGCGGCTGGGAACACGTTTGTAGCAGATCCTGCGCAAATTTGGGGCTCACCTGAAATCAAACACGACATCAAACTTTTCGCTAATGCAGGTATAGAGCTTTCTGCTACCTCAGAAGCTTACATGTTTGGTAACTACGCCGAGCGTGAGGTTGAAGGTGGTTTCTACTTCCGTAACCCACACAATCGTGGTGGTGTGAACGATGGTGGTACAAATGACGATGGCGAGCAACTACTGCTTGTTGGTGATTTAACCGGTGATATGTCAGGTAACTGTCCAACCGACATCGTAGTTGGTGATAACGTACTAGAGAACCCGCGTTATATTAACGAAGTTCAGAACAACCCTGACTGTTGGGCGTTCAACGAAATGTTGCCGGGTGGTTTCACGCCTCGTTTCGGTGGTACGGTTACAGATATGTCACTTGTCTTTGGTACGAAAGGCGAACTTGACCACGATATTACTTATGACGTGAGCTTGAACCTAGGCCAAAACGAAGTTGACTTTGCTATTAGCAACACCATCAACCCGTCTTTAGGTCCAGAAACACCTACAGAATTTAGCCCAGGTCGCTATACGCAGTCTGAGCAAACCCTTGATATTGATTTCACTAAGCCGTTCGATGTTGGTTTATATGAACCACTATTCGTGGCAACTGGTTTCCAATATCGCAACGAAAGTTATGAGAGCTTTGCAGGTGATACTGCCTCTTATGAAATAGGTCCGCTGGCGACACAAGGCTTTGGCATTGGCTCAAATGGTTTCCCTGGCTTGGCGGCCAATAGCCAAGGTCGTGTGTCCCGCAACAACATCGCACTGTACATTGACGCAGAAGCGTATATCACTGAAAACTTCATGTTAGCCGGTGCGCTACGTTATGAAGACTTCTCTGATTTCGGTGACACAACGAAAGGTAAGATTGCTTTCCGTTGGCAAGCACTTGAGAACATCGCTTTCCGTGGTGCGTTCTCAACAGGCTTTAAAGCACCTACCCTTGGTCAAAGCAACGTGCGTAACGTAACTACCGCGTTTGGTACAGGTGGTGAACTTATTGACCGCGCAACACTGCCTCCGACAGATCCAGTGTCTCAACTTAAAGGTGGTGAGCAGTTAACGCCTGAAGAGTCAGAAAGTATCACGTTTGGTGTGGTAGCCGATTTCGATAATGGTCTATTCATTACCGCAGACTACTACAACATCGAACTGACTGACCGTATCAGTACTGCCTCTGGTATTGCGCTGACTGAAGAAGACATTGCCACGCTGCTTGAGCAAGGTATCAACGATGCGTCTAGCTTCTCTGAAATCAGCTTCTTTACTAATGACTTCGACACCACCACCGAAGGTGTAGACGTAGTAGCGAACTATTCGATGGATATGATGGGCGGTGAAACTAAGTTCTCACTTGCATATAACTGGACGTCTACAGAAGTTGACCGCGCGTCGGACAATATCTCTGATTTCCGTATTCGCATGCTAGAAGATAACCTTCCAGCGGTACGTTACAGTGCAACAGCTAACCACACTAATGGCGACTGGCGCTTCCTTGCGAGAATGAACTACTACGGTAGCATTTTCGAAGATCACCTAGACTCTGCATTGCCGATTGACAAAGTAGGTTCTGAAATTACGTTCGACTTTGAAGTGGCATATAACTTCACTGAAGATTTCACAGTAACTGTTGGTGCTAAGAACGCGTTTGATGAATACCCTGACGAAAACAATACTGATGCAGGTGGTATCACCTATGCACAGATTGCCGGTTCAGCGTATCCGACAACATCACCAATTGGTATTAACGGTGGCTTCTACTACCTAAGAGGTGTTTACACTTTTTAAGAGGTAAGCAATTACCTATAAACCGAACTTTCACTTAATGTTTCAAAGTTAAGGGGGCATTAGCCCCCTTTTATTTTATTAGGTGAAAAAGAACGAAAAAGCAGGCATTATTGATGCCAATGTAAGCAAATCGAAACACACAATATTTAATATTATGACGAGAAAGTCGACAGTAGCTGAAACCTTCTTAAAATACCGCTCAAAGCTAATGCGTGCGGTAGGTTCTATTGTTGGCGCCGACGACATTGAAGACATCGTGCAAGAAGCTTTTATTAAAAGCTACGAAGCAGAGTTAAAACAAGAAATACAGTATGAGCGTACCTATATGCTCAAGACAGCGCGTAATCTAGCGCTGAACCATGTTGCGAAAGCCGAAAACAAAAATAAGCAGCAGCTCGATGACATGGATATTTTGCCTTATGAACTTGTAGGGCACAGTTTAGAAAAAAATGTAGAAAGCAAAGAGCGTTTTATTCATTTTTGCCGAGCGACAGATACATTGTCTGCTGATGTAAAACGCGTATTTTTGCTGAAAAAAGTATATGGCATGCGACAAAAAGAGATTGCAGAGCTTGTGGGGCTAAGTGAAAGCACCGTTGAGAAGCATGTCGCCAAAGGTTTAATGATGTGCTCTAGGTACTTAGCCGAGCTGTCAAAGGACAGTGCATCCCCCCGTGCCACTGCTAACGCGACTCAGGACATAAGCCGTAGTTAACATGAATAATATTCGCCAGTTTTCAAGCAAAGAAGATATCCAAGAGCTAGCATGCTTATGGATAAGCCGTCTCGATCGCGGCTTAAACAGTGACGAAAAGACGGAGCTAGATGCTTGGTTGTCGGAAAGTAATGCGCATCGTCAAGCTTTGCTCGACGCAGCTAGCTTGTGGGACGACATGTCGGTATTAAATGAATTGAGCGGTTTATTCCCGCAGCCTACCTCACGTCAGTCGTCGAAAAAACGCAATATGCCTAAAACAGCGGTTTGGGGCATTGCGGCCACATTTTTAGTGATGGCAATTGCTGTTGGGGTAGTGGTTCAGCGCACGTGGCTAAATAGCACCCCTGAATTCGCAGCGGTAACACAAAAGGTACAAACCGGTGTTGGCGAACAGAAAAACGTGACGCTAGCCGATGGCTCTAAACTTCATCTAAATACAAACTCTGTAGTTACCGTAGACTTCTCATCAACGGCGCGCAATATCGTTTTATTGAAAGGGGAGGCACACTTTGAAGTGGCTCACGACACGTCTCGTCCGTTCTCTGTGACTGCAGGCAACAACACCGTTACCGCTGTTGGTACTGCTTTTAATATGCAATATGTGGATGATAATGCGTTTGAGTTAGTGGTTACCGACGGAAAGGTATTGGTGAAAGATCGCTTTAAGGCTTCATCCTCAAATGAATCGCTCTTCACTAAACGTCCTGTTGCTGAAGAAGGGCTTCTCATGTTCGCGGGTGAAAAAGCCACTGTACAAGGTAAAGTGGAAGCCCGTGAAAGCATGTCTCAAAATGACATTGATGACGACTTAGCGTGGCAACAAGGTATGATTGTATTTAAAGGTGAACCGCTAGAGGCCGTATTAGCTGAGATTGGGCGCTATACACCCGTTCGCTTTAACATTTCGGATGAAAGTCTGCGCAAGCGACGTGTAGCGGGCTACTTTAAGGTAGGGGATATAGACGGTTTGTTGTCAGCACTTAAGAGCAGCTTTAATATCAATTACGAGAAAGTCACAGAAACAAGTATTGAGCTTAAGCTAGCGAAAAGTTAAATATTTCTGAAAGATAGGTGCTTTCTACTATTCGTAGTTGGCATCAATTTCTTTAATGTGACAATATAATTAAAATAATAAGCACATCGATTTTATATCTTGCAATACAGCAATTTTGCGATAAGCAGGCAAACCAAAAAGGCAATAGAAAAGCTGCATGCCCTCGCGTGTTCGGCCCAATGCCTTTCGCAAAAAAGAATGTGCAAATTCTCCCGTATTTTGTCCCTCTCGGCACTACACATAGCGTCCGGCTTTTTTCTTTTCATAGCACCAGCGCCAACGCTTCATGCACAAACAGACAGCTCTTCGCAATCACTCGACCAAACCGAACCAAAATTGGGTGCTTACAGCTTTTCAATACCCGCACAAAATGCTAATGAAGCGCTAACCGAACTAGCTAAACAGGCAAATACCACATTGCTTTTTCCTTTTGATTTAGCAAAAAAAGTGAAAACAAATGCATTGGAAGGTACGTTCACACTGAATGAAGCGCTGGCACAGCTTCTTGAAGGAACAGAATTGGCGGTAGTGACTGATGAAAGCGGTGCGGTAAGTATTCGTTCTCGTTCATCGTTAGTGGCGAAGGAAACACAGCCACAAAATGCCGAAAAGAAAACAGACGAGGGAGGCAATGGACTTGAAAAAATTGCGGTCGTCGGTACTCGTAACTCGCCTCGAAGTGCTGTTGACTCACCAGTTCCTTTGGATGTGATTGGTTCTGAAACCCTCAACTCACAGGGAAATTCAGACGTGCTTTCTATGTTAAGCGTGATGGTTCCTTCGTTAAACGTAAACGATCAGCCCATCAATGATGCCAGTAGCCTGGTAAGGCCGGCGAACCTTAGAGGCATGTCCTCGGATCACACGCTTTTGCTGCTTAATGGAAAGCGACGCCATCGCTCTGCGGTAATCACGTTTTTAGGCGGCGGTTTATCTGACGGTGCACAAGGGCCTGATATATCGGTTATTCCTGCCTATGCGTTAAAGCAAGTCGAAGTATTGCGAGATGGTGCAGCAGCCCAGTATGGCTCAGACGCCATTGCAGGCGTGATTAACTTCGTACTTAAGGATGCTCGTGAAGGAGGCCATGTTGCGCTGAAAGTTGGCGGATACAGTGAAGGCGACGGCGAACTGTTTCAAGTGCAGTTGAATAAGGGCTTTGCTATTGGAGAAAACGGCTTTTTAAACGCAACGGCAGAGTATCGTCAGCAAAATGGCACGTCGCGCTCTGTACAGCGGGTTGATGCGCAGAACTTGATTGACCAAGGGAATGTGTTCATCGCGTCACCGTCCCAAGTATGGGGAGCGCTTGATGTTAACGAAGATATTAAACTTGCGCTAAACGCAGGCGCAGACATTTCGTCTAAATCACAATTTTACAGCTTTGCCACTGCAGCAAGAAGAGAAATAAACGGTGGTTTTTACTTTCGAAATCCGCAAACCCGAGAAGGGGTGTTCAGCCGAACCGACCCAAATACAGGGGAAAGTCGTCTGATTGTAGCCGATCTCGACGGGCTGGAAAGTGGAATTGCTTGCCCTTCTATAACCTTGTCTAGTAATAGCGTATTGCTGGACCCCACGTATCAACTTATTGCAGATAACACAACGGCGCTTGGTGCCAACTGTTTTGCTTTCAACGAGTGGTTCCCTGGCGGTTTCACACCAAAATTTGGGGGCACGATAACGGATGCTTCTGTTGCGATGGGCGTTAAACATGAGTTACCTAATGGCTGGGCGATGGATGCCAGTGCGACATTGGGCTACAGTGACATTGAGTACACCATCTCAAATACGGTTAATCCATCGTTAGGGCCACAAACGCCAACGTCGTTTTCGCCCGGTGGTGTGTCGCAGGTAGAGCGAACGCTTAACTTAGATTTTAACAAACTGATTCAGACTATTTTTGATGACCCGGTTAGCATTGCCGTGGGCTTGGAATGGCGCAAAGAAACCTATTTTCAAAAGTCCGGCGATGAAGCGTCATATATTGCAGGGCCTTTCGCTCTAGAGCCGCCACTTGGGTTAAACCAAGGCTTTTCCATCGGTTCCAACGGTTTTCCGGGGTATCAGCCTCAAAGTGCCGGGCACTGGAGCAGAAGTAATTGGGCCGTGTACGCTGATTTGGAGTTTTATGTTACTGAAGCATGGCAGTTTGGCGTGGCCACACGTGTAGAGCATTTCAGTGATTTCGGTTCGACATTCGATGGCAAATTAAGCACTCGCTATAAATTAAATGATATTTTTGCATTACGCGGATCTGCAAATACCGGTTTTAAGGCGCCAACAGTAGGGCAGAGTAATGTTATCAACGTAACTACCGCCTACGGTGTTAACGGTTTGGAAGACCAAGCAACGCTGCCTCCAACTGATCTTATCTCGCTGCAGCTGGGCGCAACGCCACTTACGCCTGAAGAATCGGTGAACTTTAGCCTTGGGCTTGTTATGCAGGCAAGCGAGAACTTTTTTGCAACGCTCGACTATTTCAATATTCGCCTCTCTGATCGCATTAGTACGACATCTGCAATCCCGTTAACCGACGACGACATTAGTGCGCTTATTGCCCAAGGTCGTCCAGATGCGGCGAAATATAATGCTGCAAAGTATTTTACTAATGACTTTGACACAAAAACTCAGGGTGTCGATTTAGTTGTTAACTACAATTTTGCGCTAGCTGATTGGTCAAATTCTTTACTTCTTGCCTTCAACTGGACAGACACACAAGTAGAGCGGGTTACACTTTATCCTGCGCAAGTGGGGGACGAAATACGGCTTCTACCTAATCTAACACGAGCAAGAATTCGTATGCTGGAAGATAACTTGCCTGCTCATCGAGGCAGTATCACGCTGGAGCAATCGAAAGGAAATTGGGCATTTACTTGGCGGCTTAACTATTACGGTGAGTTTTATGAAGACCATCTTGATGCGTCCGCAGGGATGGACATATACGGCAATGCGTTAACCACATTCGATGCCCAAGTCGCATGGAAAGTACTGCCTCAAACACAAGTTACTCTCGGCGCCCAAAATCTGTTTGATTCGCTGCCAAATGAAAACCCTTTTCAAGGTGAAGTTGGCGCACTCTTTGGTCTAAATGGAAGCCTTTTAATCGCGAAACAGTCCTGCAAGCCTAGCGGGCTAAGTTAAAGGACTGTGACAAAGAGTAAAAGGCTTCCATAACGACCCCTTAGGGCAGCGCCTTTGTGCCATCTATACTGCGTTGAATGTTCTCGATTTAGAACCACTAAACCGTCAAACATTCGCCTTGTCTAGATGGCACACAGGCCGCTGCAAAAATGTACAACAAAGGTCAACAGGCCCTAGGGCATGCTTCAGCAAAGCTACGTAGTTAAATGGCACGCTGCACTCAGTGAAAGTAAGAAAATGAGCCTAACTTTGAGTTTGAAAGGACAACAACCTATCGTTTTAGGTGACGATGTGAATATTACTTAGGTATTTAAACTAGTATATGACTTAGGCCACTAAAATTAGTAATCGTGATAATAAATACGGTGTTTTAAGTCTAGGAAAGGATACGTAGAGCGGTGATGTTGCGTGTTAAGAATACGCGGGTTGGCTAATTATCTAGCCAACGTCTTTAAATAACGACTCATCGACGATAGTTTGGTCAATGATTTGTTGAGCCATGTTGATGCACTTACCGCATTGTGAGCCAAGCTCTAAATGTTGACGTAACTCTCGCATATTTCCCACACCGTTTTCTTCAACCGCTGCGCGAATGCTTTTATCAGTTACCCCATAGCACATGCAAACAAACATTAAACATACTCCAAATGAATCTGTAAATGATAATAATTGTTATTCTTTGCTTTAGCAAGTGGATAATGACAAATTTAATACAAGGTAATTGAAGAAAGACTGAACAGTGTGGGTTGATGTTAAGCGGTTATTGGTATGATCAGTAAAAAAACTCGTTGTTTAATATTGTTATTTCCATATTCGTACCTATTTTCTTTGAAGGAAATTTCTTATCAAAGTGGTTACGCAACGTAATCACTTCTATTATTACAATCCAAATATAAATGGAGAGACTCATGAGTGTATTAGTTGGCCGTCCAGCACCTGACTTTACTGCAGCAGCGGTACTTGGTAGTGGTGAAATTGTTGACACTTTCACACTAAGTGAAGCAATCAAGGGCAAGAAAGCTGTTGTATTCTTTTACCCACTAGATTTTACGTTTGTATGCCCGTCAGAGCTTATCGCCTTTGACAAGCGTTTCGACGAGTTCAAAAAGCGTGGTGTTGAAGTGATCGGTGTTTCAATCGACTCTCAGTTCTCACACAATGCGTGGAGAAACACTCCGGTAAATCAAGGTGGTATTGGTCCGGTTAAGTACACCCTTGTTGCTGACGTTAAGCACGACATCTGCCAGGCATACGATGTTGAGCACCCAGAAGATGGCGTTGCGTTCCGTGGTTCATTCCTAATCGACGAAGAAGGTATGGTACGTCATCAGGTAATCAATGACCTTCCACTTGGCCGTAACGTTGATGAAATGCTACGCATGGTTGATGCACTAGCATTCCACCAAGAGCATGGTGAAGTTTGCCCAGCGGGTTGGACTGAAGGTAAAGCTGGTATGGATGCGTCGCCTGAAGGTGTTGCTAAGTACCTATCTGAAGAAGCAGACAAGCTATAAGCTAAACTGTTTAAAGGTTATAAAAAAACAGCGCCTTTTGGCGCTGTTTTTGTTTATATCAGTTTGAATAAAACTACTCTTTATTTTCTACAGGCCATCCGCCTAGCGCTTTATAGCGATTTACCATATAGCAAAATAGCTCGGTGGTCTTTTGGGCGTCATACAGCGCACTGTGCGCTTCACTTTGGTCAAATGCGATCCCCGCTGCACGGCATGCTTTTACCAAAACCGTTTGGCCTAAGGCCAATCCAGCAAGGCTGGTGGTGTCAAATGAAACAAACGGATGGAACGGCGTGCGTTTTATATTGCAGCGTTCTATCGCGGCATTGACGAAACTCTGATCGAACGTTGCATTGTGAGCAACAATAACTGAACGTTGGCAGTCTGCATTTTTTTGCGCCTTGCGGATGCCTTTACATAAGTCCTTCATGGCTTCGCTTTCTTCAATAGCCCCTCGCAATGCACAATTAGGGTCGATGCCATTAAATTCTAAGGCTGCTGGCTCTAGATTAGCGCCCTCAAAGGGGTCAATGTGATAATGAAAAGTTTGATCAGGATGAAGTATACCGTTTTCATCCATTTTCACCGTTACCGCGGCTAATTCTAACAGGGCGTCAGTGCCTGCATTAAATCCGGCTGTTTCAACGTCGATAACAACGGGAAAGTAACCTCGAAAGCGCTGGGAGAGAAGGGGCGGGTTGGCAGACATAAACACTCTTGTAAGACTCGATTGCGTTAATTGGTTGGTGACTAAAATGCGTACCAACCTGCGAAGCATATTGCGTAAAAGAATTATCGCAAGGATACTCTCGAGTTGCCAGTTGCAATTTATAAACTGTTAAATCAGGGGGCTAACAAAAGTACAAAACGCGAATGGTATTAAACGCTAAACTTTTCTACAATTTGGACGATAATCAAATTAAGCGTGAAAAAATCATTAGGCACATTTCTTCTTTTTGTGTGAGCTAATTTGATTCATTATGTTCGGTAATTTGTGCACGTAGTGTTGTCTTTTACCTGTGTTAGTCTGATTTTCGTTATGGTGTCGAAATGGTGTCGAAATTAAAATACATCGCTTTATTGGGGATGCTGGGGTCATTGTCTTCCCACGCTGCCATGCGGCAATATTCTGCAACCATAGAAAGCTCCAACTGGCGAATAGACAAAGACACGCGACTTCAGTGTACCTTGAACCACGAACTACCCGGTTATGGCGAAGCCATGTTCACGAGCTCAGCGTCGAAGCAGCTTAATATGGAATTCGAACTGGACATGTATTTGCTGCCAAGCAAATTTGATATGGCTGCTGTTTATTCTGTACCACCTAAATGGATGCCCGGCGTTGCGCCTAAAACCATTGCCGACATGTCTATTCGTAAACAGTACAATGGCGACCTTCCGCAGGATGCGGCTTGGACTATGTTGTCTGAATTAGAAAAAGGCTTTTGGCCCACAATCTATTACCAAGACTGGTATAACAAATATGACCAAGTGAGTGTGGCATTAAACGCTAGCAACTTCTCTGGTGTGTATCGTGAATTTGTGAAGTGTGTATCGAACTTATTGCCCTTCGGTTTTGATGACATTGCCTACACGGTATTGTCGTATCAAAACAACAGTACAGAGCTAACCAAATATTCGCAGAAGCGCTTAACCATGATAGGTGAATACTTAAAAGAAGACAGCGAGCTTGAGCTTGTGCTTCTTGATGGTTACACCGATAGCTATGGCGGTCGCTATAATAATGAACAGTTGTCTATTCGACGTGCTAACGAAGTAAAAAGCTATTTGACTACGCTAGGTGTACCTGAAGATCGAATTCAGTTAACAGGCCACGGTGAGAAACGCCACATTGCGCCAAACGATACGCGAGAAAGCCGCGCCCAAAACAGACGCGTGGTGGTGCGACTTTCAAAATCCTAGGCGCTAATTATCGCGCCTACACTCGCTTTAAAATGCGTTAGTTTAATTTTTCTCGCCACTTTAATACCGGTACTAAATGATCGGTGAAAACACCGTCAGCACCTACCACCTCGTCTAAAACTTCCAAGACTTGTTCTGAACTCATACCTGCTGGTAGTGAATCATGTCGGTAGGTGTAAGGGTGGATTGTCAGGTTATTTTCGTGGGCGTAGGCAATCCATGTCGCGGCTTCTATTTCTCCTTGAGCCTTCGCTTTATTATCGAGTAAATGGCCTAACCAAGGGCCTATGCCATCGGCATACAACGCAACCTGCTTCATGCCTTCCTGAGTGCGCAGCCAGTTATAATCTGTGTCACTTTCGCCCCAGTCGTTTTCGCCAATCAGCATCACAACTTTGCCTTTATAGCCCAGAGTTTCACGAATGCGCTTAACTTCGTTAAAATCGAAGCATTGCAGGTAGCTATTACCGCTCTCCCCACCAAACCCGTAAGCATTTAAGGCATCTACAACGATTTTACTGGCATCAACGCCTTCTTTAATGTGAAAGGCAGGGGACTTTACTTCAGGATAAACCCCTACAGACGTTTCAAATTGGCGATTTAGCTCGCTGATTAGCTCAAAGTGTTCATTTAACGTGGCCACTTTAAAATTAGCATGCGTTCCGCGGTACCTATCTTTAAAAACTTGCTTCCCGTCACTGTTAGCGCGCTCGTGTACCAGCAGTTGTCGCAGTTCTTCAAGAGTAAAATCACGCGCGTAATAGCGTCCGTCATCGCGGTGGCGTGCAGGAAACACATCTTCTACATTGGTGACCGTTTCTAAGTAGATGTCGTGTAGCACAACGGGTATGTCGTCTTTGGTGATAACAACATCTTGTTCAATAAAATCAGGGCCCAGAGAAAAGGCGAGGGTAGCAGCTTCAAGGGTATGCTCAGGTAAATAGCCCGACGCGCCGCGATGGGCTATCACGGTAAAGTGCGTTTCAACATTTTCTTTTGTGTCAGCGTGTGTTTGCTCACTCTCGTTATTTGCAGCCATGGCCGATAACGCACTACCAGCAGCAACTACACCGGTAAAAGCGACAAACAACGCTGGCAGAATAGTGGCTGCTTTTGCTTTTGGCTTTCTGCGCAAGCTTATATTGTGCGCCGATCGAGGCTTCCGACTTATCGCTGTTCTAGCTTGGCTTTTGTTTTTATCATTTTGCGAAAATAATAAGCGGTTACGTAGCATGTAGTATCACTCCATGTGGTTTTTATCGTTTTTTCCAGAGCCGCACGTTTTTAAGTTGATAGTTTGGCGACTTAAGCGTTCAAATCGCTTTGATTACGCTGGCTGCATCTTCAGTTCTTGTTTTTGAGCCATTTCATAGCGAAATGGATTTATTTTGTATGAGTTCTATTGCATACCCATCGGGGTCGCGAACAAAAGCAATCACTGTGGAGCCGCCTTTTACTGGCCCCGGTTTACGATATACATCAGCGCCGCTTGTTTCTAAGTTTTCACAAAACTGATAGATATCATCGACCTCAATCGCAATATGACCATACGCGTTACCTTTATCGTAGGTGTTGTCGCCCCAGTTATAGGTAAGTTCTAAGACGGTACTCTCGGTTTCATCGCCATATCCCACGAAAGCTAGCGTGTATTCATACTCTTTGTTTTCAGACTGGCGAAGAAGGCGCATGCCCATCAGTGAGGTATAAAAGTGAAGAGAGGCCTCTAAGTTTTCAACTCGAAGCATGGTGTGAAGCATTCGCATAACAAATTCCCATTCGAGCCACCGGAATAATGCGGTGGCACACTGCACTGTGATTGCGTGTTGGCCGTTACTTTTTGTACACATATACGGTGAGTACTTTATTTGAGTAAACGCAAACAACACGCTTTTATGATAATTAGGAAATGTTAACGCTTTAAGACAGTTTTACAATTCTCGTTAAACGTACTATGCGGACTGGTATTAATAGCCCCATAGGCCGATATTATCAATTTTAAGACGGCGAGGTTGGCTCAACAGGTACACCACCATGTTGCCTAAGTCTTCATTTTGAATCAGGCCATCGTCCACTTTCTCTGTTTCTGCTTTCTGCGACTGTATCAGTGCAGGGTTTAGGGAATGAACGTGAATACCGTAGGGGCGAACCTCTTCTTGCAACGCTTTTCCAAGCCCCACCATCGCAAATTTTGATGCACAGTAAACGCCTGCATTGGCATAGCCGTTCAATGCCGCCTGAGAAGCGATATTGATAATGTAGCCCTCCTTGTTGTTAATCATGTGAGGCACGACCTCTTTACACATGAGAAAGGTCCCTTTTACGTTAGTATCCATTACTTCGTCCCATGCTTTCTCTGAGGTTTCCCAAATAAGGGTCTCTTTACCAAAGCCACTGTTATTAATTAGGACGTGTAGCTCGCCAAATGTATCTATGACCTTTCTAACAAAACTGGCAACATCAGCGCTTTTCGATACATCACAAACTTGGCCAATGACATTACCTGGGAATAGGGCGTCTAACTGCTCTACAGTCTGCTTGACCGCAGTTTCAGTGCGCCCACAAATGGCCACGTTCATTTCTGCTTCTAGTAGAAAGCGAGCGAGAGTTTTACCTAGCCCTTTTCCGCCTCCAGTAACAATGGCTGTTTTACCTGCTAACGCATACGTGTCTGTCATAATCTGAACCTAAAACAAAAAAGTAAGGTTAGCGCAGCTTTTAAGCACCTTGAATAAACATACGTATTCAAAATACAAACAAAGAATGTGTGAAAAAGGTGTGGCTAAAAAATAATCTAAAAATAATTGGACATCTTCGCGAATAACCTGTACATTCCCGCTCGCTCTAGATATGTTTTATGCTTTACCTAATACTGCGCTGTACCTTTCTTTACACCTTCTAATTGAAGTGCTAGATAGATATACAACTGCTTTACTAGCTTAGTTATGTCTACGGCTATTCGGTGGTTTCCACCATTACATCAATTTTTTAAAAGGTTATTATTATGTCTAATTCTGTAAACGGTACAGTTAAGTGGTTTAACGAAGAAAAAGGTTTCGGTTTTATTACTCCAGAAGCTGGCGGTAAAGACGTATTCGTACACTTCCGTTCAATCACTTCAGACGGCTTTAAAACGCTTGCTGAAGGCCAAGCAGTTAGCTTCGAAGTTGAACAAGGCCAAAAAGGCCCTCAAGCTGCTAACGTAGTGGTTCGATAAGATCTCTAAGCTTATCAAAGGTCATTTCTCCTATCTGAAGTGACCTCGTAAAATATGGGCTCTTTCTGAAACTTAGTGTTCACGCAAGAGCCTAATTATCGTTTTTCGATTTCTTTACCCAACCTGCGAGGAATTCAAAACAAATAACTTAAAAAAAGAAGTATTTACTATGCAATTTCAAAATTCTATCTCTAGCTTTAATTGCGCCATGTCTGGTGCGTTAGTTTCAAATATCTCCATAAATAAAACAACCGTTGCCTTTAAACATGCGAATACTTATCGGCATGTAGAATTGCCATCAAGGCAAGAAGCAAAGCGATTTGTTGCCCAGCTTATTCAAGCGCAATAAAACGTAAGTATTTCGGACTAGCAGAGGCGAGGGCAAGCAGAGTACTGGTAAGCACTGGCCAGCACGAGATGCACTGACCAATGTTTGATGATTACTAGCGTGTAACTACTGTTTAGCTTTTAAGTCAACGTCCGAATCGGCTAACAAATATATACTTGCTGCGTAGGCTGCAATGTTTTGCGCAAGCTCATCGGGGTCAATTTTGTCTAAGGTATCATCTGGCGTATGGTGAAGATCAAAGTAATCTCTACCGTTTTGATTTAACCTAATCGTTGGTACGCCTTTCGCTACTAGCGGAATAATGTCAGGGCCGCCGCCAGCAATGTCTGACCCGCCACGCACTATACCTAGCGGTGATAAAATCTTCGCGATTTCATCGACTAGCACAGTCGCTTCGGGATTCACATTTGACACTACTTGCCAGATAGTTTGCGCACCAAAGTCAGACTCTGTGGCCAGAACGTGATTTTCAAGGTTCTTTTCATGCTGTTTAGCGTAAGCAAAGGCGCCTAATAGGCCCACTTCTTCAGCGCCAAACATGACCACACGAATGGTGCGTTTTGGGCGCTCTGGTAAAGAAGCAATTAACGCAGCAGCTGCCGTGGTAATAGCAATGCCCGCGCCGTCATCAACTGCACCCGTTCCTAAATCCCAGCTGTCTAGGTGGCCGCCAACAAGGATAATCTCTTCGGGCTTCTCACTGCCCACTAAATCCAGTATTACGTTGCCGCTGTTTACTTCGCCTTTCCATTTCGATTCAGAGTGAAGCGACAATGACAGCGGTTTACCTAAGTTATGTAGACGTCGTAAATGGTCTGCGTCAGGGTTTGAGATAGCGACTACGGGGATATCTGCCCAATTATCGCCGTCTGAGCTCATCATGCCTGAGTGAGGGAAACGATGAGAGTCTGAACCTACTGAGCGCACGACCAGCGCTTCAGCGCCGCCGCGTTGAGCATGTTGCCAACCAATTCGGCGACGTTGGTTCGCTTGACCATAGCCTGCACCTGTTTGGCTTTTAACCATGGCGTCGCCGTCTACAAATGCAATTTTGCCCTTAAGGGCACCATCTTTAACTGCGGTTAGCGCGTGAATGTCTCTGAAATAAACGATGTCTGCATTGATCTCGCTTTCAGAAGGCGCTGCGCCGCCAAGGGCTGTGCCGTAAAGCGGTTGGGCATAAGGCGCCGTGAGTGAAATGTGTAGGTGGCCTCTATCCCAAAATGGCATAGTAAATTCTTCTATGCTGACTTTATCAAAACCTAGACGCTCTCCTACCACCACGCCCCAATCTCTAGCTCGTTTTTCTGCTTCAGAGCCGCCCAGGCGAGGGCCAATCTCAGTGGTTAGTGATTCAACAATGCTATAGCCTAAATCACTTTTCAGGGCTTTTTGAATTAATGCTTCCGCATTTTTCTTTTGCTCGTCAGTAATGGGGGAAGTTTCTGCAAAAACACCAAAACTGCATGCACTTACTAATGCTCCAAACGCTAGCCTTCTAGCTATAGTATTCAATCGAGACATATGTTCTCCATGGATTTATTTTTATATTTCTTTTTTTATTTGCGCGAGCAAAACTCTAACCCATCCATCATAGCCAATTTGATTGTCCCTTTCGAGGCAAACCACAAGCGTAAGTCGTGTGTTAGTCGCAAAATCTCTCTACTAGCGTGTCGGGATTAATGTTACCTTTTAAAAAAGGAATTAAGACTACAAGGAAAGTAAATATGAACATATCTCCTTATTCTCATTGCAAGAGTAAAACGTCAACACTGTTAGAATTTATCAAAAACAGTTCTGGCGTCAGTGCAATCGCATGTGCGGTTCTACTTGCGGGGTGCGGTGGTAGTAGCTCAAATGATAACGACAGTATTGTAAGACCGGATTCAGTGCTAGGTATATGGTTTGGGCAAGCGACAACGGTTGAAGGCGGGCAAGAAATGGTCTTAATCGCAGTCTCACCTGAAGGTAAGGCCACAATGTTTTCTGAGGCGTCTCGCGACACGCTAATTGCTCATGGCTCTGTAAGCGAGAATGTCTTTTCGTCAGAAGATACGATGTTGTATCCAGGAGCGAATATGACAAGGCATGGATCAATGCAGGCTACTGCAACAGAAGATTCACTAGAAGGCTCTGCAACAGTATCTGGTCGTATTTTAGGTTTTTCTGCTGACAAGGTCGGCTCTAGCGAGGATGTTTCTCTTACTGATATAGCGGGCAATTATTCTACCTCTCGGGCAGAGGGTTCTTACACTCGCTCATTCGCTATTGATGCAGACGGTATAATCAGTGGTTCAGATTCTAATGGGTGTTCATACTCAGGCGCCGTCGAACCTATCAGTGGAATGAGCGCACTTTTCAATATAACGGTCAAAGCAGATGTTTGCTTTGATGACTTCGAGTATGAGGGACTTCTTGCCTATGGCGCGTTTCCTTTTGAGTTCCAAAACTCAATTAATGAGAGAAAGGGAATTGTCATAGCAGCAGAAGACTCTTCAAAAGCTTTCGCTTTTCGCCAGTTTAGCCCTCAGGATTAGCTTTATTTGATTTGAAAAAAGGAGTCCAAAGACTCCTTTTCAATAGAAGTTGCGTATATTATGTTTCTTACTGAAGCTCTATTTACGCTTCTTCTTAAGCGCCAACTTTTGCTTTTTCTCTTGTTCTTTCAGTACTTCGTTAATAAAACTCTTTCTGCCGAACTCGCGTGTGATAACACACTTGTTTAAGTCGAAACCGCGGGCAGGGCAGTATTCTCTGCCATAAAGGATGATTTGCAGATGCAAATCGTTCCACCTTTCTTTTGGGAACAAGCGTTTTGCGTCACGCTCTGTCTGCTCAACACTCTTTCCGTTCGACAAACCCCAGCGATACATTAATCGGTGGATATGAGTATCTACGGGAAAAGCAGGAATGCCAAAGCCTTGAGACATAACCACAGCGGCAGTCTTGTGACCCACTGCGGGCATGGCTTCCAGCGCTTCAAAGTTTGCAGGCACTTCACCGTTGTGCTGCTTGATGATCATATCAGACAAATGCCAAATGCCTTTGGACTTCATGGGAGATAAACCACAAGGACGGATAATGTCTTGAATTTCTTCAATACTCATCAATACCATGTCGTACGGATTATCTGCCCGAGCAAAGAGCTTCGGCGTAATTTGGTTAACGCGCTCGTCTGTACATTGTGCCGATAGGAGAACCGCAATGAGTAACGTATATGGGTCTTTATGATCTAAAAAGATAGGAATTTCTGGATAAAGGTCATCCAGTATTCGCATGATTTCTTTTACTTTTTCCTGCTTAGAAAGTGGCTTGGCCGGCTTAACTACATCATTCATTTCTAAATACTTTTTTGTTTTTGATTTTTAGCGTTTAGCTTTCAGCTGTAACGCGTACCCGTTCAGCCTTCACTGTAGGCGATGTTTGCTTAGCGGCTAACTTTGCATCAATACTGTTTTTGATAGCAATAAGAAGACCCATGCCTAAAAAGGCACCAGGCGGCAGTATCGCAAGCAAAAACGGATTTTCAGTGTTGAAAAGCGTTATGGTCCAGTTCTCAGCAATTGGGCCAAACAGTCTGTCTGCCCCTGCTAGCAATGTACCTGCACCCAATATCTCGCGCATACCACCTAAAATGACCAGCACCGCGGTAAAACCCAGTCCCATCATGAGTCCGTCGTAGGCAGAGGCGAGCGGCCCATTTTTCGACGCAAAGGCTTCTGCGCGGCCTATGATGGCGCAGTTAGTTACAATCAGCGGAATGAAAATACCTAGCGCTAAGTAAAGGTCATAGGTGTATGCATTCATTAATAGCTGAACAATGGTAACGAACGCAGCAATGATCATCACAAAAACGGGAATGCGGATTTCGTTTCTTACCACATTACGAACGAGTGAAACGGTAACGTTACTGCCAATGAGTACCAACATGGTAGCAAGGCCTAACCCGAGACCATTGATAAACGTCGCGGTAACGGCCAATAGCGGGCACAAACCTAACAGTTGTACCAGCGCAGGATTGTTCTTCCAAAGCCCTTGTAAAGACAGGTCGCGAAAATCAGTCACGTTATAGCTCCTCTACACTATGAGGTTGAGCCTCATTCACGTTAATCGCATCAATTGTTTCAACGGAATCTGTAATTGCGCAGGTGTTAGGAGCGTTGAAAAGTGCAGATTGGTTGGCCTGTGCATAAAGCAAGGCTTCGCGTACTGCCCTTACTACTGCTCTCGGCGTGATGGTAGCGCCAGTGAACTGATCGAACTCACCACCGTCCTTTTTGACCTGCCAAGGCGCCAAATTGTCGGGTGAAAAAGGCTTGTCACTGAACGTCGTTATCCAGTTGCTAACGGCAAGCTCTATTTTATCGCCAAGCCCAGGGGTTTCTTTGTGTTCGATAACGCGCACGCCAAGCACCCTCATACTTATTCTATTGGTGTTGGGCGCATAAATATCGTACGCATTCTCGTCTTGCTCTGATGGGCTCTGAGGTGTTGAGTCAAGCTCGGCCAACTCCGAGAGCGCTAACGCGGTGATATTGAGGTTTTCGCTCTCACCGTCGAGCGAGTCAGTACTCGAGCTGCTTTGTGTGTTTCTACTAACTGGTGCATCCACTTTTACACCAACAACGATATCGATATCGCCGCTGTATCCATCTGGGGCCGTAGCTTCTAACACTAATGCGCTAGGTTGGCCGTTTAATGTCGCACGATATATTTTGTGGGCTTTTTTGTTGCCAAGTTCAGGTGCATTGACCTCTGTGCAGTTGGCGTAAAGGGCATTGTCGTGGAATTCGCTAGGCACGACTTCATTAAGTACGCTTAGCAGCTTTTGCTGCTTTTGTTGCTCAATTTTATCTTGGGTACCAAAAAAAGTGAGTGCTATTAATGCTGTGGTAACAACGGCAAACGCACCTAACATAAGGCCGTTTTTGGCCAAGCTTTCTTTCATCATTAGTGTTTACCTCGACCTTTAACGTTTTTGCCGTACACGCGAGGACGGGTATAGTAATCAATCAAAGGCACCGCCATATTCATAATAATAACCGCAAACGCTACCGCATCAGGGTAACCACCAAAGGTACGGATTATTACCACCCAAAAGCCAATCGCTGCACCAAATATAATGCGGCCTCTTGGTGTTGTTGACGCTGAAACCGGGTCGGTGGCGATAAAGAAGGCGCCTACCATTACTGCACCGTTAAACAGGTGAAATAGCGGTGAAGCGTAGTAATCGGCGTTTGCTAAATGAAGCAGTGATGCACAAACAAACACGCTTAGCAGCATACCTCCCGGGATATGCCAGCTGATAACGCGGGTCTTCCAAAGGTAGAGGCCACCAAGTAGGTATGCAAGACTCACCATTCCCCATCCAGCACCAGCAGCTTCGAATATGCCGCCATCGAAGATTGGCTTCGCTAATGACTCTGAGTATGTTACGCCTTGCGTTAGGTCGGTTTTCAATGTGTCTAACGGTGTAGCCATGGTTACACCATCGGCAATGGTTTTGAGTTGAGTGACATCGTATCCGCTAGTAGTAAAACCAGTAAATATGAGTGATACCGAATCAAAGAAACTTGGCGTAATGCCAGCGTGAGTCGCAGGAGGCAGCCATAGGCTCATAGCCGCAGGGAATGAAATAAGCAGCACCACATACGCTATCATGGCAGGGTTGAAAATATTAAAGCCAAGCCCGCCGTAAACCTGTTTAGCCACCGCAATAGCGAAGAAAACACCCGTTACCGTCATCCACCAAGGTAGGGTAGGAGGAATACTAATTGCGATGAGTAAGCCGGTTAATACTGCGCTGTAATCTGTTAATGTGCGCTCGATGGGGCGATTTCTTAAAAATAAAATCACGCCTTCAATGACCAGTGCACTCACTACTGCAATAATGGCTTGAATGAGCATTCCCCAGCCAAAAAAGAAGGATTGTGCAATCATGCCAGGGAGCATGGCATAAATAACCATACGCATGACTTGGCCAGTATCGCGTTTAACCCGTTGGTGTGGTGAACTCGATAAACTTAACTTCATTATGATTCTTTCTCTTGTTCAGCTGATGCTTTTTTTGCTTTAGCCTTTGCTACTGCAGCTGCAATGCGCGCTTTCTTTTCATCTTGTGCCGTTGGTTGAGAAGGAGCTTGCGTACTTGTTGCTTGACCTACACGGCTAGACGATTCGCTCTGCTCATTTGTTTTACTATTTTCCTGTTCAGCAGTATTTGATGAGGTCGCTAAATTGCCATTACTGTCTTGAGCAAGTTTCTTTGCTTTAGCCTTTGCCACTGCGGCAGCAATGCGCGCCTTTTTCTCGTCAGCTTCATTTGTCGAGGCAGCGTCGTTAGCATCAGTTTGCTCGCTTCCTTGATGTTCTTCCTGCTTAGCCGCTTTTTTGGCTTTCGCTTTCGCCACCGCAGCAGCAATGCGCGCTTTTTTTTCATCCGCTTCGCTCAAGTTGTTAGCTGAATCTGATGCGCTATCACCCTGAGCATTATTGTTTTGTTCGCTGACGCTTTGAAAACTGGCTTCTTCTGGCGAGTTAACGTCTTGATTCTCAATACCAGCCTCGCCATCAGGGCTAGATGCTTGCGTTTTTTGCGAAGCGGCCTTTTTAGCTTTCGCTTTCGCTACCGCCGCTGCGATCCTAGCCTGCTTTTCATCTAGCTGTTCTTTGGAGTGACTGTCTGGTTGCTCATCTAATTGAGTTGGCGCACCTTGCCCTGAAACTGACTTTTCAGGCTGCCCGTCTTCGCTATTTTTAGCAGCTTTTTGCGCTTTAGCTTTAGCGATTGCCGCGGCAATACGCGCTTTTTTCTGCGCTTCAGCGTTTAGCTCTGAATTAGCTTCAGTATCGGAAAGTTCGGTATGCTTTTCGTCTTGAGAGCCCGCAGGTTTTTCTGCTGAAGATGCTTCAGACTGGCTGGCTTGCGCGGCCTTTTTTGCTTTTGCTCTAGCGATAGCGGCAGCAACTTTAGCTTTTTTCTCATCTTCTGGTGATGATAACTGGTTACTTGGCTGTTCTGTGGTTGAGGGTTCGACAGCGCTTTCATCTTGCGTTTCGTTTTGAGCTTGCGCGGCTTTTTTCGCTTTTGCTCTGGCGATTGCTGCAGCAACCTTTGCCTTTTTATCATCTTCTGGCGATGACGCTTGCTCAACTTGCTTATCCGCGCTTTCAACTTGAGCTTCGTTCTGGGCTTGTGCGGCTTTTTTCGCCTTTGCTCTGGCAATAGCTGCCGCTACTTGTGCTTTTTTATCGTCTGCCGCAGCGCTTGGTTTGTTGGTATTTGTTGTATTACTTTCATCCTTCGCGTTGGCCTGCATAGCCGCTTTCTTTGCTTTCGCACGCGCAAGCGCCGCCGCTACTTTGTCCTTGGCCTCAGTTGCGCCAGCATCAACAACGCTATTCGCATTATCGGCTACAGCATTTTCTTCTTTGGCTTTGTTGGCAGCTAATCGTGCTTCTTTTGCTTTTCTATGTTTTTCTTCGCGCTCAAGTTTTTCGCGCTCTAAACGTTCTTTACGTGCTTCAAAACGCTGTTTAGCCTTCTCTGCCTTGTTTTTTTCATCACGCTGAATGCGTATTTCGGACTTAGCCTGGCGGTAGTAATGCACCAAGGGGATTTCACTGGGGCAAACGTAAGCACATGCGCCGCACTCTATACAGTCGAAAAGGTCGTATTCTTCGGCTTTATCGTATTCTTTTGCTTTAGCGTGCCAAAACATTTGTTGGGGAAGCAATGACGCAGGGCATGCGTCGGCGCATGCGCTACAGCGAATACAGGGGCGCTCTGCATTGTCGTCTACCAGCTCTTTTTTTGCAGGAACCAGCAAACAGTTTGTGGTTTTAACCACGGGGATCGTAGCGTCTGATAAGGTAAAGCCCATCATAGGCCCGCCCATAATCACTTTAGGTGTTTTCTGTTTTTTCGGGTTGTAGTTTGCTTCATCCAATAGATGAGAGACGGGCGTACCCAACAACGCTCTAAAATTGCTTGGTGATTCAACGGCTTCACCAGTTACGGTAACAACCCGTTCAATTAGTGGCTTGCCGTGTAAAATAGCATCTGCAATGGCATAGCAGGTACCCACATTGAACATCATCACGCCTACGTCGGCAGGCAATCCATTTCTTGGGACTTCTCGCCCAGTCAGTACCTGAATCAGCTGTTTTTCGCCGCCGGCAGGGTATTTAGTCTCAACGCTAACAACGCGATAGTCTTTCTTGTCCTGACAGGCAATATTAAGTGCTTCGAAAGCCTCTGGCTTGTTGTCTTCAACCGCAACTACAATGGCCTTCGGCCCAATAAGGTGAGTTAGAATGTCTAGACCCTGGCGTATTTGCCAGGCGTGCTCACGCATCAATCGATCATCAGAAGTAATGTAAGGCTCGCACTCAATCCCATTTAAAATAAGAAACTCAACAGGTTTAGACGTTGAGGTTTTTATATGGGTAGGGAAGCCGGCACCACCCATTCCTGAAATGCCTGCTTGGCAAATAGCTTCTATAAGCTTGTTCTTATCTATGTCGCTATAGTTTGCTATTGGAGATAGGTCGCACCATGTGTCTTTACCGTCAGGACGTATCGAAATACACATTTCTGTTAGGCCGCTAGGGTGCGCTACAACATGCGGAGCAATCGCAACAACCTCGCCCGAGGTTGGCGCATGAACTGGCACAGAAAAAGGCAATGAGCTTTGCGAAAGAATTTGGCCTTTCAATACGGTATCGCCAACTTCTACGCAGCAGATACCGTCCGAGCCAATGTGCTGCCTTAAAGGAACAATCAATAATTCGGGTAGCGACGGTTTCTTTATTACTGATGTATTAGATAGAGATTTCTTATCGTCGGGATGTACGCCACCTGGAAATGAGTACATCTTTCCCGCTTCAAGGGTTTCTATAATTGAATCAAAACTTGGATACATCACAATTACGACACCATTTTGATGGGGATATCACCTTTAGGCGATGATTCAAAATCCCACTTCCATGTAGAGGTTGTTTGAGCAATTGGCACCATGTCGATACAGTCGACAGGGCAGGGATCTACACATAGGTCGCACCCTGTACATTCATCAGTAATAACCGTGTGCATGTGTTTGGCGGCACCTAAAATGGCATCGACAGGGCAGGCCTGAATACATTTGGTACAGCCGATACATTCGTCTTCGCGAATAAAGGCAACTTTTTTTACGTCTTCGTCACCATGAGCTGCATCAAGGGGTTTAGGTTCAACTCCCATCAAGTCTGCAAGTTTTTTAATCGTTGCCTCGCCACCAGGTGGGCACTTATTAATATCATCACCTTCAGCAATTGCCTCAGCATAAGGCTTGCAGCCTGGATATCCGCATTGGCCACACTGAGTTTGTGGTAGTACGGCATCTATTTGCTCAACAAGCGGGTCGCCCTCAACTTTAAAGCGAATACTCGCGTAGCCCAGAACCAAGCCAAAAATAAGCGCAAGGACGCCAATGGCAACAACGGCGAATATAATTGCGGTAGATATCGTCATTACACTTTCACCAGTCCACTAAAGCCCATAAATGCCAGGGACATGAGACCAGCAGTTATCATAGCGATTGAGGCACCTTTAAAAGATACAGGTACATCAGCAGCAGCTAAACGCTCACGCATGGCCGCAAATAACACCAGTACAAGAGAGAACCCCACAGCAGCGCCGAAACCATAAATAAGACTCTGCATGAAATTATGCTGTTCAGTAAGGTTTAATAGCGCTACACCAAGCACTGCACAGTTGGTTGTGATAAGAGGAAGGAAAATACCTAACAATCTATATAAGGTAGGGCTGGTTTTGTGCACGACCATTTCTGTGAACTGAACCACCACAGCGATAACAAGAATAAAGGCAAGCGTTCTAAGGTAACCGATGCCCAGTGGAGCAAGTAAATAGGTTTCCACTAGGTAGCTCGATGCAGAGGCAAGGGTGAGTACAAATGTGGTGGCCATAGACATGCCCATGGCAGTTTCAAGTTTGCCAGACACACCCATAAACGGGCATAAGCCGAGAAACTTAACCAACACAAAATTGTTAACCAGTACTGTACCAATCAATAGCAGTAAAAATTCAGTCATGAATAACGCAATTCCTTCGAGGAATTTTGACGGACAATGCCCGTGAATTAAAAAGAAAAACAGATTAGGTCTATTATCCCTTTTTAGAACGGGTTTAACAACTTGATTGAATTAGGGTTATTTAATGTCTAAACGCGTTGTTTTAGGAATTAAAATAGAATGAAGTGGGTGAGGCGATTAAGAGCCAACTAAGTGGCTCCCCCTCCCCGACTCGAACGGGGGACCTGCGGATTAACAGTCCGTCGCTCTAACCAACTGAGCTAAGGGGGAATCGACACCTGAGTTGTTTGCTGAAGTTGGCTCCCCCTCCCCGACTCGAACGGGGGACCTGCGGATTAACAGTCCGTCGCTCTAACCAACTGAGCTAAGGGGGACCTGTGCTTCAACGGAGGCGAATATTAAAGACGTACTTAGGAACTGTCAACAACATAAATGAAATATTTGTGCTGACTGCGCAAAAAATAGCTTTTTACGGCTTTTGTGTTCATTTTGTCGTCAATGCTGAGAAAGTGATGGTTAATAACTGCACATTATTCCCTCATTGCTTATGAACAAGAGGTTGTTTTAGTAATTGATAGTTTTACCCATCTCGTTTTCTTATATATCTCACTAAAGTTAAAGTATATAACTAAATAGAATAAAAAAGCGCTTCCATACTGGTATTATGTACAGGCTTTCATAAATCTGTAACCTGTACCTGAGGATTAAAAGGTTAGTCACCACTTACGTGCTGAGAAATTAATCGAGCACGAAATCCCGCCGAATATGGTCTGGCGTTAGTTATCCACTAAATCTGTGGATAACTATGTTGATAGCTTAGAATCGCTGTAGTTATTTACGAGATCGCGTACGTATTGATCTACTCAAGTTATGGCGTTATTGAGTGGATAAGCTTTTTAATACAGAGGGTTAGGGTGTTTTTTTTGATCTTGTTTCTCGATCGAAATAGATCGGTTGAACAAAAAGTAGCTTGTGTGTTAATTCAACGAATGCCTAAATGCTATTCAATGAAATCCATCTTAATTCTCAATGCCTTACATTTTGTTAACATTTTTGTGTGTCTTTTAAACGCTCTATTTAGATAGCTAGATGCGCCCGAGACGTTTTGCCTGCATATCAAAAGTGAAACAGGATAGAAATTAAACTGTAATGAACACATACGCACGTGTTTTGATTTATTTTTACAAAAAACTCGTAGTTTTGTGGCGTAGCCAGCGAAATGGTTCATCGCACGTACTTTTGTCAAAAACATCGCTTTTCATACAACCCTCTTATGCTTTGTTTTGTTTGTCGAATACGCATAGCTAAATAGTGTTCACTCTTTTACACTAACGCGCAATTGATGAGGGGATTTTAGTTTGCCGGAGCTCAAGTGATAAAAAGTAACGCTAAACAACGTACTTCCGACTTATTGGAAGGAAATATAGGTACTACGTTAAAGCGTATGACTATTCCCATGATACTGGGAATGGTAATGATGATGAGCTTTGGACTTATCGATACCTTTTTTGTGAGCTTGTTGGGCACCGACCCTTTAGCCGCTATTAGTTTTACCTTTCCCGTTACTTTTACCGTAATAAGCCTAAACATAGGCTTAGGTATTGGTACCTCTGCAATTATAGGCAAGTTACAGGGCAGTAAAGAAATAACCAAGTCTCAACATTATGCGACGGGTTCATTAATGCTTTCCGTTTTGCTTGTGGGTGCACTAGCTGCAATTGGCTTTTTCACCATAGAGCCTGTGTTTAAGTTGCTTAATGCAACAGACAATCTAATGCCGTACATATCTGACTATATGGGGCTATGGTACTTGTCGAGCATCTTTCTTGCCATGCCGATGGTTGGCAATAGTGTGCTGCGAGCGTGTGGCGATACCCGCACACCCAGTATTGTAATGGCGGCAGGCGGCGGATTAAACGCGTTGCTTGATCCTATTTTCATTTTCGGACTTGGGCCCATTCCGGCAATGGGAATAAAAGGTGCGGCACTCGCTACCTTTATAGCGTGGATAGTTGGTGCATTATGGATTCTTTATATTTTAGCCGTTCGTCGAAAGTTGATGTTGCCTCGACTGCTGACACTTGCCGAGCTGCGTGATAGCAGCCGTGAAATTCTCAAAATAGGACTACCTGCGGCGGGTGCAAATATGCTTACCCCTGTTGCCGGTGGCGTGATGACAGCTGTAGTTGCTGGTTACGGCGCCGAAGCGGTTGCAGCGTGGGGAGTGGGAAATAGAATGGAGTCTATTGCAAGTATTGTTGTGCTAGCACTTTCCATGACACTGCCTCCATTTATCAGTCAAAACGTTGGAGCAGGCCAAGTAGAACGGGTAAAAACGGCATATTCGCTTACATTGAAATTTGTTCTGGTTTGGCAGTTCGCCATTTTTCTTGTCATGTGGGGACTATCTAGCTGGATAGCCGTCGCCTTTGCTAATGAAGCAGAGGTAAGCGTGCTAATACAGCTGTTTCTTATGATTGTGCCGCTGGGTTATGGCATGCAAGGCATTATCATTCTGACTAACTCATCGTTGAATGCCATGCATCGCCCAATGACGGCATTAACGTTAAGTGTCATCCGCTTATTTGTTTTCTTCGTACCTATCAGCGTTGCGGGTAGTTTTCTATTTGAACTGAAAGGGTTATTTGCTGGAACGGTCATTGCCAATATTGCAATGGCGTGTGTTTCATTTGTTGTTTTCAAACGTGCGATTACTCAGTTTGAATTAGATAAAGAAACGTCTGAGCACAGCTAATACCAGAGCGGTTATTTAGGGCTGTGCGTTTTTAATGTTGAGTAGTTTGACCGCAAGCAAGATGTTAAGCAGTAAGCTAAAGAAAAGGTTAAGTAAATGAGTAGAGGGTTTGAGCTTCATTCTAAATACAAGCCAGCAGGCGACCAGCCAAAAGCAATAGAAGCTTTGGTGGATGGTCTAGAAAGTGGCTTGGCCGGCCAAACACTGCTTGGTGTTACGGGGTCGGGTAAAACCTTTACCATGGCTAATGTCATTAAAGAAGTGCAGAGACCAACGCTTATTCTTGCACACAACAAAACCTTAGCGGCTCAGCTTTACGGTGAGATGAAAGAATTCTTCCCCAATAACGCCGTAGAGTACTTCGTTTCATATTACGATTATTATCAGCCAGAAGCCTACGTTCCAAGTACAGATACCTTTATTGAGAAAGACGCGTCAATCAATGATCATATTGAACAAATGCGACTGTCCGCCACTAAAGCGTTGATGGAGCGCAGAGACGTGGTCATTGTAGCGAGTGTGTCGGCTATTTATGGTTTGGGGGACCCTGAATCTTACATGAAGATGCTATTGCATCTTCGCCAGGGCGACACCATGGACCAACGTGACATTTTACGTCGCCTTGCAGAACTGCAGTACAAGCGTAACGATTTAGCGTTTGAAAGGGGTACGTTTCGTGTGCGAGGCGATGTTATAGATATCTTCCCTGCGGACTCTGAAAAGCAAGCCGTAAGGGTCGAGCTTTTTGACGATGAGATAGATAAAATTAGTCTGTTCGACCCGCTAACCGGGGCTGTCGATAAGTCAGTTATTCGAGCAACGGTTTTTCCTAAAACGCACTATGTAACCCCTCGAGAGAAAATCCTCAATGCTATTGAGCATATCAAGGAAGAACTTGGCGATCGTAAAAAGCAACTTCAAGAGGCGAATAAGCTGATAGAAGAGCAGCGTATTTCACAGCGCACCCAGTTCGATATCGAAATGATGATGGAGCTTGGCTATTGTTCCGGAATCGAGAATTACTCTCGCTATCTTTCAGGAAGAGCTCCGGGCGAACCACCTCCAACCTTATTGGACTATTTTCCAGCAGATGGCCTAATGTTTATCGATGAGTCTCACGTAACGGTCTCTCAAGTAGGGGCAATGTATCGCGGGGATCGCTCTAGAAAAGAGACCTTGGTGGAGTTTGGTTTCAGGCTGCCGTCGGCGTTGGACAATCGTCCGCTTAAGTTTGAAGAGTTTGAACAGATTTGCCCCCAAACCATCTATGTTTCTGCGACGCCAGGCGATTATGAATTAAAGAAAACTGACGGTGAGATAGTAGAGCAGGTTGTGCGTCCAACGGGCCTGCTAGACCCTGTTATTGAAGTACGTCCTGTAGCCACTCAGGTTGATGATGTCCTGTCTGAAATACAAAAACGGGTCGAGCTTGACGAACGTGTGCTTATTACTACCTTAACCAAGCGTATGGCTGAAGATTTAAGCGAGTATTTAAATGAGCACGGCGTTAAAGTTCGTTATCTGCATTCGGATATCGATACAGTAGAGCGAATTGAAATAATCCGAGACTTGCGACTGGGTAAATTCGACGTGTTGGTTGGTATTAACCTGTTACGTGAAGGTCTAGATATGCCGGAAGTGTCGCTGGTGGCGATTTTAGATGCCGACAAAGAAGGCTTTTTGCGCGCTGAACGTTCGTTAATCCAGACTATTGGTAGAGCCGCGCGTCACGTGAATGGTAAAGCTATTTTGTACGCTGACAGTATTACCAAGTCGATGAAAAAAGCGATGGACGAGACTGAACGCCGTCGTGAGAAGCAAATGGCGCATAATGAGGCAAATGGTATAACGCCGATGCGACTTAACAAGCCTATTACCGATATTATGGACTTAGGCGACAGCGCGCACCCTGCGTCTGGAAAAGTCAGACTGCGCAAAGTTGAAGAGAAGAAGAAGCAACAGAAAACAGCAAGTGCTACTGAATTAATGGACCAAATCACGGAGCTTGAAAAGCAGATGTTTGAATATGCGCGTGAGCTTGAGTTTGAAAAAGCAGCATCATTGCGTGACGATATTGAAGCACTTCGAAAGCAGGTTGTTACACTCTCTTAAAAATGGCGATGTGTCCCGCTAGCAAAGGCTGTATGTGGGTTCTTTCCGTATAAAACCGGATAACTCACTACAGCACTTTTCCTTTTGGTGTAAGAAAATCCCCCTTTTTTCCTGTGGACAATACGACTTGACGTCAGTTTTTTGGTAGCACAAAACTCAAATTTTTAATAAAAAATGAGATGAAAAGCCGCAAAATGTCGTTGTAATAGCACAATTAGTTGAATATAGTTCTAAGTTGAGTATCGATAACTATACCTATAAACAGGTGCTAATATGCTTAATCGTCTTCAGGAGTCAGATATAAAGCTACTGCGTGTGTTTTACGCTGTAGCGAGCTGCAACGGATTTACTGCGGCAGAACCCGTGTTGCGTATGCAACGACCCAACATCAGTGCAGCCATCAAAAAACTGGAAGAACGTTTAGATTTGGTGTTATGTCATCGCGGTCGTGGTGGCTTTCAAATGACAAAAGAGGGTGAGGTGGTTTTCCAAGAAACCAAACGCATCTTTAATGCCTTCGACAACTTTGTCTTCAATCTGAAATCGCTACATGATGACTATTCTGGTCATATCACTTTGGTCTTAATGGCTGGTCTTCCACTTTCTATGCACTTGGCCGTAAGTAAAGCGGTTAAAAGCACAATGAAGAAGTTTGACGATATTCACGTTAATATCCAAACTCGTTTATACAATGAAGTTGAGCATGTCGCTCTATCTGGTGAGTGCCACCTCGTTGTTTCAACCTATGACATGGTCAAACCGGAATCAGTAACTTTTCATCCTGTCGGCATCAAAACTGAAGGGCGATTGTACTGTGCGCCTACACACCCTCTGGCAAAGTATCGTGATACTGATTTACCAGAAGGCGTAAAAATTGGTGATTATCCTGCCATTGGTATTTCCGGATTGTCGTCGGCAAACTACATTGAAGATGAAACCAGATTATCGATTCAAACTTTCTCAGACTCATTTGATGCAGCGATGTCTGCGATTATGACCGGCGAGTATGTTGGTTTGCTGCCAGACTATATGGCGAAAGAGCAGGGCGCCGCACTTGGGCTTGTACCTATTGCAAAAGGGAGCTTATTTAAATTTAGTCACGAACTGTTTGTGATGAATGGAAAAAATACGCGATTAAACCCAGTATTACGCCACTGTATTAAAGAATTGAGCTACTTCATTTCAGAGAGTCAAAAGTAGTAGCAGCAAGCACCTGCGATCACACCTCTTATTGTTTAAAAATGCTTGGATTAAAGCGCTTTTAAACAATAAGAGGTGTTTTTATTTCAGCTTACGCTATTCGTATTCTAGAGGATCGACGGCGTTATTTTCCTTGAACGCCTCTAAGCGCTCTTCGCACGCACCGCATTTTCCGCATGCTTTTTCTCTGCCGTTATAACAGGTCCACGTTTGGCCGTAATCCAGTCCCATTGACAGACCATCGGTCAAGATAGCGGTTTTGCTGTCGTCGATATAAGGCGTCATTATCGTAACCGGTGTATAATTCGCAATGCCGCACACATCATTCATTTTATGAACAAACTCAGGGCGGCAGTCTGGGTAAATGGCATGATCGCCAGAGTGAGCGCCATAGTATACTTCGTTAGCGTCTAAACTGACCGCGTAGCCAACTGCCAGCGATAACAAAATCATGTTGCGATTGGGCACCACGGTTTGTTTCATGCTTGGCTCTTCATAGTGGCCTTCTGGAACTTCGATATCTGAGGTTAACGCTGAACCCCCTATGAGCGTATTTATGGCGCTAATATCTACAATTTTGTGGGGAACGTTAAGCGAGTTACACACGTTGGCAGCATAATCGAGTTCTTTCTTGTGGCGTTGTCCGTAGTTAAAGCTCAGTGCATGAACTTTTTTGCCTGCTTTTAGCGCTTTATGCAGCACTGTGAAGGAGTCCATGCCTCCTGAATAGATAACAACAACGTTTTCTGACATAGTTTTTCGAAGATTTAAGAAATTATGCCCGAATTTTATGTGATCCTTGGTAAAATCCCAACATACAATCGTTAAAGGGTGTCAAATTGTCTGCAATGTCCACATTAAACATCAATGAGATGTTTGAAACTATCCAGGGTGAAGGTGCTCATACTGGTATTCCCTCTATCTTTGTTCGTTTACAAGGCTGTCCTGTGGGCTGTCCATGGTGTGATACGAAACATACATGGGAAATTAAGCCTGACTTGAGTGTGTCGCCACAAACTGTGATCACAAAAGGCGAAGAGTCTGAAACCTATTTCATCTCCAGTGAGGAGGCTTTGCTGGCTGAGTTTGGGAAACAAGGCTATGTGGCAAAGCATGTGGTTATTACCGGCGGTGAGCCATGTATGTACGACCTACGTCCTCTGACGAGCCTACTTCACAACAACGGATACACAACACAAATAGAGACCAGCGGTACTTTTGAGGTACTTTGTGACACGCGTACGTATGTGACGGTTTCTCCTAAAATAAACATGAAAGGCGGATATGACGTCTTAGTAAGTGCGCTTGAAAGAGCGAATGAAATCAAGCACCCCATTGCAATGCAAAAACATATAGACGAGCTTGATGCGCTGCTTGCTAGTGTATCTTCATTAGACGGAAAACAGGTTTGTTTACAACCAATTAGCCAGCAAAAGAGAGCCACAGAACTTGCAGTGCGTACTTGTATTGAACGTAACTGGCGGCTATCTTTACAAACACATAAATACATTGGTATTGAATAAGTGTTTGAAACGCGCCGGCTTTATGGCAAACATGTCTTGCGCTTAAGTAATCAAATTAACAAAGGACAGAAAGAAGATGCATAGCTTTAATCTGCTAAAAAAAGCCGTAATAGCGGCCGTCGCTTTATGTTCTTTTACTGCTGCACCAATGGTTGAGGCCGCTACTTGGACAATCACTTATCCGCGTCCGATTGACGACTCAGATGCCCGTGCTCAATATCCGATAGCACTGCTTAAACTTGCGCTCGATAAAACCGGCGTAAATTATGAGCTACGCCCTTCTGATCGTATATTACTGACGGGCAAAGCGATGCGTCAGCTACGCGAAAACCGAGAAGTCAACGTAGTATGGAGTATGACGGACAGCCAGCGCGAGAAGGAACTGACCCCCATTCGTATTCCAATCGCAAAAGGGCTTATAGGTCTTCGTGTTTTCGTTATTAACGAAAATAAAAAGACGAAGTTTGACGATGTATTATCGCTGACCGACATGCGTAAACTTATACCCATTCAGGGTGAAGAATGGCCGGACACCAAAATTCTTCAAGCCAACGGGTTTAACGTGTTTACTGTGCCTGAGTTTCGCGAAGCGTATGACATGATTAAACAAGGTAAAGGGGACTTCTTTCCTCGTTCTGTTATGGAAGTGGACGCAGAGCTGGAGGAGGAAGGTCGTCGTAACAACCTTTACCTTGAGCCTTCAATGGCGCTGTATTACCCCACCGCTATGTATTACTTTGTAAGTTCAAGTAACAAGACGTTAGCGAATCTTATTGAAACAGGCCTTAACAGAGCCATTGAAGATGGGTCTTTTGATGCGTTATTTGAATCTACGTACGCCCCAATCTTAGCGTCTTTAGGGGTTAATGAGCGTAAGATTTTCACTCTCGAAAATCCATTATTACCCATTGAGACCCCTCTTACTAATTCTGCTTTATGGTATAAACCAAAAACAGAAGCTTTAAAAGAATAAATAGACAATAAAAAACGCGGCTTAGACCGCGTTTTTTTAAATGTTAGATCTACTTGTACGATTGTCTATTAAGACTCGCCTGCGTGGACGCCTTTCATCGAACGTCCAGAAGGATCTGCGTTGTTTTTAAAGCTCTCATCCCACTCAAGTGCTTCTGCTGTACTACACGCAATAGATTTACCGCCTGGCACACAGCGCGCCGCACTTTCTTGAGGAAAGTAGCTCTCGAAAATAGTGCGGTAGTAGTAGCCTTCTTTGGTGTCTGGTGTGTTAACTGGGAAGCGGAATTCCGCTGTTGCAAGTTGCTGATCAGTCACTTCGTTTTCAACGAAATCGCGAATTGAATCAATCCACGAATAACCTACACCATCACCAAACTGCTCTTTTTGACGCCACAGCACTTCTGCTGGAAGGGTTTCGCCGTTATCAAACGCTTTACGAAGGATCCATTTCTCCATTTTTCCATCTAGACACATTTTGTCTTGTGGGTTTAAACGCATAGCTACGTCAATGAAGTTCTTGTCTAAGAATGGCACACGAGCTTCTACACCCCATGCTGATGTGGCTTTGTTAGCACGCGCACAGTCAAACATATGTAGACGATCAAGTTTACGTACCGTTTCTTCGTGGAATTCTTTGGCGTTTGGCGCTTTATGGAAATACAGGTAACCACCAAAAATTTCATCAGAACCTTCACCCGATAGCACCATTTTAATGCCCATCGCTTTAATCTTGCGTGTCATTAAGTACATTGGAGTAGCGGCGCGGATCGTTGTTGTATCGTAGGTTTCCAAGTGATAGATAACATCACGGATGGCATCTAAACCTTCTTGAATAGTAAAGTGAATTTCATGGTGTACGGTGCCAATCATGTCGGCCACTTTCTTCGCTGCCTTGAGATCCGGTGCTCCTTCAAGACCTACAGCAAAACTGTGCAGGCGAGGCCACCATGCATCTGTCTTGTCTTCGTCTTCAACGCGCTTTGCAACGTACTGCGCAGCGACAGCTGAAACCAGTGAAGAGTCAAGACCACCCGATAGAAGTACAGCGTATGGAACGTCAGACATCATGTGTGACTTCACAGCTTTCTCGAATGCTACACGTAGCTCTTCTAGGTTGCTGGTGTTGTCTTTTACGTTGTCGTATTCCATCCAGTCGCGTTTGTAGTACTTGGTGATTTTACCTTCTTTGCTCCACAGATAGTGGCCAGGAGGGAACTCACTGATTGTCTTACATACGCCTGCTAACGCTTTCATTTCAGATGAAACATAGAAGTTACCGTGTTCATCGTAACCGGTATAAAGCGGAATAATACCAATATGGTCGCGGGCAATAAGGTAAGCGTCTTGTTCTTCATCGTATAGAATGAACGCAAACATACCCTCTAGTTCATCGATAAAGTCGATGCCTTTCTGCTGAAAAAGCGGAAGAATAACTTCGCAATCAGAACGGGTTTTAAATGGGTACGGCTCATCTAGATTAGCAGCAAGTTGCTTGTGGTTGTAAATCTCGCCGTTAACGGCAAGAATTTGTTTATCGTTTTGGCTGATAAGAGGCTGCGCCCCTGTATCAACATCGACAATCGCCAATCTTTCGTGACAAAGAATGGTATTGTCATTATTCCAGATACCCGACCAGTCAGGGCCACGGTGGCGCAAAAGTTTTGATAAATCGAGGGCTTGGGTTCTGAGTTCAGACACATCGGTTTTGATATCAAGGATACCGAAAATACCACACATATAACGGATTCTCTCTGTTCACTTGTTGAAAAAAATAATAGAAGTTTTTTCTGTCGGTACTCGCGTACGAGTGGGCGATGGTTTGTTGTTATTCTTATTCGCGTGCTCCTGAATGTGCCAGTCTGACAGGAAATTGCAAGTACATTATGATGAGAAAATGGAAATTCTTATTCCATTTATCCCAAAATAGCCGTTTATTAACATTTTTATCCTAATTCCATGCAAAGGTAAGCTTGTACCAATCCGCAAAGATAAGTGCCCACTCAGAAGGCGCTGGCAAGTTTCCTAGCAAAGCGTGGAAATGCAGGAATGGTTGTTCCCTTTCAAATTCCCAGAATGAAGCTAGGAAGCTTGCCAGACCTTCCCGAAGGGCGAGTTTTAAATGTCCGTACTCTTTGTTGTGTCACCTTGATGTATAAATCAGTGCTTAATATAGAGGGAAGTGACTTCAAATGTAGAGGGTAGTAAATTAATGTGGCTCAATAAAAAAGGGTTTCACGAAGAAACCCTTTATTAACGATAAAGAAGACGCGGCCTTCTTTGCGTTTTTACGTCAAAGTGTTTTAGTTTTGGCGCTGGAACTCGCTTGCTTCATTCCACTTCGGCCAAGCCTCTGCATTTGCAACACCTACACCCACATCAAACAGCATTTGCGTGTCTTGTACGATACCGCTTAAATCCCAATCCTCACGATACTGATCGCACACTTGGTGATAGCAGCCCGTAACAATGACATTCATACGTTTTCTGTATTTGGCTGTCTCTTCATCTGCTGGTTCATTTCCGCCTTCAGCGTACAGTGCTGGAACACCTTGCTTGGCAAAGCTGAAGTGATCTGAGCGGTAGTAATACCCAGCTTCTGGTCTGTCTTCTTGAGTCAGTGTACGGCCTTGCTTAGCTGCAGCGGCTTCAAGATAGTCTTCCATTTCTGACTTACCCATGCCTACAACGGCAACGTTTTTGGTCTTACCTAATACGTTCATTGCGTCCATGTTGATATTAGCAACCGTATTTTCAATCGGAATAACAGGATTGCTTGCATAATATTTACTGCCTAACAGCCCTTGCTCTTCAGCAGTTACTACTAAAAATGATACCGAGCGTTTTGGTGCAGGCGTCAACTCTGAGTATGCTTTGGCCATGGCTAGAATAGCCGCAGTGCCCGTGGCATTATCATGAGCGCCATTATAGATTTGGTCGCCTTCTTTGCTCTCATCTTTACCTAAATGATCCCAATGTGCCGTGTAGATAATATGCTCATCAGGAAACTCTGCGCCCGGCAGAGTCGCGATAATGTTGTTGCTCTCCGACTTTTTGAAGGTGTTGTTAACCGTAACCGATGCTTTGATATCCATTGCTTTGCTGTAAGGACCTTGCATGGCGTTTGCTTTCTCTTGGTCAAAGTCGAGCCCTGCATCAGCAAACACTTTTTTCGCTGCATCTAACGTTAACCAACCTTCAACAGCCACACGACTTGCTCCTTTGTCGGCACTTACTAGGCCGTACTGCGGACCACTCCAGCTGTTAGCTACAACTGACCAGCCGTAAGAGGCAGGGGCAGTTTCGTGAACAATAATGGCGCCAGCAGCGCCCTGACGGCTCGCTTCTTCATATTTGTAACTCCAACGACCGTAGTAGGTCATCGTTGTGCCTTGAAACTTACCACTTTCTGGATTTTCAAATCCTGGGTCATTAATTAGCATGACGACTGTTTTGCCTTCAACATCTAACCCTTCGTAGTCGTTCCAGTCGTACTCTGGTGCATTCACACCATAGCCAACGAAGACTAATTCTGAATTTTCGAGCGACACTGAGTTCTGTTCACGCTTGGAAGAGGCAACCATTTGCTCTTTATATGTGAAGTTGTTGTCGCCAATAGTCATGGTCATATCTGGGTCAGCCGTAATTTCCATAAGGGCTACTTTTTGTAAAAAGCTATCGCCATTTCCCGGTTTAAGCCCCGCTTTGGTAAATTCACTAACCAAGTATTCAATGGTTTTCTTTTCGCCTTCAGTCGTCGGTAAACGGCCCTCAAACTCATCTGAAGACAGTACCTTTAATGGCTCGCGAATATCGGCGTCTGAAATATTGTTGTAAACACTGTCAAAGTTAGACGCCACAGGCATCTCTTTTTTCGCAGACTGATCTTGTGACGCGCTGTCGTTGTTAGGTGTGCAAGCACTTACGCCCAGAAGGGTAGGTACAAGCAATGGCAAAAACATTTTTTTCATTGTTAGTCTCTGTTTGCTCTACAATACTTGCTCAGTATAGAGAAAACCCCAGAGCGAACCAATAGTTGATATGCAATCAGACTCAATCCCTTTCTGTAAAGACTACTTAAAAAAACACGCAAGTTATCCTGTAACCATTCTTTTAGATGAACTCGGTTTAATGAGTCATAGTAAGTTTCCATCTCCTGATGTGCTTAATGAACTTACATCTAGATATCACAAGCAATGGACGGGGCCTGTATTTAAAGGACAGAGTCAGTTTTCAGAAGATGAACAGCGTTACTATGAAACGATTATTAGTGAAGATGGGGTTGTCCCTACCAGAGAGCAAAGCTGGCACGATTTGTTTAATGCACTAATTTGGCTGCAATTTCCCAAAACAAAATCCTTATTAAATGAACTGCATATAAGCGATATCGAGGCGTACGGCGTAAACCCTCGCACCGCACGTCGCAATCGGATTACCCACTTTGATGAGTGTGGCGTGGTGCTGGCGATAGAAGAGCCCAGACCAAGTGGCGTTGAATCGCTAGAAGCTTTCTTACAGCAACTGGCCACCCATGAATGGGAACAGGTATTTCTAGCAAATCGAGAGCGTTGGCATGCTGAAGTAACGCCCTATGTATTTGGGCATGCGAATTTAGAAATGATGCTGAACCCGTTTATTGGGCTTACTGGAAAGTGGCTCGCGGTTTCAGTGCCTCAAGGATTTAGTGAGCTCGATAAATGGCAACAACGCGCCGTACTCGACGATGCAGTGTCAGCCCGAATTTCAGCACTCGATGCTTTTCAGATCACACCGCTCTTAAAGCCCCTTCCTTTGTTAGGCGTGCCTTTATGGCATTCACCGCAGGATGCGAAGTTTTATCAAAATAAAGATTATTTCAGGCCGTTACGACAAGGGGCTAAGCCAACTAAACAGCTGCCGCTGTGGATGTAATACCAATCCGCATAGATCATTACCCACTCAGAAGGCGCTGGCAAGTTTCCTAGCAAAGCGTGGGAATGCAGGAATGGCTGTTCCCTTTCAAATTCCCAGAATGAAGCTAGGAAGCTTGCCAGACCT